>CALGND010000060.1 GCA_937958675.1 uncultured Granulosicoccaceae bacterium
GTGCAAGAGGGGGGCTTTTACGGGTGGCCTTATTGTTATTGGCATCAAACCGTTGATGATCGCGTGCCACAAGATCCAGCCATGGTGGCTAAAGCGATTGCGCCCGATTATGCACTCGGTGGGCATACAGCATCGCTTGGCTTATGTTGGATGCCCGGGGGCACATTGCCAGGCTTTGATGAAGACGGCATGGTGATTGGGCAACATGGATCCTGGAACCGCAGTAACCTTAGTGGTTATAAGGTGGTGTTTGTCCCATTTGCGAATGGCAAACCCAATGGTGCACCGCGCGATATATTAAGCGGGTTTCTCGCACCAGATGAAAAAGTGTCATACGGTAGGCCAGTGGGGGTAGCGATCGGGCCCGGCAATTGTTTGCTGGTGGTTGATGATGTGGGTGATGTGGTTTGGCGTGTTACTGGTGCTTAACCGAAGCATAAGATGGCGAGAGACGCAATTGTAAATTTACCACTTTTCTAGTAATCTGATCCGAGGATCTGAGCGTAATTACTTCATGATCTTGGTACAACTCAGGAAGAGATGGATATGCATCGAATAGCCGCATATATGTTTTTAGCATTATTTTTAGTTGGGTCGGTGCAGGCCTCAGAACGCGGGATAACTCGGAGCAAGCTGCAAGTAACAACTCAAGACGGTGAAACGCTTGAGATGTATACAGGGAGCCATGCGCTTTTAATTGGTATTAGCGATTACACTGTATGGCCACGGCTCGATAATATTCCAAGTGAATTGGACGAAGTAGCAAATGCGCTTGAAGCGCAAAATTTCAACATTGTTCGATTGATCAATCCAAACGGTCGCGAACTTTCCAATGGTATTGAAGACTTCATCGATGAGTATGGATACGAACCGGAGAATCGCCTACTCATCTATTTTGCTGGGCATGGGCACAGTGTGGGTGACAAAGGTTTTATAATTCCCGCTGATACCCCCTTACCGGAACATAAAAATTTCCGGCGTAGTATCGTTCCCATGTCACGGGTGCTTTCGTGGGCGCGCGACATGGAGGCCAAGCACGCCTTATTTGTATTCGATAGCTGTTTCGCCGGGACGGTGTTCAAAAGCCGAAATCTGCCCGATACCAAAGAGCGATATATCCGGCGCGCCACTGCTCTACCTGTTCGTCAATTTATTACAGCAGGTAGCGCCAATCAGGAAGTGCCAGCCAAAAGCACTTTTACCCCGGCATTGATTAGTGCCATCAATGGAGAAGGCGATCTAAATAATGATGGTTATGTCACTGGCTCGGAGCTGGGCGTGCATTTGTCGCAGTTGGTACCGCTCTACACAAATCAAAACCCACAGTACGGCAAGATCAGGGACTTTGACCTAGCGCAAGGGGATTTTGTTTTTTTTAAGCAAGAAATTAATATTTTGCCGTCACAAGAAAGTGCATCAAACCAATCGTTGGAGGCGCTTCTATGGAAGAGTGCTGAACAAGGCAATACTACTAATGAATATAAGGCTTATCTGTCGCAATATCCGCAAGGAATTTTTGCCGGCATTGCTAAGGCCAGAATAGACAAGCTTATTGAGACTAAGAAAGTCGAGAACCCAGCCCAGTCTCCGGAGCTAATAATCGGTAGGCTGACGGTTCGGGTTGATCTACCTGATGCTCGAGTACGAATAATGAATATAGTGCCGCCATATTTTGATGGAATTGAACTTGAACAGAATAAGCGATACCACATTGTGGTCACCAAAGAAGGTTACAAGACTTATCGTCGCTGGATTAATTTGACAGAGTCTAATCAAGTAGTAAATGTATCGCTTGTTAAAAAGAAGAATCTGCCACAGGATCTCGAATCGCAATCACGCTATGTACTGACTAACGAATTCCAGAGCGGTGCTTTAGCGGCCAGCGGTTCTGCGAAGAATCCAAAAAATAATTACGAATTTGCCTTTCAGCCTAGAAGCGAGGGTGCAAGAAATCAGGAATGGATCATAACGGCTGACGGAAGAGGGTTCTATCGGATAGTCAATCGGGAAATTGGCGACAAGTGGTCGCTTGACGTGGTTAATGATGGCGCTAGAGATAGATTAAAGCTTGCGAAAAGTGGAGATTATACTGGCCAACGCTGGCAATTTACGCCGTTAGAAAATGGCTACTGCCGACTCACAACAAGATGGCTTGGCTATGATTGGTCCCTTGACGTAACATCCGACACTATACAACCAACGCTTACGATGCGTACGACAGGTAACTTCGGTGGCCAACACTGGAGCTTAAAGCAGTTAGGCCCCAAAAGTGGAGAGCTAGACTCGTTGTGCCCTGGTCACTAGAGCACACAGCGTAGGGGACGATAGCTATCGCGCGTCCATATGCTCAGGAAACGCGTCCAGCAGAATCCGATAGCGCATACTTGCTTCAGTGATCTGGCTATAAGAGGCGGTTAATTCACGAATGGGCCCGCCTAAGCGTTCAAGGCCTGAGACAAATGCCAGAATAACGCCGACCTCGATCTCGCCTTGAATCACTAACCAGCCTCCGTAAGCAATAACACCAAAAGGCCCTAAGGCGATTAGCACATTGTTAATACTCTTCATCACGTTCTTGATGGTTAAAAATTTGATTCTAAGAGCGAGAATCTGATCGGTCACTGACAGAAAACCCTGAGGCGGTGCCTTTCCCATCAAATCGTCTTCTGCATTTTCAACTATAAAGGCACTTAGCTCTCGAACCTTAACGGCTTTATTAGCAGCTAAGCGATTCAATCGGGCCTGAAACCACGGGACAATAAAGAACTGAGGAGAATAGAGTCCCAAGGCAATGGTTGCCACCAGCGGTTCAACCCAGAACATATAGCAAAGAATGGAAATTAGCGTGCCTATCTGTAGCAGCGGCCCGGATATCGCCGATCCAGAAAATCCACCGAGCTTTTCAACTTCTGAAGACAACATGGATACGACAGCGCCTTCGTCCACCATATCATCGGATTCAGTCTGTTTTTTTAGCTTTGACGGTGGTAAGACCGTGTAGATATAGTAGTAAACCGAATTGCGTAGGTTGTACACAATACGAGCAGAAATGCGTTCGCGAAGGATTTTTACGATCAGCTTCAACCCTGCTGCCACTAATAGTGCGAGCAGGTAATACATAGCGAGCTTGAGCAGCAGATCAGTATCGCTATTGGCAATAGCATCATCGAGCATCCTCCTTTGTAGTTCTAAAGGAATAGGTGCAAGCGGTAACAAGGAAAGCGTAAGTGCAATCACGACTATTTGTTGTTTATGCGATTTATCGAAGATATATCGATAAACCGACGAGGGCATATACTGCGCTTTAGCCATGATGCTGTCTATTGGTCTGGACTGAGTAGCAATGAGACAGATTTTTAATAGTTATGTTTCATACTGGAAAAAACAAATAGGAATCGATTGTTTAAGCGTTTTCCCAGCATGAAGATACAAGGCTTGGTTGAGATTGACGGCTGGGCATTTAGAGGGCCGGTTTCGCTTAGTTTAAACCTACACGGGTAGCCATACTAAATGACTAACTCACCACTACTTTTAGATCACCTACACCTGCTACGTGGCCGTGCATTGTGTCACCGCGTTGAATCGGCCCCACGCCTGCTGGCGTGCCGGTCAGGATGACATCGCCAGCTTGTAAGGTAAACAGTGTAGAGAGTATGGCGATCATCTCGGGTGTTTTCCATATCATCTGATTAAGGTCGCCGGTTTGACGCGTCTCATCATTTACTTTCAACCAAATGTCACCTTGTTCAGGATGGCCTATTTGTTCAGCGGGGATAATAGGTCCGGCAGGTGCTGACATCTCAAATGCTTTGCCGATTTCCCACGGACGTCCCAATTTTTTCATCTCGCCTTGCAAATCTCGACGAGTCATATCCAAGGACACCCCATAACCAAAAACACAATCGAGCGCGTTTTCAACTGCTATATCCTCTCCACCTGCTTTAAGCGCAACCAAAAGCTCTATTTCATGATGCACATCACTGCTTGCCTTGGGATAGGGGAATGTTGTTGCGTCCGCAATTAGATTGTCAGGATTTTTTTGAAAGAAAAAAGGCGGTTCTTTGTCAGGATCGTGGCCCATTTCAACTGCATGAGCTGCATAGTTTCTACCTACACAGTAAACGCGATGTACCGGAAAACGCTCACTGCTACCTGAAACGGATAGCGTAGCCTGTTCAGGCGGTGTAATCACGTAACCGGATAGTGTTGCGTCACTGGAACTGGTGCTCATTCTAATTTCTCCTTTGTTTCCATCAGCCTGACGTTAACGGCTAACAAAAAACGTGTGCTGATTGCGGGTTAAACGAGAATGTCACCTGATCGCCTACAACAACATCAAGGGTCTCTGGTGTGGCACATCGGAAAGCGGTTCCTGCCTCATTCACAAGCTCGATAACGGTCTCTGTTCCCAATCGCTCTACCAGTGTGGCAGTGCCTTTAAGCGGTCCGTTTGCATCCAGTATCAGATGCTGTGGTCGAATTCCCAGTCTGGCGGTACAACCGTTGGGTTGATTAGTGCCAACCAATCTAACGCCACTGGCATGAAGGCCTTGTCCTTCAAATTCACCACTATTGCCGCCAGCGCCGGCTTTTAGTACACCTTCAAAAAAGTTCATTTTTGGTGAACCCAAAAAGCCTGCAACAAATTCATTGGCGGGATAATTAAAAAGCTCCATTGGCGAACCCACTTGCATAACTTCTCCATCTTTGAGCACAACTATTTTATCAGCCAGAGTCATGGCTTCGACTTGGTCGTGAGTAACGTAGATGGTTGTGGCGCCGAGTTGGGTGTGCAGTTTGGCGATTTCCACTCGGGTGTCATGGCGCAAAGCCGCATCCAGGTTAGACAGCGGCTCATCGAACAAAAACACATCGGGGTTACGAACTATTGCTCGCCCAATTGCAACACGTTGACGTTGTCCACCTGAAAGAGCAGCGGGGCGACGATCAAGCAAGTGTTCCATTTGCAGGATCTTAGCGGCAGCTTCTACTCGCTGATGAATCTCTGCTTTGCTCACTCCCTGCAAATCCAAAGAAAATGCCATGTTGTTGAATACCGTCATGTGCGGATAAAGGGCATACGATTGAAATACCATGGCAATGCCCCTTTTAGAAGGAGGCAAATCCATCACTGGTCTGTCGGCGATGGAGATGCTACCGCTGGATAATTTCTCTAAACCAGCGATAAGCCGTAATAAGGTGGATTTTCCGCAGCCAGAAGGCCCAACGAATACTACAAACTCGCCATCATTGATTTGCAGATCAACATCGTGGATAACGTGGACATTACCGAATGATTTGTTCACTTTTTCGAGCGCAAGCTGAGCCATCTTATGTTTATCCTTTACTTTCTCGAACGTGTACTGTCTCGAACGTGACGCAAAGCGATTCAAAATCAAATATGCATCGCAATGTTTGTTGATCCGAAATTCGATCAAACACAATCTGAGTATCTGAGCCTGTTATTTCGCTCATGGTATTGGCAGACATAATTGCCGGCTGCGATTTACGCCATTTTAGAAACGCTGCAAACTGGTTGTAGACTGAGTCAGGTTTTGCTGCCTCATCAAGTGCTGCATTTTGTAAATGCTTTGGGTCAATCGGCAGCCACGTGCTGTTGGCTTTTGAAAAACCGCCATTGGATTTATTGCTGGTCCACACCATCGGGGTTCGACACGTATCGCGGCCCAGAAAAACAGGGGCGAATTCAATGCCCCATGGGTCCTGCATTTTTTCAATCGGTATATCGGTAACGTCTTCTAGTGCTAGTTCCTCGCCTTGATACACGCAGGTGGATCCAATTAGGCAGGATTCGAGTTTTAACAATAGTAGTTGTAGTGCCTGACGTTGGTCTTCTTTTAATCCCATGCGTGACATTTGTCTTGTCGCGCTGCGTGGCACATCGTGGTTTGAAAAGGCAAAGCTCAAACGGCCAGTGCCATTAAAAGCCGAAATGGCTTTTGTGATCGCCAGTTTTATTTCTTTAACAGTGAGGCCTTCCCATTGCAGCAAGTTGAAATTGTATGTTGCATGTAAGCGTCCTGGAGCGGTGAACGTCTGGCTGGCTTTGATGGGGTCATCGCCGTGTAACTCACCCATCAGGTAAATATCATCGTATTCGTCGGCAACGGCTCTAAATGATTCGCTAAAGGCCTGTATGCCGGGTTGATTTAATTGCGCGCTGTCGTGCAGTTGTCGAAAAAACGGTTGTTGTTGCTGAGGCATTTCGCCGAGCACAAAGTCAGAGTTTGCCAGATTGTCTTTGTAGGGTTCGCTATCGGCGTTAATGGTGTGTACTGCATCGAGACGAAAACCATCCACACCTCGTTCAAACCAGAACCTTGCAATATCGGCGTACGCTTCTTGCACTTGCGGATTGGCATGATTTAAGTTGGGTTGGGAACTTAGAAAATTATGTAAATAGTATTGTTGCCTGCGTGGTTCCCAAGACCACGCAGGCCCGCCAAAAAATGACAACCAGTTGGTCGGTGGGCTGCCATCAGCTTTTGGGTCGACCCAGTGAAACCAGTCCGCCTTTACGTTGTCTCGCGATTGGCGGCTTTGCTTGAACCAGCTATGTTGGTCTGAACAATGCGCTGGCACAATATCGATCATGACTTTTAAGCCCAGACTATGGGCTTTGTCTAATAGTTTGTCGAAATCATCCAGCGTGCCATATTCAGGGTTTATATCTTGATAATCCGATACATCGTAACCAAAGTCTTTTTGAGGGCTCTTGAAAAACGGACTAATCCAGATAGCGTCAACGCCAAGATTAGCAATGTAATCAAGCCTTGAGGTTATTCCTGGCAAGTCTCCAATGCCATCATTGTTTGAATCTTGATAAGAGCGTGGGTAAATTTGGTAGATAACGGCTGTTTCCCACCATTTTAATGCTGCAGTGCTCATCGAGTTAACCATCTTGTTTTAGTCATTTAGAATTTTTCTATTTAACCGAACCCGCGAGTAAGCCGCGGATAAAATAACGTTGCATAGATAAGAACACGATGACCGGAATGATAATCGATATCACGGCTGACGCGTTGAGTAAGTGCAGCTGATCTTTAAACGTTCCTAACTGTTTTTGCAGGCGAATAGGAAATACAAGATCGGCAGCTTCTGCCGAACCGATATATAGAGCCACGATCAGGTCGTTCCAAACCCACAGGAACTGAAAAATACTGAATGACGCTAATGCTGGGACCGACAATGGAATAATTAAGCGCGTGAAAATTTGCAAATGACTAGCACCATCGATACGTGCACTTTCAAGTAGCTCCTTTGGCAGTCCGACAATGTAATTGCGTAGCAGGTAAATGGCCAACGGCAATCCAAAGGCTGTGTGTGTTACCCATAAACTGGCGAACGATTTTGAAGCCACTTGGCAGGTTTTGGTGGCTTCGCAATCTGTCATCCAAGCGTTGAGCGAAGTTGCCCAAGAAGCGATGCCGCTGAAGCCTTGCAAAATAGGTAAAAACGCCAACTGTGTGGGTACAACCATTAATGATACGACTAAAACAAACAACCAGTCACGCCCCGGAAAGCTCATCCAGGCGAAGGCGTAGGCTGCAAAGGCTGCGATCGTGATTGGAATAATGGTAGCCGGGATGGTAACGATAAAAGATGAAATCAGTGCGTTGGTGACATTCTTGTTCTCAAACAGAACCTCCACATATGCATCAGTGCCAAATATTGGATTTTGATTAATAAACGTATCCAGATTTTTTGGTTTGGGGGCAGTGGCTTCAGGGAAAGTCCATGTAAAGTCGCCAGAGGGTTCGAACACAAAATCACCCCCGCGCACATCCATGACTTCCCCAGCATAAATTAATTGTCGAATCAGCTTGGTTTTTCCTTCCTTGTCAGGGTCAGGTACACGGCCTTTGAATAAGATGGATTTGATATCACCTTCAATCTCAAAACTGTCGCGTTCCTGGTTAAGCCTTTCAAAAATATTGCCTTTTAAAGTGGTAAAGGGCTCAATTTCGCCTCTATCATGCGTGCTAAAGCGGTGTCCCAACTCCGTTGGTGTGAAGGCTGTCCAGAAGCCTGAGGTTTTAGACGCGACTTCTGATCGAAGTGATGTGGTAACCAAAGCGACAAACGGGAGCACCCAAATAAAAACAATCAAAGCCAGAATGACATGGTTTAGTGTTCTGGTCATATCAATGTCCTAACTCTTTTTGTTCGCGCCGAATACGCCTTGCATTGAATATCATATTGGGAATAACGGTAACCATCAGCATCACGGCGATGGCCGCAAATAAATTCTCGACGTTGTCGTTACCCACTGACCAGTTGTTACGCGCGTTTTCCATCATAGTGGCTAGCAGCAATTTGTCGTCGTCGTTAGCTGAAAGGGCGTAGGGGATATCAAACATCTTCAACACGAGTATGACTAGCGTCGTCCATACCACGACAACAGTAGAGTAGATTTGCGGTAGCTTTATGCGAAAAAACATTTGAACGGGATTAGCGCCGTCTATTTTTGCAGCTTCTATCGTGTCTTCGGATACGCCACGCAAAGCTGCTGAAAAAATCACCATGGCAAAGCCGGTTTGTACCCAGACTAAAATCCACATCAAAAAGAAGTTCCCCCAGAACTTCAGGCTGTACAAAGGTTCGTTATAGGCAGCTGTGTGTCCGAGCAATGACTTTAGTAAGCCAATCTGATAAGACGGTGTCAGGCCGTTAATAGCCTCCTGTGGTTGTATACCGCCACCAGCAAAAATGTTACGCCAGATAACCGCAGCACCAACAAAAGAGATGGCCATAGGAACGAATATCAGTGTCTTTGCAACGATTCCCCAACGTACCGAATCTGCCAGAACTGCGATAAGCAGACCAAGGGAAATGCACACCGTGGGTACCAGAACAAGCCACATAATGCTGTTGCGCATGGCATAACGAAATTGCTCATAACCCAGTGATGACGGGTCCCAAAGAAACGCATAGTTGTTAATCGTGCGCGTTCCGTCATATTCTTGAAACGATAGACTGAGTGTTGAAAATGCAGGTACAAACAAAAACAATATTAACAGCACCAATGCCGGGCCAATAAATATCCACGGTTGAATCGCTTCGATGATATAGGACTCCGTCCCCCACGAGCCTTTTGCCGAGATACGCGCTAGGCCCTGGTTTAGCCAATTGGTCAGCCAGAAATACAGAAATGAGATGCCAACAGCAATGAAGATTGATCGAATCGCAAATCCGATTTTTGTAAAGCGCTCATGGGTTTCTAATACAGATGCAGACCATCCACGGGTGTCGTGCAGCCATCCTCCCAGTTGCATCATCCAGTCGTCTAGCGGGGAAGTGAGCGCGTAGGCGAGAATCGCTGTGATGGGTAAAACAAATATCACAGTCAGTGCTATGGCGATACCATTACCAGCTAGTACTGGTTTGTATGAACCCATATCGAGTACCGAATAAGACAATGGAAAAGGCGCGCAAGAAGCCCTGCGCGCCCTAGTGATTAACCTAATATAAGACCCAATTTATGAGTCATTTTATTTAGATTTACTTAATAGCATCCCATGCAGACTGAATGTTATCAGCAGTCTTCTTTGCATCCTGACCGTTAGCAAACGCTGTCATTTCAGACCAGAAGGCACCCGCGCCAATGGCACCAGGCATCAAGTCAGATGCGTCAAATCGGAATGTTGATGCACTTGAAAGGATCTCGCCTTGCTTTCGCAACGCAGGTGTTGCGTAGGCATCAAGGTTAGCGGCTTTATGTGCTGTCAGGAACGTACCCTGAGACATCCAGGCTTCGTGCGCCGATGGCTCTTTCATGAACTCAAAAAATGCGCGTGTAGCAGGACTGTCTTTAGTCATAGTCCACAGCGTACCGGCACCCAATACAGGGTTGCCTAAATCGGCTGCTGCATAAGGAGGGAAGTAGAAGAAATCTGCTTCGCCGTTGGCTACTTCTTCACCCTTTTTAGGAAAGAACGCTGGAATAAATGAAGCCTGACGGTGCATCATGCATGAGGCTGGGCTTGAGAATAGACCTTTTGGCGCATCACCGAAGAAAGTAGTAGCAACCGAAGAAGCACCACCAGCTACGTAGTCATCGTTTCGTGAGAACTGACCATAAACTTCCATCGCCTTCAGTACTTCTGGGCTGTTGAAAGGCAGATCGTTAGACACCCAACGGTCATAGTTTTCTGGCGTGGTGGTACGAAGCATAAGATCTTCCATCCAGTCAGTTGCCGTCCAACCTGTTGCGTTACCGGACTCTACGCCGATGCACCAAGGTGTGTTGCCATCTTCAACCATTTGATCAGACAGCTCGATAAGTCCTTCCATCGTGTCAGGAATTTCGTAGCCGTTGTCTTCGAACTGTTCCGGTGAGTACCAAACAAGTGACTTCAAATCCATTTTGTACGGAAAGCCATAAAAGGCTTCTTTGCCGTCAGCGTCGGCGTAAGTGCCTAATGCTACCCAGGATGGGCCAGCGCCATAGTTTTCTGCCATCCAGTCAGCAGATTCCTGACCCAGTGGAGTTAGGTGGCCTTCTTTAGCCATATCGCCTGCTAGACCTGGCTGAGGGAAAATTGCAATATTAGGCGCATTGTTTGAGCGTAGATCGGCAACAATCAGGGCTGCAAAATCGCGAGAACCTGAGTATTTAACAACAGCACCAGTTGCCTTTTCAAAACAGCTTACGGTGTTGGTGAGCATTTCTTCGTCCGTGCCCTCCATAGAACCCATGATGGTGATGGTTTCACCTTCAAACTTGCCTAAGTCACCCAGTGCAGACGGGGTATCACAGACCTCTGCAACCGACGGCGCGGCGTAAAGGGTTACAGCCACTGCCAATGCGCTGGCAGCCGCTCCAAGTGTGTATTTCATAGTGGAATCCTGATTGTTAGTGGCATCAAAGCGCCATGGAGCCTTGAGTATCGACCACGCGGTAATCTGTGTCAACTTAACGCCTAAACGAACCTTAACTATTGATTTTACAATGTGATCTCAGTCAAATTAGGCTCTTTCTGCGCATCCAAAGCGCTCTAGCTAGTCTATTTCAACAAAAAGTGGCCAACTGATCTCGAAAGTCGATCCTACCCCCTTGGTAGAATCCACAGAGATATTGCCACCCGAGGACGACACTAGCCCGTAGACGGTAGAGAGTCCCAGACCGGTTCCTCGTCCTACACCTTTGGTTGAAAAGAACGGCTCAAAAAGGTGTTCTATCGTATTTGGGTCCATGCCTTCACCTTCATCGCGAACACGGAGCACAGCGAATAACTCGTCCTGTTCGTTTTTGTGCTTGAGGGTCTCGATGATAATATCTCCCTGGCCTGACATAGCGTCGCGCGCATTCGCCACCAGGTTGGTTAGAATTTGATCGATGGTTGAAGAGCTCACCTTACAGCTCAGCTCTAGCTCACTGAGCTTTAACACGACGTCACAGCCTTTTGCCATGTCTTTTAATAGATCGTACAAGTCATTCACAAGGTAATTTAGATCAGCGTTGGGTGGCTCATCTTGTTCTTCTACCCGTCCGAAGGTTAACAGTCGTTTGGTTAGTGTCTCCGCCTTCATTCCTATATTTACGATCGAGTCGGCCAGTCTGTCTTTCATCTCTGGGGAGTCCGCTACGGGAATCATCTCTGCATTGCCGACAATTACCATGAGCAGGTTGTTGAAGTCGTGAGCAACACCGCCGGCAAGTTGACCTAATGAGTGAAGCCGAGCACGTGATACCTCTTGTTGCTCAGCTCGACGACGGTTGGTTACATCAATTCCAATCCCCACGATTCCGGCAGTTTCCGGCTCTTCTCCGTCTCGCATAAGCATTAGTTGAATCAGCTTACGTGGCGACTCTAACTCAATCTCGAGGCTTTCCCGATCGGCCCCGTCACGAAGCGATTGAAAACGTTTTTCCAGCATAGCGGAACTCTTTTCCGTGAGCCGTTTTAACCATTCGAGCGATGAGGCTTGCAACTCTTGTGAATCGAACATCTGCAGCCATCGTGTCGAATTCAAGGTTGTACCATCCACTTTGATTTCAAAGACTCCTGCGTCTGCCGCTAGTAGTGCCGCCGCCAAACGCTGCGTTTCTGACTTGAGTTTTCTGGCATGACGCCTCTCCGATCGAAGGTGCCAGATCAGAGTACCGATAACAGCCAACAGACTCAGCAAAGCAAGCGCTATCGGCTCAAGAATTTCCCGATGGCGTTGGATGAAGGGAGGAGGTGCAAACAACAACTCTGCGCCGCTTGGTGTTTGATCGAGCCATCCGCGACGTTTCAGCTCTCGCCAATCGAAACGCCACTCATGGGGTGTTTTTATAATTGCAGGTATTTCGCTGGGGTCTGCCCCATGAAGAATCTGAACCGCCAACTCGAGCGCTTGCCGCCCATGCACTTCTCCTCGCAATATGTACCCGCCGACGACTCCTCGACCCATTAAAGATTCAGTGCTCCAAAACATTGGGTTTGGCAATTGGTCCCTAATAATCTCCGCGGTTCTTGAAATGGGCACCATAGGGCCGTCCGCCCGGGCCTGTCTCAATCCGAGTACCGGTAGAATGGGCCAGTCATCTGGAAGTGCCTGCAGTGAACTTAGGTCATCGCTCACGATGTCTCTAAAGAACACCCATTCGAGATCGGGATAGGCTTTTCTAGCCGCGTCCAGCGTGTGTTCGTGGGCTTTTCCTGTTTCGGTGGTATTTGAGATGACGGCGACTCCGGATGCGTTCGTCAGCTGCATGGCAATTTCGAGTGTCGGCGTTGCCTCGTGAACTTCGTAAATTCCAGTGAATGACGGCGGCAAGTCGTGGCGAACCTTGTTCAACCCGAAAAAGACCACCGGCACCCCTGGGAAAAGCTCCGGAAGTTTGTCACGAAGCAACTCGAACGCAGGGTCATCCGAGATCATGAGAACGTCAGGCTGCTGGAGGTGATACTTAGCTCTCAGGCTATTCAAGAATGCCTCGGAGTGCGTTAGTGCTGGATGCCGTTTGGCATCGAGAAACTCTGTGTTGTGCTCGATATTCGGCAGGGTGCTAAGCCCATCTTCAAGCCCAGCAATCAAAGACTTCACCCACTCCATGCCAGGATCATAGGAAAAGATGGTGAGGATTCTGCCGTGTACCTCATCAATCGATTGCTGCGCCCCCGAATGGGTTGAAACACTGACTTCAGTATTGCCTGCAGGGCTTTGCGCATGGGCAACAGGCAGGACTGCATGCAGCACAGCAAGCAGCACGGTAAGCATTGGCGCCATGTACACGTTCAACAATAGGGTTTTGTTACTAACTCTCGTCACTCAAATGATATTCTTCTATGAAGTGAGAATAAAACATATGGGGCTAGGTGCTGCCATACGTGTGGTCAGGTACTTCTCCAACAAATGCTTTGTAAAGCCAGTGACGGCCGTGTATTCGGGCAAGCACGATATACTGCTAACCCTCGAGCGTGAATAACAGGTAATGATTATAAACTAATGGGACGTTATAGAGCGCCATTACCGCGATCTTCGCCGTATATCACTCGCACAGGTTTCGAGCGCTTATCAGCCGAGCTAAAGGACATCTGGGTGCGCCGGGCTGTAGTGACCGAGCACTTGGCAGCAGCGGCTGCCGAGGGAGACCGATCCGAGAATGCAGAGTACATCTACCGTAAAAAAGAGCTGGCTGGACTAGACCGTCGAATCAGGTATTTGCAGAAACGTTTACCCGATCTTACGGTAGTAGATCGTCGCGCAGATAATAATCAGGTGTTTTTTGGTGCTTGTGTAGAATTGGAAAAGGACGGTGGAGAAGAGATGGTCATCAATATTGTTGGTGCGGATGAAATTGACGCATCGCTTAACCGAGTGAGTATTGATTCTCCGTTGGCGCAGGCATTATTAAAAAAAACAATTGATGATGAAGTAACGATTGAAGTAGCGGGTAAGAGTATGACTTATTGTGTAATTGGGATTAGTTATCCTTAGTAGTAATAGTCTTAGCGAAATTTAATATATGAACAATAAAAAACGAGTAGCTTTAATAACCGGTGCAGCACGTGGAATTGGTTTGGCTACCACCAAGCTATTGTTAGCCGAAGGCGCATTCGTTGCCATGGTAGACATCGACAAAGACGAACTTGATAAAGCCTCCAACGGTTT
Source organism: uncultured Granulosicoccaceae bacterium (assembly GCA_937958675.1). Classification (GTDB taxonomy): domain Bacteria; phylum Pseudomonadota; class Gammaproteobacteria; order Granulosicoccales; family Granulosicoccaceae; genus Granulosicoccus. Next base: position 14,125 of record CALGND010000060.1, read on the forward strand.
GAAGGACGTGCAGGCAATTCATTGCGATATATCAAACCCTGATGCTGTTGCGGCAATGATGGCTGAAGTCGAATCTAAATTTGATGGCATTGACTGTTTGGTTAACAATGCAGGTGTGGCAGATTTTGGCCCGATCGAGCAAACCTCATTTGAAGCATGGCGGCGCGTCATGGCAACTAATCTAGATGGTGTGTTTTTATGTTCGCAAGCTGCCATTCCTGCGTTAAAGCACAATAAGGGTTGTATTGTTAATATCGCCAGTATTTCAGGTCTTCGTGCATCTACGTTGCGAACAGCCTATGGCACATCAAAGGCTGCAGTAATTCAGCTTACTCAACAGCAGGCGGCAGAGCTTGGCGAATTTGGTATTAGAGCCAATTGCGTAGCGCCGGGGCCGGTACGAACAAAGCTAGCCATGGCGGTTCACACGCAAGATATTATTGATGCTTATCATGATGCTATTCCGCTTAATCGGTATGGCTCCGAAAATGAAATCGCTGAATTGATTGTTTTCCTGTGTTCGCGAAAAGCGAGTTATATAACGGGGCAGGTGGTTGCTGCTGATGGCGGGTTTGAGAGTACGGGAGTTGGGTTGCCGTCTTTGCGCGTGTAATTCTAGCAGTCACGCCCGCGACGGCGAGATACGAGGAGTAACACTAACGGCACCCAGCTATACCCCAAGGCACCAGAGCTTCTTTTACCCGGGGTGATATTCCAATCAAATGTGCGTTCGCTAACATCGATACCATCGCTAACGCTTACCACAACTGTAAAGTCACCGTATTCAGTAGCGGTACCTGAGAATGTACCATCACTAGATAACAGAATCCCATTAGGCAGCCCGGTTGCGCTAAAAGCGAGTTGATCGTTGTCAGCATCGCTAGCATGAGTATGCCAATCAATTGAATCCCCACGCCGATGGCTTTGGGTTGAGATGGCGTCAAGTTGTGGTGCTTGATTAGGCAGCCCGTTGAGTGCAGGCGATGACACGTGAATATTGGTGGGCTCAATGAGGAAACCATCCCAATGAGTATGCATATGTCTTTGGTCTTCACTTCGTGGTACGTGATGAAAACTCACTCGGTGCCAAACGACCAGATCTTGGCCTACTAACGATTCATCATCCACGTACTCTAAAACATGGTTTTTGCAGTCAGGGTTAAATCGAGCATTCTGACTGGCGAATCGTTCGCAATCGTTTGCCACTGTGACGAAAAAGTCAAACTCGGTATAAGGTTCTGTTTCCTCTCTTACTAAGCGATGCCCATAACGAGTTGGCTCGATTATGTAGCCGCGGCTTCGATTGATTGATTCTCCAGCGGCAGGGTTGTCCAGGATATGCCAGGCAGTGGCAGACTGGGGATCAATTTGTAGCGCAGCTTCCGTTGTCAGTAAGGTTGATTGTTGTTGCCGAATGCCGTTTTCATCAAACTCAAACCGGCTTTCAGCGACTACGTCGTCAGTGGCGCTTTCACCTAAATCAAAATCTAAGTGCCAGTAATAATTATGCGTGTGTGATAACCATAGAGTGTCTGCATCGCCTTGAAGCACGCGACCAAAAGGCAGGGTTAACACGGCGGAACTACGTTGCAATGCACCGGATGCACCAATTTGAGGTTCGATTACACCGTCGTCATAAAACAACCAACTTATAATGTAGGCGTACGCGCCAACTTGCGATACTGAAAACAAATTTAAACTATGCGCGCTACTGGCTCTATTGCGCATACGAAAATTATCCTCGCCTGTTGCAAGCCACTTGCAGGCAGCGGGGCGAGTTTGTGAGATCAGCAATTCGCCAATGGGGCAATCCTCGGTGGTGAGGTCTACAAGGTAGCCGCCACCTAGGCCAAATTGCGTAATGTCATTGTAGGTGACGTCGCTATCATCATAGGCAACATGCAGTTGGCTTAATCGAGCCTCGCTTAACACTAGGCTTGGCTCACCTTCAGGCGGCGTGTAGTAGATATCACTTAAAATGAGGTTTTCTCGTATGCGTGATTCCCAGCAGATATTCCACTGCGCGCCGTTTTCAAATTCTTGAGTAATGAGCTCACCGCTTTGACACTCCAGTGCAACGTTTTGCGCCTGAGCTAGGTTAAACCAAGAGCACAGCATTAAGCATGATAAGAGTGAGAGTTGTTTTAACATAATGGCAGCAGTGGTTATTCCAATGCTTCAAAGGGTGAGCTGGCCGTCCATTCAAACGGCAGCAGTTCAAAGCTTGTATGTAAACTAGACATAACCGGATTGTCTTCGGTGCGCGGTCGGAAAATACGCGATTGGCTATACCATAATACCGGCGCCCTACCTTCTAAGGATTCCCCACTGATGAAGGCATCAAGATTATTGTCGCAGGCGTCAGCCTGATTATTGTCGGCCAGTTGTTCACAAGCATTGTATGCCGTAATGGCTAAATCAAATTTAGCCCAATTGAGCGTACTACTCACCATTTGGTAGCCACTATTTTGTGGGTCGAGATAGTAGCCATCGCCATCTTCATCTAACACACGCCAGCCGCGAAAATCATCTCGCTGGACTGATGCAAATGATTCAGTATTGATTGCTTTGATCTCCATAGCACGTCGATTGCCAGCGTTTCTATTAAGTGGGAAATCAAACTGTTCAACACGGTCGTTGCTGCCGTCTCCGTTCAATGCAAACGCCATTCGCCAACTGGTCTGCAAAGTGGCGCTGCCATCAGTTGAGGTAGTGATACTGGGACGTAAGCCAGACAGGCTAATGGACGGGATTATTCGCCCATCTTCGCTTAGTCGCACATTACTACGCCATATTAAAGACTCATGCTCAGATACTGCAAACACATCAATAGCTTCACCTTGCAAAGCTCTACGCGAACTGTACTTTGCTAACAGCGGCAGCGGGCGCACGATAGAGCACACTGTATGAGTGTCGCTGATGGTATGTAACGTGCCTTCACATGTTTTGTTGTTTAGCGCCACAGGCTTATGTAAGCCAGGTTTGCCAAGCAGCATATCCACATTAGATTTGCCGTGGTGCATCATTATAATTTGCGCAGGATGTAATGCCTCTAGCACTTGCCGCGAAGAATCGCCCGGTGCGAAATAGTGTAGGTCAGTAAGTGATAGCCCATGTTCGCTATTAACATTAGCGCAAAGCTGCCAGTTAGCGCCAGAGGCAAACGTGTGGTTAATCTCCGTGCACTCTTGCGCGGCTGCGTGAGGTGACAGCATGCTGAACAACAACAGTGTGTAAGCAAGTCTATTCACGCAAAGTACTCTGCAGGAGTCGAACTTCACCATGGTTAAGCAGTACCAATGGCTCGACGCTTGAAACAGTTAATGTTGTGTCTACTAAAGCGAACAATACGCAGCGTTGTTCACTGCACAAGTGATCGTTCATAGTGGGTTCGTAGACACTGGCTTTCACATCAAAGCTTTCCAGCGTGTTGATTGGCTCAAGTGTTCGCAGGGCTCGTTCTTGATTGATGTGAAGTAACAGCATGGCATCGCTATTAATGAGAGTAGCGGCGTAATTAATTTCATCATTGCTTAATGGCAAATGCACTGAGCCGATAAGTTGTTCGCGCAGAACTTGCTCGGAGTTAACATCAATAACGAGTAGACGGCTTTTTAATTGGGTGTAGTCGTATTGGTAAATTCTGGCAAGGCGAGCGCCATCGGCGTGCTTTTTCCAGTCAGCTTCAATTGATAGCGTTTGTAGTCCGAGCGGGTGTACGGCGCTTTGCTTCGCAATAGTTGCACGCAGTGTTGCATCAGAAGTTGGCCATGGGGTGGCAGCCGCTAGATTCGAGGCAACAGCATGTTCAGATTGCGAAAGCTCTCCAGCGATTGCCAGCAACGGTAGCTGAGAAAGCAGGATTAAGCCTGAAAACAAACAGGCTGCTCGGTTATACTGTGGCGCTTGCATTGGACTGCCTAAAACGTGATCTGTAACACTATAATGATTGTCAGACAGTTTAACCGTTAGGGGTTCCGCAAGTTCGTCAACAAACGCTAAATTCCCCCGTATCATCGCATAACTCATCGCACAATTATGATTGCTTATTTTGGCTACGGCTCTTTGGTTAACCGGGACACGCGCCCTCCGCTCGAGGAGGCCTTCACGGCGCGCTTATCAGGCTGGGAAAGGCATTGGGCGCACCGAGTCTCAGACGATGGCGCAAATCGACATTGCACCTCCCTAAGCGCCCGTCCAGCCTCAGACCCCACGACGGTCATTGACGGTGTGGTGGTGTTGATTGAGGAAAGCGAGCTACCCGCGTTGGATCAACGCGAATCAGGCTATTCTCGGCGTAGCGTCCCAATCAGTGCTTTCAAACTAGAAGTAACGCTACCGGTGAAAGAGGTGGCCATTTATCAATCACTGCCAGAGAATTTCGCCGCAGCGAATAAGGATTTCCCCATATTGCAATCTTATATTGATTGTGTGATGGGTGGGTACGAGTGCTTGTTTGATGAAACCGGATTGACCGAATTTATGCGCACCACTAATGGCTGGAGTGGCCACACCCTGAATGATCGAGCCCAGCCACAATATCCTCGCGCCGTATCTTTGTCAGGTGAGCAAATCGCACGGTTTGATTTATTGCTAAAGCAATACCGCTAGCAATCTCGCTGTATGGCTACTTTGGCGGTATAATTTAGTGATGAAAATAGAAGACTACTACCAACTGGACGGTGAACAGCTGCAGTTCACTGAATCACAAGCTAGCCAATTTGCTAAATCGATTGCCGGTGATTTCAATCCATTGCATGACGTCGGGGCGAAGCGATTTTGCGTGCCGGGCGATCTGTTGTTTTCGGTGTTGTTAAATCGATACGGTGTGTTTAGTTCGATGCAGGTGAAGTTTGAAGGCATGTTGTCCGCCAATATGCCGGTGTTATTGCCCGAAACAATTGATAAAAAATTAGTGTTAAAAGATGCTGCCGATAAAGTCTATCTAGAAGTCACGACTGATGGCGATCGAGTGACAGACCCACAAGCCATCGCAACCCTAACAAAAGAGTACGTGCAATTTTCAGGTAAAACCTTCCCAGATATATTAGTTGAACTCATGCGTAGCGAAGGCATGATGATTAATCCTGCGAGGCCGTTGGTTATCTATACCGATATGGCGCTTGAACTAAGCACGACAAAATTACTTGCACCACAATTAACACTTGCGGATACATCCTTGGCTGTAGAGGGCAAAAAGGGCAAGGCGACGTTGCAGTTTGATCTCTACGACAACAACACGCTGGTGGGTAAAGGTGAGAAGAACATGGTGCTAGGTGGTTTACGTGAATTTGATGAACAAACCATGGGCGGCATTGTTGAACAATACCAACAGTGGCAGCGAGAATACCGCGGAGTAAGCGCTTGAATTGCAATCACGATACGACCGTATTGGTCACAGGTGGCGCGTCTGGTTTAGGCGCAGCGACGGCGGCGCACTTCTGCGAGCTAGGTTGCATGGTAATCGTCACCGATTTGCCTTCTGCAGAAGCAGCCGAACGTGTTGCAACAATGGGCGCCGAGTTTCTACCTGCTGATGTCAGTCAAAGTGATCAAGTGCAAGATTTGGTTGCCACATTAGTTAAGGTTAACTGTGTTCCGCGTGTGCTGGTCAATTGCGCGGGCATTGCACCAGCTAGCAGAACGGTCACTCGAGAAGGCCCACATGATGCCGCGGTGTTTGAAAAAACCATTGGGGTCAATCTTATCGGCTCGTTCTTAGTAGCGTCCAATATCGCTAACGCCATGACTAGCCTTGATCCATTGGAAGACAATGAACGCGGCGTAATAATTAATACCGCCTCGGTCGCAGCTTATGACGGGCAAATTGGTCAATGTGCCTATGCGGCATCCAAGGCTGCTATTGCGGGCATGACATTGCCGATGGCTCGAGACCTTGCTTCCTTGGGCATAAGGGTATGCACGATAGCACCAGGTATCTTTGCAACCCCGATGGTGACAGCCATGCCCGAGGATGTACAGGACGCACTAGCGGCCAATATACCGTTCCCGAAACGCCTAGGTAATCCGGATGAGTACGCAGCACTAGCTCAACATATTGCTGAAAACCGTATGCTCAATGGCGAAGTTATTCGCCTTGATGGTGCTATACGAATGGGGCCGAAGTAAGCAATCCGTAGCAATTTACTGGTAGTCTATCCGCTGCACAGGATGTGCTTAACACTTTAACTTCAAGGCTCAATTATGAAACACACGGACGCGTTAGATATCCTACAAACCATTTACGGTTACCCCAATTTTCGTGGCGCTCAAGCCGACATTATCGATACGATAATAGACGGTGGCGATGCACTGGCACTCATGCCAACCGGTGGTGGTAAGTCGATTTGCTATCAGATCCCATCCTTGGTTAGGCGTGGTACGGGTGTTGTGGTCTCGCCGCTAATCGCCCTAATGCAGGACCAAGTTGATGCGTTGCGCGCGCTTAATCTAAATGCTGCGTTTATCAACTCCACACTCAGCCGTGAAGAGATAGCTGACACAGAAGCCGCTTTGCTCGCAGGCGACATCGATCTGCTGTATGTAGCGCCCGAGCGATTGTTGATGCCAACCATGTTGTCCTTGCTTGATAGGGCCGAAATTGCTTTATTCGCAATAGACGAGGCCCATTGTGTATCCCAGTGGGGGCACGACTTCCGGCCGGAGTATATGGGTCTATCGTTGCTGCAAGATCGCTTTCCTGATATTCCACGTATTGCATTAACTGCTACAGCTGATCAACGTACTCGAGATGAAATCGTTAAAAACTTAGGTTTGCAAGGCGCTAAAAAATTCATAGCAGGCTTTGATCGCCCTAATATTTGTTACGCGCTCGCTGAAGCGAGAAACGTTAAAGATCAACTTTGGGAATTTTTGAAATCCCAACATACCGAAAGCGCCGGCATTGTATATTGCCAATCACGTAAAAAGGTTGAAGACATCGCCAAATGGTTGTGCGAACAAGGCCGTGACGCAGTACCTTATCATGCTGGAATGCCGGCACAAGATCGACAACGAAATCAAACCCATTTTTTACGTAACGATAGCGTGATAGTGGTAGCGACTATTGCTTTTGGTATGGGCATAGATAAGCCTGATGTTCGATTTGTTGCTCACCTTAATTTGCCAAAAAGTGTAGAGGCTTACTATCAAGAAACCGGTAGAGCTGGGCGTGATGGTCAGCCCTCGGATGCGTGGCTAGTTTATGGTCTACAAGATGTGATCAATCTACGCAACATGATGGCTGAATCCAACGCTGATGAGCAACATAAACGGGTTGAGCATCATAAACTTGAATACATGTTGAGCTTGGCAGAGCAAGATATGTGTCGTCGCAGAGCGTTGTTAGAGTATTTTGATGATCCCAATGAAGTGGTTTGTGGTAATTGTGATAATTGCTTAATACCACCAGAAACATGGGATGCAACGGATGCTGCACGAAAGGCCTTGTCGTGCACCTATCGCACTGGTCAACGCTTTGGTGTTAATTATTTGGTCGATGTATTGTTAGGTAAATCCAACGATCGCATTATCAATAATGATCATCAATCACAATCTACGTTTGGTATTGGTAAGGAACTCAATGCCACTCAATGGCGTAGTTTGTTTCGGCAACTTATCGCTAAAGGTTTTTTAACGGTCGATGTAGGAGGGCATGGCTCAATAAGCCTAACAGATTACGCTCGACCATTATTGCGTGGCGAGCAAACCTTAAAGGTGCGAGTTAGTTCAGCTCAATCAGCGTCCAGTTCACGCAGCGGTGGAGGTAGTAAAAGAAGATCAGCGCCTACAATCAAAGCAGCTGATCAACCATTGTGGGATGAGCTAAGAGCCTTGCGTAAAGAGTTGGCTGAAACAGCCGGCGTGCCTGCTTATGTGGTGTTTAGCGATAAGACTCTAGCTGAGATGGTGGACAAGCGTCCACTCAATGAATCAGAGATGTCTAAGGTATCGGGCGTAGGCCAGCACAAGTTGGATCACTACGGGGATGCGTTTCTAGACGTGATGAAGCACTTTGCTACCGTCACGTAGTGGAGCAGATAGCTTAGTGTAAGTATTCTAGATTGTCGCGTTTGGAGTATCGCACTTCGCGATCGAGCAATTCACCCGATAGCGCATATTGTTCCCAACCAATTTGGCGGCGGTAGGGCGGATTACCGTCTTGATTGATCCACGCTCGGAACCGTGACACTAGCTTGTGATCGCTATCTCGTTCGTCATACCAAATGGTTTCGTACATGGTACTGCCTTTGCCAATTTTGTCGTGGCTTTGCAGCTTAAGCGTATGACCTGTTTTAAGATCGAAACGCTGTATGATTTCTGTTGGCTCTCGCATGGTGTTAGTCGTTGCTGAAACTAACATCAGTTTAAGCCCACTGCCGGATTCGATGCTTGAGCGTGGTCACAAAAAAGTAGCTTATTGTAGTGTGTTGATTCACCAATTAACTCATATCTCTCTAGGTTTTGCTACACGGAAGATATTAAGACGCTCTTTACGCAGTAACCAGTTATCTACGGCGTAGTGAACAATAATACTGACAACGACGCAAAACACGATTGAAATGATGACAAATAACAATGGCGCATGGCTGTTGCCTTCCAACATCGGTGGTAGCACTTTGCGCATCACCCCGAAGCTAAAGATATGGCTTAAATACAAGGCATAGGATGAATCGCCGAGCATCAGTAAAAACCGATTAGCACCTGTTTTTAGGTATACGCAACCTGTAACGACGAAAAATGCAGGAACACCGAATTCGAAAAAACGCGGCAAATTTAACTGCATAAAAATCACTATAAAGCCACCCACAATACACAGTAGTGCAGCCCACTGCGGCATGGTTTGTCCCTCCTTCCACATTTGAGCGAGTAACATGCCGAGAATAAACTCGAATACAATGCCGTCTCTATAAAACACGCCAATGGCTGAAGAGCTATCGATAAGATGTGAAAGCGCGAACACAAAGGTTATTGCAGCTCCGATAAACAATATTCGATACGCTGGCAACATTAATAGAGAGATTGCGAATAGCGCATAAAAATACATCTCGTAGTTTAATGACCATCCCGGTGCGACGATGGGCCAAATCACTGCAGAATTAGCGATACTGTAATCGGGGATAAAAAATAGGCTAGTAATGAATGCCTGCCAATTAAACACGGAGGTTTTAAACAATGATGGTGCTACAACTAGAATCGCAGCCATCACTAACGTGAAAAACCAATACAGCGGCACAACACGTTTTACCCGATTGATAAAAAAATCTTTTGGCGTATCAGTAGGCTTGGATATGTACACCATGATGAAGCCTGAGATGATAAAGAAGATATCAACGCCGAAGCTTCCCCATTCTGGCAAGTGTGGGCGATAGGCATCTACCTGGATAACTGCGTGGCTGTAGACAACCGCTAGAGCCGCTACTGCGCGCAGATACTGTAGTGCATGCAATCTCATTTTCGTTAGAGGTCCGAGTTGCTAGCAGCGTCTAATAACGCTTGATAGTAGCGAGAGCCCATTTCCCGTAAGGCTTGAGGACCGAAATGGATACACGTGGTGTTACCGCAGGGGAATCCGTTTGCCGGCACAAGGTCGTCATGGTTGGAAAACCCAGCGTGTGGCACTTGCAGCGCTATGTTGCGATGAACTGCATCGATCACTAGTTTGTCAGCGCTAAAGACAGAAAGATCATCACGGTCGTCCACACCTTTTGACATACTGCCCACAATAAAAGGGATGTTAGCATCGGAGCGGCGCAAATCTCCGCCACGTGCATCCGTTGTAATACGAAGTCTGAATTCTTGCGCTAGGCTTTCCATGTTCGCGCCATAAGAAACTGAACAGTTTTCGTTAGCATCGGACTCGCCTTGGTGCCATAGGATCCCACGCAGCACGCCACCGGTTTCGTTGATGGTCATATCAGTACGGGTTATCGCGCGCTCAAACATCCAGTTGTTACCCAGAGAATCGTCAGTAGTTGGCTGCGCGTTCCATTGGCCAATCGGGCCTCCTTCATTATCGCAAAACGCAGTGCCCGACCACGCTGCTGGCACCAGTATGATCTCAGCGGTAGTATTGGGAAGAGCTGCTTTTGCAAAGCTTAAGCCCAATCCGATGTAATCTAAATCTTTGCCGCTGGTGTTGGATTCATCTAATGGTATGTGCAGAGGGTCTTCGGCTTGCACAATGATAGGTGCGACCGCGTTTTTGGACTCTGATATGAAATCGTCAAACGTTGTAAAGATTTCAAATTGATCATTCTTGGATACGTTCAGTTGTTTGATTCTAGGGTTGGGTTCATCGGCGCCGCCTGGTAATGCCTGCTTTGTGCCGTCGCCACTGAACCCGATCATATTACTTTGCCCAACGAGCAAATAGATATCAGGCGCGCTAGTGGGTACGGTTGGAATGGCGACTGTGAGTGTCGTACTCAGTGTGCCGTCACTAGCAATTATGTCAATAGATTTAGAGTGTGGCTGTATCGGCAAATCAGCAATGGCGAGGCTGATATTAAGCGTGGTGTTGTCGTTGTCTGGCGTTAAATCATTAGTATCAAAGTTGGCGCTTAGCAACTGATCCGTCGTTTCTACCGTTAAGGTTAAGGGTTCTGAGTGATCATCCGTTCTGGTAATGCTAACAGGCAGGTTAATGCCGGCGGGATTACCCTCCAGCAAAGCATCCGTTGGTGCTGCAACGACTATCAAAAACGGTGCGTTGTTTGTTGATCCATTGCCACCGCAGCCTCCAAGCAGCAGTGTAAGCATTATAAGTAGCAACAGATTCGAGTTGCTTTTAATACGTTTCATGAGTATCGCAGAGACGACCGTAAGGAATAGAATTATTTATCGGCCAAAGGGTCGATATAATTTGATTTGTCTCGCCTTGCGCCCGGTTATCGGGGAGCACTCAACAATTCTCGTGAGACAGACTTCACATATCGCTAAAGGATAGCTTATCTCTGCTGAATAGCTCGCAGTTTTACCGCGTAACGGCTGCCCAATTCTCGGTAGGAATCCGCACCGTAGTGGATGCATCCATCCCCACATGCAAAGGCCGGAGGAACTAGATCGTCGGTTAAGACGACGTCAGAGAAGGGTATGCTGCTGCCAACTGTGCGTAAGGCGTTGTCTACCTGTTGTTTAGTATCAGTAAAAGGCCCGACTGCAGCGCTCATTGTCCCCACTACAAGGGGGATATTTGCGCCAGGGCCGCGTGCGGCTGAGCCTCTGGCATCGATGGCAGCATTAGTTCTGATAGAGGCGACAAACGCTTGTAGATTGGTGGTGTAGGCGGCTGCGCAAGCAGCTTCATCCGAGTCGGCTTCGCCTTGATGCCAAAGAATCCCGCGGAATATGCCGTCAGTTTCATCGAGCACAATATTTAAGCGTGCCAGCGCTCTGTCGTGAAGCAATGTACCAGTGAAAGCAGAATTGGCTGGTGGTGCTGTTGGTAGCCATCCTAAGCCTTCCAGCAAATTGGTGTCACGTCTGCAAAAGCCCGTGTCAGACCAAGCTGTTGGCACTAGGTAGATATCAGCTGTTGTGCTGGGCAGGCTCTCTTTGGCAAATTGCAAACCAAGACCGATCCTGTCGCCTAATTTATCTTCAATACTCGTATCAAAACCCTCATGCAGTGGGTCGACCGCAAGTGGGTAGCGTGGATCCGCTACAGCGATTTGTGCAGGATCAGTAAAATCGGCTGCAGTCTTGAAGTGTTCTTGGTCGTTGCCGGTGACGTTGAGCTGGAATATGCGGCTGTTGGCAGCATCTACTTGGCCTGCAGCGCTTTGTTTAGCGCCATCTTCGCTAGCGCCAACCATATTGCTTTGGCCTGCGAGTAAATAGATATCAGGCTTGTCAGTAGGTGTGATGTTGAGTGTAACTGTGGTTTCTATGGCCTCGTTGCTGCCATCGCTGGCAATCACGCGAACTTGACGCTGGCTTGCCGCAGGCAGTGGAGCGACGCCAATATCCAATATCAGCAACAACGCGGTGCTGCTTTCGGTGTCAGATAGTTGAGCGTCTTGAAATTCCCATCGCAGATCCTGCTCATCGGCCAAGTTGAGGCCCTCAGCTTCTAGCGTGATAGGCAAAGTGTGTCCTTGGTCCCGCGCAACACTTAGAGAGATTGACGCAGCGCCTTCGCCTTCGGTAACGGACACAACATTTGTGCCCAAACTAAGCGTGTAAGCGCCATTGCTGGCCGGGGTGTTGGCCGGTACTGGCGAGCTAGAGCCGTTATCGCAAGCTGTGAGCGATAGCGACAAAGCAAGAAAAAGAGCGGTTGGTACTGAGCGTGACACGAATTTCGAGCCCTTGCATAAAATAGTCGTCGAAGTTTATCAGACGAGCTACCATTTGCTGTGAATTAACCCTAACAACTAACCGTATTTTAACCCTTTGGTGCGTTCAATACTGTCTTTTTGGCAAGCTGTTGGCATGGTAAAATTACAACTCTGGGCACATCACTAAAATAAGAGCAAAAACCAATATGCTGACAATTCGCCTCATGGTGACGATGGCCATTCTTTGGTTACTGTTGTCCGGTCTTTTCAAAACACAACTTTTGGTACTTGGCGTCGTTTCGGTGCTTTTGGTGGGCTGGTTGGCTACCAAAATGCGAGTGCTGCGGCATCGCGGCCAGCCCGTGTATTTCCGTTTTTTGCATATTTTCGAATATTGGGCCTGGCTGGGCTGGCAGATTCTTCTGTCCAACATCGACGTAACCAAACGTATTCTCACGCCTGACATGCCGATTAAACCCACTTTACGCAGGGTCACCGCCACGCCTGATACTGAGCTCGGTCGTGTGATCTATGCCAACTCGATCACACTAACGCCCGGCACGACTGCAATTAATTTTACGCCTGAGGATGAAATCCTTGTGCACGCATTGCACGAAGACAGCCTTCATGAACTTGAAACGGGCGAGATGGCTGCACATATCCGAGACGTGGAGCCGCACTTTCCAACAGAGCCTTTACCGCCACAGAATGAGGGCAAAAACTAATGTTTGTTGCAGCAACCTTAGCGTTACTCGTGACGATGATTTTAACGCTGTTCCGAGCATTGGTAGGCCCAACGATTTTTGATCGCCTGCTAGCTGTTAACTCGTTTGGTACCAAAACAGTATTGCTTATTGCGGTATACGGATTTTTAACAAAGCGGCCGGAATTTTTAGATATCGCCTTGGTGTACGCCTTGATTAATTACATCGGCACAATTGCTGTACTCAAATTTTTTGAGTACGACGATCTAGGTAGTGGTGCTTATCAAGAGGACGACTTCTAAGATGATGTGGATTATTTGGATACTTAGCTGGTTGCTCATTCTCACGGGATGCGTGTTTATTGTGGCCGGTGGGATAGGGCTGGTTCGTATGCCCGATTTGTATACGCGTTTACATGCGGCTAGCGTAACCGATACTGGCGGCGCTATTTTTGTCATGCTAGGTTTGTTTTTACAGGCTTTGTTTGTTTACGGTAGTTGGTTTATCGCTGCCAAAGTAATGATTGTGCTGTTCTTTACATTAATTACATCGCCCACTGCCTCTCACGCACTTGCAAAGACAGCTTTATTGTCTGGCTTTGTCCCTACAGACGCCAATGGTAAGCCGATACTAGATTCCCCCGAGACAGCGCAGCGCTTGGCACGCTCTCGACCAGAGGCTAGCTGACATGGAAACCCTTACTATCATGGTGCTACTAGCGTTTCTAGTAGTCATCGCCGTCGGTATTATCGTTTTACGTGACCTACTAGCTGGTGTGGTTTTGTTGGGCCTGTATAGCCTTGTTGCAGCGGGTGCGTTTGTTGTGATGGATGCTGTCGACGTGGCGTTCACTGAAGCAGCGGTTGGAGCGGGCATATCAACGATTCTATTTTTAGGTGCCTTGTCGTTTACCAAGCACGAACAAAAGCCTCGTGGCCATGACAGTGTAACGGCCTTGTTTTTTGTTGCCGTGACCGGTGCCTTGTTGATCTATGGCACGCTGGATATGCCGCACTACGGGTCAGATTTATCACCTGCGCAAACACACCCAGAGTTAACGCAGCATTTTTTACACAAATCAGATTCCGAAATTGGAATTCCCAATGTAGTGACGTCCGTGCTTGCAAGCTATCGCGGCTACGACACGCTTGGAGAAACCGTTGTGGTGTTTACTGCTGGCGTTGCGGTGCTTAGCTTGTTGGGCTTACGTCGCCGTAGGCCAGAGGAAGAAGCGCCAGAAGACGCACCGGGTGACCTACCGACGGTTCCAGATGATGAAGCGGAGCACAAATAGTGAAGCTGTATCCTAGACAACGACATCGTGTATTGCAGGTCATCACGAAGTTAATCATTCCGTTCGTCATGCTATTCGCGTTGTACGTGCAGTTTCATGGCGACTTCGGTCCAGGCGGCGGATTTCAGGCGGGCGTTATATTTGCCTCTGCATTTATTCTCCACGGATTGATTTTTGGCTTGCAGCATACGCGCTCTGTGCTTACGCCGACAATGCTGCGTGTGTCGATGGCGGTTGGGGTTCTGTTGTATTTACTCACTGGCGTTGTATCTATGCTTCGTGGAGCTGAATTTCTTAATTACGACGTTTTACTTCACGACCCCATTCATGGACAGCATCTAGGTATTTTCGCTGTTGAGCTTGGAGTAGGTATAACCGTTTACGCGGTTATTGTTAGTTTGTTTTATGGCTTCGCATCAAAACGATGAACACAATACTTGGTCTTTATAACTATTGGATAGTCATTATTTTGATGATGGCTGGCTTGTATATATTAATTGCACGCTACAACCTGATTAAAAAAATAATCGGACTGAGCGTGTTTCAAACGTCGATTTTTTATCTGTACATCACGATGGGTAAAGTAGACGGTGGTACAGCGCCAATATTGCTGGATGAACCAGCGAGCTACTCTAATCCTTTGGTTCATGTATTAATCCTGACTGCCATCGTTGTCGGTGTTGCCACCACCGCCGTGGCGCTAGCTTTAATTGTGCGTATCTATGAAAGCTACGATACGATCGAAGAAGACGAAATTAAGGCGATTGAGATGCAGGAGCAGGACTCGTGATTGCCACACAGCTCCCAGCATTACAGATTATTATTCCTCTATTCGCTGCACCGATAATCGTATTGGTACGGCGTAGCGAGTTGGCTTGGATTATTGCGGTTGTAGCCAACTTAATGTGCGTGCTTGTCGCCTGGAAACTACTAGGTCTAGTTAACGAGCAAGGCATTATTCGTTACTCGCTGGGTGGCTGGGCAGCACCAACGGGTATCGAATATTACGTTGACTCCGTGAATGCACCGCTACTGTTGTTGGTGGCAGCCATTAGCGCAATAGTGCTTTTGTACGCCTATCATAGTGTTAAAAAATCGGTTGATTCAAACAAGCATTATCTCTTTTATGCCGCTTGGATGCTGTGTTTGTCCGGGCTGCTAGGGATGCTGATAACCGGTGACGCATTCAACGTCTTTGTATTTTTGGAAATTTCATCGTTATCAACCTACATGCTTATTGCATTTGGTAGCGATAGACGCGCATTGACAGCAAGTTTTCGCTATTTAGTGCTGGGCAGCATTGGCGCTTCGTTTATATTGATAGGTATTGGCTTTCTGTATGCGGCCACTGGGTCGCTAAACATGCTCGACTTAGCGCAGCGAATTCCTGATGCTTCATCCGAACGAGCCATATTGGTTGCCTTCAGCTTTATCTCAATTGGGCTGATGATCAAATCTGCGATCTTCCCACTGCATGCCTGGTTGGCAAACGCCTATCATCATGCGCCCATAACTGTCACTGCATTTTTAGCAGGTACGGCCACAAAGGTGTCCCTGTATGTGTTTTTACGGTTTTTGTTTAGTGTGTTTGGCACTCAATATAATTTTGAATACCTGCTGTTCAATGTCATCCTATTGCCGGCGGCTGTTTTAGGCTTTCTGATCATGTCAGTGGTAGCAGTGTTTCAAACTGATCTAAGGCGGATGCTCGCCTATTCAAGTGTCGCGCAAATCGGTTATATCGTGGCGGGGATCAGCTTAGCCACGCAAGCCGGTCTAACGGCAGGCTACGTGCACATTATTAATCATGCAATGATTAAAACAGCTTTGTTTATGTCGGTAGGTTGCATCATTTATCGGCTTGGACACGCTCATAGGCCAAGTTTAGATAATTTAATTCAGACTATGCCCTTAACCTGTGCTGCATTCATTATTTCTGGTCTTAGCTTAATTGGTGTGCCGCTAACAGTGGGGTTTGTTAGTAAATTTACATTGATAGGTGCCGCAATGGAGAAAGGCTGGTGGATGATGGCCGCTCTGGTGCTGGTTAGCTCGGTGCTTGCCATTATCTATATTGGTCGAGTAGCAGATGTCATGTTGTTTAGAAAGCAACGCCTACCAAACCCCATTCCGCAAGGCCGTAACGAAGCACCGCTATCGATGCTAGTGCCAATGTATGGTTTGATCTTTATGTCGTTATATCTGGGTGTATACGGCAGCAAAACGTTAGCTGTCGCCAGTGAAGCTGCTACACAATTGTTAGGTGGTTTTAGATGAGCCCCGTCTGGACATTACTACCGCCACTGTTAGTTATCCCATTTATCATTGGGTTCGGTGAGCGTTTCAGGAATCTGCGCGAGGCGTCGATAATCATTGCCGGAATCTGGCTGCTGTATCTTAACAATCAGCTATACAGCCAGTTTGTAGCAGGCGAGGCGATCACCAGCGGTGAGCTGCCATTGCTTTCTTATTATTCGTTAAAGCTATCAGTTGAACCAATGGGCTTGGTGTTTGGCCTACTGGCAAGTTTTTTATGGGTGGTAACTACCGTCTATAGCATTGGCTACATGCGCGGACACGACGAGAAAAACCAAACTCGTTTTTACGTATGTTTCTCTCTGGCCATAGCAGGTGTTATGGGTGCTGCATACGCTGACAACTTACTCACACTCTTTGTTGCATATGAAGCCATTACCATTGCAACTTTTCCGCTGGTTACGCATCCGGGCACTGATAAAGCTAGAAATGCCGGCCGTCTGTACTTAATGTTATTAATGAGTGGCTCGATTGCCTTATTGCTACCAGCAATAATTTGGGTCGCTACTGCGGCAAATACTTTGGATTTTGTTCCAGGTGGTGTGTTGGCAGATGTCGGACTTAGCCAGTCCGCAACGGCCGTAATGTTAGCCTTATTTGTATTTGGTACTGGTAAAGCTGCAATCATGCCCATGCATCGTTGGTTGCCTGCCGCTATGGTAGCGCCAACGCCAGTAAGTGCCTTACTGCATGCAGTGGCGGTAGTTAAAACAGGTGTATTCGTGTTGCTTAAGGTGGTCACCTATACGTTTGGCATTGACATGTTATCAACCACCGAGGCTGCACAATTTATACTGCCAGTGGCGGCATTTACCGTAGTGGCGTCATCACTTATTGCCTTTACTAAAGATAACCTTAAAGCCAGGTTAGCGTATTCGACTATCAGCCAATTGTCTTATATCATCATGGCTGCACTACTTGCCACCACGATGTCAGTTACCGGCGGTGTGTTTCATATCGTAACTCATGCGTTCGGCAAAATTACGCTGTTCTTTTGCGCTGGTGCCATTATGGTTGCCTCGCATAAAACTGAGATCTCACAAATGAAAGGGCTGGGCCGAACCATGCCCATCACTATGGGTGCGTTTTTTATCGGCGCATTGAGCATCATCGGTTTGCCGCCAGCTGCGGGTATGTGGAGTAAGTTATTTATCGCCGGTGGTAGCTTAGAAACTAATAATCTAATTTGGATTGGCGTCTTAATGCTCAGTACCGTACTGAACATTGCTTACCTATTGCCGATCGCGATCAATGCTTTCTTTGCACAAAGTGATGATCCAAAGATTCAAGCAAAAACACAATCAGGCAGGCCAATGGCAGTCGAATGGAATGAAGCACCGTTTGCGTCCCTGTGGGCAATTGTAGTCACCAGCAGCGTTTGCATTTTATTGTTTCTTTTCCCGCAACCGCTTATGAGCCTAATTGGCTCGATCCAATGGCGATAGTTATGAATGGCAAAAAAATAACAGCAGCATTTGCGTGGGTTGAATCGCCTACAGCTGTGCATATGGCGATCAAGATATTGGCTGGGCTTTGCGCCTTGTTGTTTCTTCTCGACATTATCATTCACCGCCATACCTATGTGCCGGGTGAGGGTATGTGGGGGTTTTATACGTTTACAGGTTTTTTCGCATTTACGTTAATCGTATTGGGTGCCAAACAGTTACGCTCGTGGATATTGCGAGACGAAAACTACTATGGCGAGCAGAGCGTAGATAGTGAAGAGTATCCAACATCACAGCTAGATATTCAAAATGAGCCGGCGGTTGATCGGGAGAACGATCAATGACTTGGCTAATACCTCCGCTAATCTTTTTTTACGGCGCTTTCCTTTGCTTGTTTGTGGGGCGCACGCAGCGCACATTTATCACACTGCTCGCGCCAGTGATTGCTTTAGTCAGCCTGTTAATGCTGCCTATGGGAAATATGGCCCAAGTCCAATTTCTAGGCTTTGAACTTATATTTATCCGTTTAGATAAATTGGCATTTGTTTTTAGCCTGATATTTATCATCGCAGCGTTTCTAGCGGCTATCTATGCCTGGCATGTCAATGATAAAATTCAACAAGTGTCGACGTTGTTATACGCAGGGGCGGCGCTTGGTGGTGTGTTGGCAGGCGATCTAATCTCCTTGTTTCTCTATTGGGAAATAACCGCAGTGGCTTCGGTGTTCTTGATATGGGCACGACGTACTCCTGCTGCATACGCTACGGGCATGCGGTACTTGTTAATTCAGGTGGGCTCAGGTGTGCTGCTGCTAGCTGGCTTATTGGTTCACTACAACGACACCGGCTCTATTTTGTTTGAGCACATGGGATTAGTGAGCACAGGTACCTTGCTGATCTTTTTAGCCTTTGGTATCAAATGCGCGTTTCCACTCATGCACAATTGGTTGCAAGACGCTTATCCTGCTGCCACCGTCACCGGTACGGTTGTACTGTCCAGCTTTACTACCAAGATGGCTGTGTATGCTCTGGCGCGTGGTTATGCTGGCGAAGAAATACTAATCTACATCGGCGCAGTCATGACGCTTTTCCCAATATTCTTTGCAGAGATTGAAAACGATTTGCGTAAAGTGTTGGCGTACAGCCTTAATAATCAATTGGGCTTCATGGTGGTCGGCGTTGGTATTGGTACCGAGCTAGCGCTTAACGGCACGGCGGCGCATGCGTTCTGCCATATATTGTATAAATCACTGTTGTTTATGAGTGTTGGCGCGGTGCTTTATCGTACGGGCACATCTAAAGCGTCAGAGCTGGGTGGGCTTTATAAAACCATGCCCATTACGATGGTGTGTTGCCTAGTGGGTGCAGCTTCGATCTCAGCGTTTCCGCTGTTTAGTGGTTTTATTTCAAAATCCTTAATACTCGATGCCTCGGCAAAGAACGGCTACTACTTAGTTTGGTTTGCGCTGGTAGTAGCGTCCGCAGGTGTGCTAAGCCATTCGGGTATCAAAATTCCATACTTTACGTTTTTTGCGCATGATTCTGGCAAGCGTCCTGCTGAAGCACCAATGCATATGCGCATCGCCATGATAATCACTGCTTCACTATGCGTGATCATCGGCGTATTCCCAAGCTTGCTGTATCAACTGCTACCTTACGATGTGGCATACAAGCCTTACACTACCAGCCACGTGTTAGCGCAAATGCAATTACTGTGTTTTGCATTGCTAGCATTCGTATTTTTAATGATAAAAGGGATACATCCACCAGAGGTCAGGGGGATCAATCTGGATTCTGATTGGGTTTATCGCAAAATATTACCAACCACTTTATCGGCATGGGCTGCTAGTGCAATGTCAGTAGCGAATACATGGCGCATAGGCTTACAAACTCAAGCATCGGAATGGATAATCGGTATTCGCAGGCTATCCAGCCCTGGCGGTTTGCTAGCAAAGGGTTGGGGCGTAAACAGCATGGTGTTTGTAGTGACACTACTGTTGTTGCTTGTGTTGTTTTTAAACTTATTCTAAGTGTAGGGAAATACAAGGCAGAGAAGGCACTCTACAGTAGGCCGCGATTACTGCCCAAGTAAATGTTAATCAATGCACCACCTAATCGGTCACAATCGTCAATATTTATATAGCCATCATGAAATTTAGCTATTCTGACAGCGACCGCCAAGCCTAGGCCATACCCATTCTTGCCTGCGGCCGCACCTCGTTCGAACGGCTTCATAACATGTTCTCTTACGTTGCTCGGTATACCAGGTCCATCATCACAAACGGTCACTATAACGCTCTGATCGGACCGCTTTAATTCAATAATAATCTGATGATTGGCGTATCTAATCGCATTTTGAATAACATTATTAAAAAGCGTTGCCAGATGTTCAATGCGCCCATCTATAACGAGTGAGTCGTCTTTTGAAATACTCGAATCATCAATAACAATTGAAATATCATTATCGTAGTGTTGGGAATTGCATTCGCCTACAAGGCTGCGGATACTTACCGACTCTTTGACAACGCCTGCCATAACGTGATCAAGACTTGCGTACTTTAATAATGAGTTAACCAGTGCTTCCATTTCGTTTAAATCTTTATTAACCCGATTAAAGTATTGCTCCTGCGAGTCAGATGAAGAAGTTTCGCTTAAGGTATCGATACCAAAGCGCAAGCGCGCTAATGGCGTACGCAGATCGTGGCTCACTGCCGAGGTGAGTAGTTTATTATCTTCTACTAGCTGCTGGATCTGATCGGCCATCCGATTAAAGTCTTTTTCTATATCTGCTATGTAGGTAACTCCGGCTGTCTTAACTCGGCTATCCAAGCGCCCTGCGCCAAATGCTTGCGTCGTATTTCTAAGTATATGCAGTCGATGCAACAACGGTTTTAGCCAAAGCAGCACCAATGCGAGCGTGCCGATATAAAACGCACCAGTGAATATCCACGCTAATCCGTCATGACGACTTCCGGATACTGTATCGATTTGAAGCGCTAGCACCTTGTCGTGTTGATCAAGGAAATAGTAAAGCGATACTCCCTGCTCCGACTCAAGCACCACGGCCTCACCGGATTCAAATGATTGTCTTATGGAGGAAGGCAGCGGTAAGTCGCTGCTACTTTCTAGAATGGCGCGAAAACTGTCGCTATCGGGCCACGCTGCAAGTATCTGAGCAGGTGAGGCGGCGCTATTCAGAATACTGGTAAGACCTTGGCCAAAATTCCGCACTTGTGACAAGGGATCATTCACCTTGGTGTTGTAGCGCTCAAAGAGAACATCTAACGCAATACCCAATCCAAAAATCGCAACGACAACAACCAAGAGCAATGAAATTGATAATCTACGCATTACCAAGCGTCAGATGCGAATACATAGCCTTTGCCCCAAACGGTTTTTATTTTTATAGGCTTCGCGCTGTCATCACCTAGTTTTTTACGTATACGTGAAATCATAATATCTACCGATCGATCGAAGCCGTCGTATTCAATCCCTCTTAGTAGAGCCACCATCTCTTTACGCGAGAATACTCTCCCAGCTTGCTTACTTAACAGCCACAACAGATCAAATTCATGAGTGGAAAATTCAATAGGGCGATTGTCGAGGTATACGCTGCGAGACTCAGCGTCTATTGTGAACGCCCCATATTCTCGGGAGTATTGATTTTGTTGAGAAGCGCTGGTACGACCGAGCAATGTATTAACCCGAGCCAACAAGGCTTTAGGTCTCACAGGTTTTATAAGATAATCATTAGCGCCAGCCTCTAGGCCAATAACCTCGTCGGACTCATCGCCTCTGGCCGTCAACATTAATACAGGCTTAGTGTAAAACTTGCGAATCTCCTGACAAACTGAAAACCCATCTTTTATTGGTAAATTTATATCCAGTATGACGATATCTGGATCATCAATTTTGACAAGGTCAACGGCTTCGTCACCACGGTTAGCGATAGAGATATCAAAACCGTTTTCAAGCATATAGTCAGCCATCCAATCTGCCAGCGATTGATCATCTTCGACAACCAAAATATACGGCTTTGGAATATTACTCATTAGAATAGCCTCCAACGACTGCGGCTGCGAGATCGTTTGTAAACCCACGCTATAGTCACGCCTACACTTGCTACCACAGATTGTTTAGCATCAACCACTTCAAAACTAGTCGCTCGACTAGCAGCCAATTCGTATCGGTGCTCAGCGGATATCGTGTCACTCCAGCACTGCAGCATCGTCGCTTGTCCAGCAATTTTAAGGCAGTAGTCACCGATGTTTGAGGCAGAGAATTCGATACGCAATGTTTGGTAACACGTTAGTCCTTTACGCAAAGCAACGCACTTATCGGGTGTTACTGTCAGCTCCACCTCGTTAGCTCTGACGCCCGGATGAATCAGAAAACAGAGCAACAATATTGAGAATGCTCTCACCGCATTCATCCTAGCGGCCGCCGAAGACATAGCCTATTCCTGCACGGAATGAATAAGCAACGTCTCCCTGAGCCAAGGGGCTATCTGCAAAAGAGTCAGGTAATACAGTGTATTCAGCCTGCGCTTTGAAAATCCATTTTTCACTCAGTGGAACTGCTGCTCCGACTTGCAATGAAGGCATAAGCCCGGATTTTGCTTTGTATTCTGGCACAGATGCAGTTGCTTCATCTGATGGAACTCCGAAATAGTGATCAACTACGTCGTCGGAGAAATATCGAACCCCTACTAATCCAGTTAAGTTCCAGTTTCGAATTTGCTTTTCTCTACCCACCTGTATAGAGCCCATGACCCCGCTATGCGAGGTGGTAAGGTTTGTCATGAGCTCAAATTGGGTTATGTTATTTCCGCTGAAAATACTTGAACGAAGGCCCAGATTAAAATCACCACTGCGGTGTGTAATGGTCTCGAAACCTGGGACATTAGCTCGTACTACATCGAAAAACACGCTTGTGCCAATTAGCTCGATGTTTCCGTACTCTGGTCCGGTAAGTCCATAACCCAAAGTAACATTGCCAAAACTATCTTCGAAAAACTCGAGAAAAGTATTCTTGTACTGGATTCGGCCAGTTACTAAAAATTCGAAGAAACTGAATGTATCTGTTGATTCTTCGATGCTGCCTAGTTCGTTAAAACCTATTAACGGTAGTTTACTGATGCCGCGCGATAAACTAATTTCAGCAAATGCTTCTATTTTGTCACTGGGTTCAGCGGTTTCTCGAGCGATGTCAGCAGACAAGGCTTCAGAACAAAACACTGTAAGTACAGATGCAAATAGTAGACGGAAATTCACTGTGTTGTTTCCACTGACATATAGCCCTTATGTTGCGATTGCTTACTTTCGAAATCTGTAACAGAATGTACATATCCGCAGTAATCTTGATTGTCTCTATATTGTTGTTAAAAAAATCGCAAGGCCCTGCCTCCGTGTTACGACCTGTTACAACTTGCCATTGATTTGATCGCTAGTGTTTCGCCTCCTACTCAAATCAAAGGAAACACAATGCACAACTTTAAAATCACAAGCGCGATAATCATCGCTGTAACCACTAACATTGCCTGTTCATCCAACGATTCAACTACAAGCGCGGTTGCGGAATCCACTCTGGATTGGCAAGCATGCAAATCAGTTGAAGCACTTGAATGTGCAGAATTGCAAGTTCCCATGGATTACTCCCGAACCGATAGCGAAAAAATCACATTGTCGCTGATACGCAAGCCATCCAGCGGTGACAATAAGCTAGGCGCGTTATTGTTTAATCCTGGCGGGCCAGGCGGCTCAGGCGTAGAGCTAATCGAAAGTTTTCATGAGATCGAAACTATCCCGGACAGTATTACATCGGCCTACGATATTGTGAGCTTCGATCCACGTGGTGTAGGTTTGAGTACGCCCGTTAGCTGCGTTGAATTCGGTCTCAACGATTTTGACGACTATCCGAAAGACGCTGCCGCAATAAATCAACTCCATGATCAATACGCAAGCTTCGCGTCTGCATGTAGTGACAAGTATGGTAGTTACTTACAGCAATTAGGGTCATTAAATGTTGTTCGAGATATGGAAGAAATAAGAAAAGCCATGGGTGAGGACAAGCTTAACTTTGTCGGCTACTCCTATGGCACTCGGTTAGCCGCTTTATATCTTCAAGAGTTCCCCACAAGCAGTGGCCGAATCGTACTAGATGGAAGCGTCCATCCAGAATCATCACTAGATAGGCTGGTGCGAGAGTCACTTCCCGTGTATCAGTCAAACGTTCGATCTGCGGTGGCGCAATGCATTTCGTTTGATAGTAATTGCGATGTTGACGGATTGATGGCAGTACTAGATACGCGCATGAGTACACTGTCGGATGATCAATCTGTAGAAGCGCAACTAGAGTTTTCGATATTGCTCGAGCTGCTAACTCTAGTTGCCGAAGATCCCGCCATCGGCATGCTGGCAGCCGGTACATTGTATGAATACTTAACAACACTAGATGCCAGCGTACTAATCCTGGCAAGTGCTCAATTGGAAGAACTCGGCATTATTGGCAGTAGTGAAGAGGAGGGCGATGAGACTATGTCGAGTGCAGTGATATGTGCCGATGATGCTTTTAGACCAACACCAAGCTCGCTTGTTAGTTTACTTGCCCCATTTAATGATCTGTCTAACTTTGGTGCAGAAGCACAGCTCGCTCAAGCAGCAATTTGTGCAAATTGGCCCACAGCTTTGGAGCCCTTGCCCTTGATCACTACAAGTACCGCCCCGTTATCATTGGTGATAGGCGGCACAACGGATGCGCAAACGCCTATTGCTTGGTCGGAAGCCATGGCGCAATCAATAGGCGGCCTTTTTGTAACATCAGAACATCTTGGCCACTCGGTGGTTTTTTACAATTCCAGCTCGTGTATTGATTCTATAGTTGAGCAATTTTTACTGGATGGGTTAGCACCCACTAAGACACAGTGCGATTCGGAAGATTGACTCGCTACCATGCAATGATGAACAGTAGGACTCGCCTTTTTTGCGTATGGACAGCAGTTGTGAGTTAGGTGGCATCATTAAACCAAGCGCGGTTGGATACGAAGTTGTTTTTTAACAACTTCGTTACTAGTGTTGCGTTATAACTTGCTTGCCGCTCTCGCCAGCTCTTCAATACCTGTCCAGTCCTGTGCATTAACTAGTGCTTTTGGGGCAACCCAAGAACCGCCTACGCACAGCACGTTGGATAAGGATAGAAAATCATTAGCGGTGTCGATGCTGATACCGCCGGTTGGACAAAATACGGTTTCTTTAAATGGGCCGCCTAGCGCTTTGAGCATGGGTACGCCTCCAGCAGCTGTTGCAGGAAAAAATTTCAGCTCAGTTAAGCCAAGCTCAGCTGCCTTCATGATTTCACCTGAGGTTTGCACCCCAGGCAGTAGCGGTATGTTTAGTTCTTTTGCACTTGTCGCTAATTGGGATGTTAAGCCCGGGCTAACGGCAAATTGAGCTCCACAAAGTTGTGCCTGTTGTAAGTGGACTGCTGTGGTGGCAGTACCGACACCGACAATCGCCCCTGGCACGGTGCTCATGGCTTTTATCACATCGAGCGCTTCGGGCGTACGCAAGGTGACTTCCAAAACAGGCAAGCCTCCTGCAATTAATGCTTCTGCTAGTGGTATCGCGTGATCAACGCTGGTTACTTCAAGCACAGGAATAACCGGTGCTGCTGTCATGATGTCTTTAACGTTCATAGTGTTTTATATAGGCTGATGGCGCCAGTCTCGGCGCTACTAACTTGGCTTCTAAAAAGCTCGAATAGAGGATTTTCGTGTGAGTTTTCTTGTGGGGCTGATTGCTCTCGTGCTTGCCATTGAGCATCATCGACTATGGCTTGGAGCGTGCCTGCATTGACATCGAGTTTAATAATATCGCCATCCCTAACTTTTCCAAGCGGACCACCGTTTAAGCACTCTGGGCTAACATGTATGGCTGCTGGTACCTTGCCCGATGCGCCCGACATTCTGCCATCGGTAACCAGTGCAACTTTAAAGCCTTGGTCTAGTAATACGCCTAATACTGGCGTGAGTTTGTGCAGTTCAGGCATTCCATTGGCTGAAGGTCCTTGTTGTTTTACTACGGCAACAAAATCGCGATTGAGCTCGTCGTTGTCAAATGCTTCTTTAACTGCAGCTTGTGTATGGAATACCACTGCCGGGGCTTCGATAACGAAGTGCTCATCTGCGATGGCAGCAGTTTTTACGATCGCTCGACCCATATTGCCATCAACAAGTTTAGTGCCACCGGTTTTGGCGAATGGTTTTTTAACGGTTGAGATAATGGTTGCGTCTATTGCGGAATCGGTACCTTCTCGCCAGGCGAGTTTATCGCCATCGAGCCACGGCTCTTTGGTGTATTCGGATAAGCCATTTTTGCCGGCAACCGTATTGACATCGTCATGTAGTAAGCCGTTTTTCAATAGTTCTTTGATTACTAGTCCCATGCCACCCGCAGCATGAAATTGATTAACGTCAGCTTTGCCGCTGGGATAGATATGGCATATCAGTGGCACGATATCGTTTAGCTCGTTAAGATCATCCCAATCAATGGTGATGCCAGCACATCGTGCTATAGCATTCATGTGAATTGTATGATTGCTAGAGCCGCCAGTGGCCAACAAGCCGACTAAGCCATTAACGATGCATTTTTCATCGACTATCTGGCTAACAGGTGTGTATTGATTTCCAGTGGCGGCCAGCTCGAGTGCTCGGATGGATGCTGCTTGCGTAAGTGCATCACGCAATGGTGTACCAGGGTTAATAAATGCAGCACCCGGCAGGTGCAATCCCATGATCTCCATTAACATCTGGTTACTGTTAGCCGTGCCATAGAACGTGCACGTGCCAGCACTGTGGTATGAAGCGCTTTCTGATTCTAATAATGCTTGGCGATCAATCTTGCCCTGTGCGTAGAGCTGCCTGTTTTTAGCTTTGTCGCTATTTGGCATACCCGTTGTCATCGGGCCTGCTGGTACGAATACGCTTGGTAAATAGCCGTAGCTGAGTGCACCCATTAGCAGGCCAGGGACAATTTTGTCGCAGATTCCTAAACACACGGACGCATCGAACATATCGTGCGATAAGGCAACGGCCGTTGAGAGCGCAATAACATCGCGGCTAAATAGCGAAAGTTCCATGCCGGGTTGCCCTTGAGTAACGCCATCGCACATTGCCGGTGTTCCGCCGGCCACTTGGGCAGTGGCGTTAACCGAGCGCGCTGCGTCTTTAATCAGTTCTGGGAATGTCGCAAACGGCTGATGTGCAGACAACATGTCGTTGTAAGAGGTCACTATTCCGAGGTTGGGCTGTCGTTCTGCGTGCAACACGAGTTTGTCGTTAGCAGGTGATGCCGCAACGGCGTGAGCAATATTGGTGCAGGAGAGCCGCCCGCGCTGTGGTCCTTTGGATCCAAGTTGCGCCATTTTCTCTAAATAACGCTCGCGACCGGGCCGGCTACGCTCGGTAATGCGGCGAGTGACATCTAATAGGGTGGCGTGTTTTGAAGTCATGAGTGGTGTCGTAATCTATGCCAGAAAGTAACAATATTACCTAAATATTAACTAGGGGTTACCTATAGTGTAGGAGGTATTGGCCGCTGTTGATGAAATCGTAGAACATAATATAATTGTCGGTTTGACTGTATTATACTTTAACAATGCGCTATTTTCTATCGATACTCAGTGAATCTGTTCTCGACAGTGAATTTCGATTACCTACATAACGTGGGTTATTTGATGGTAGTAAAATTACAATTAATTTGACCAACACCGAACACCATGAATTTAATATCCAACGAAGCAGTGCAGCCCTTTGATTTTATTGTGTTTGGCGGCACAGGCGATTTATCCATGCGTAAGCTGCTGCCATCGCTGTACTACCGTCATTGTGAGGGCCAACTCACTAGCGATGGAAGGATTATAGCCAGTGCGAGGACAAACACCGATACGGCAGGTTTCATCGAGCTCATGGAAAAAGAGGCGCGTGTTCACATTGAGCCTGAACACTTCAATGAAGATCACTGGCAAAGCTTCTTGCAGCGTATTCATTACACACCTGTAGATGTAATGAAGCCGGAGGATTATCAATCGTTGGTTGAGCTTCTGCACGGCCGTGAAGACAGAGTACGAGTTTTTTACCTATCCGTTGCGCCATTTTTGTTTGCCACTATTTGTAAGGGAGTTGATGCAGCCGGTTTGATAACGCCTGAAAGCCGCGTAGCGCTTGAGAAGCCTCTTGGTAGGGATCAACAATCAGCTCACGAAATCAATGATCAGCTAGCCGAATCGTTTGACGAAAATCAGATTTTTCGCATCGATCATTATCTGGGTAAAGAGACCGTACAAAACTTGTTGGCCTTGAGGTTTGGTAATGCCTTGTTTGAGCCGCTATGGCGCAGCGAACGCATAAGCGATGTGCAGATCACCATCGCGGAAAGCTTGGGCGTTGGCGGGCGAGGTGGCTTTTACGATACTACTGGCGCGCTGCGAGATATGGTTCAAAACCACTTGTTGCAGCTGTTGGTGATTATCGCTATGGAACCACCAGCCAGTGTTGACCCGGATGCGGTAAGAGATGAAAAAATAAAAGTATTACGTGCGTTAAAGCCGTTAATAGGCCAAGAGGCGATTGAAAATACAGTTCGTGGGCAATACAAAGGCGGTGCGTATGCTGATGGAACTGTTCCCGGGTATTTAGATGAGAAGGATATTCCAGCTGACAGTGACACAGAAACATTTGTTGCTATGCGCGCTGAGATCGAGTCTTGGCGTTGGGCGGGAGTGCCGTTCTATTTGCGCACGGGTAAACGGATGGAAAGCAAAACAACTGAAATCGTTATTAATTTCAAAAAGGTGCCGCATTCCATTTTTGAAACTACTGATGGTTTTTCTACTCCCAATCAGTTGGTTATTCGCTTACAGCCTGAAGAAAGCATTCGCCTGCGTGTATACGTTAAAGCGTGGGGCGATGATATTCAGTTAAAACCTGTTCACCTCAATCTAGATTTTAATGATGTGTTTCAAAAGCGCCGAATGATTGCATATGAGCGTATATGCGTTGATTTAATCAGAGGTAATCCAACTTTGTTTTTACGACGCGACGAGGTCGACACCGCCTGGGCATTTATCGATCCGATTCGAGAAGCATGGGATAAGTCCAACGATTCCGTAAAACCTTACACCGCAGGAAGCTGGGGACCATCTGCCGCCAACTCTTTGATCAGTCGTGATGGTTTTAAGTGGTACGAGGATTGAGCATGAGCAAAGATATCTCCAAAGACGTAAATCTGGTAGAAGCTGCTAATGCTAGCGAGCTTGCACAGCTGCTTACTGACGAAGTAGCGCAAGCGCTTCGCTTAGCGATTGACGCTCAAGGTAAGGCATCGTTAGTTGTCTCAGGTGGTAGCACCCCTATGCCTTTTTTTAAGCTTTTGTCACAACAACAGCTTGATTGGCAAAAAGTCGTGGTCACTTTGGCGGATGAGCGTTGGGTGCCTTACGAGCATGACGATAGCAACGAACGTCTCGTGCATGAGCATCTTTTGCAAAACTATGCCGCATCTGCTCAATTTTGTAGCCTTTACGATGCAACAGCAACTACGCCTGAGGCGGGTTCGCTGCTTGTAGCTGAGCGATTAGCGACGCATCTGCCGATGCCAATAACGGTGCTAATTTTGGGTATGGGTACTGATGGGCATACTGCGTCGTTGTTTCCCGATACCGATGGGCTCGATCAGGCTATGGCGCTGGATAATCCGTCTACTGTGCAAATCATGCATCCCGACGCCAGCCCACATGCCAGAATCACTCTGACACGCCGAGCCTTGCTCGAATCTACCCATAGGTTTCTGCACGTTACTGGCAGCGCCAAAAAAGCACTACTTGATGATATCGATAGTGAATCAGGCAAAAAGCTACCGATCGCTGGGTTTCTGGATAAACCGCCAATCACTGTATACTGGAGCTCTTGAAACATTGGGTTTTAGGTACTGCTTATGTTGGCAAAGATCAAGTCAGCTCGGGACGCTCTGCGTAAGTCAGAGCAAAAGGTAGCTGATGTCATATTGGCCGATCCGGACGGCAGTGTGCAGTCATCGATTCAGTCGATAGCCACTAAAGCATCTGTCAGCGAACCCACTGTTATTCGTTTCTGCAGAGCCTTGGATTGCGTTGGTTTTCAACAATTCAAACTGCGCTTAGCGCAAGATCTAGCAAGCCGTGGCACGTTCTTTTATCGTGACGTCACAGCCAGTGACTCCAGTAAGGAGCTCGCCACCAAGCTCATCGACGGCGCAATTGCCTCGATGGTGCAAATGCGCAATCAGCTCAACTATCATTCTCTAGAGCATGCTATCGATTTATTTGATCATTGCGATCGGATTGAATTTTATGGTTCGGGTGGTTCGGGCATTGTTGCTGAAGATGCGCAGTTAAAGTTCTTTCGTCTGGGTAAGCCTGCAATCGCTTATGCTGACCCGCACATACAGCATTCGTCTGCGGCTTTGTTAGATAACAAATCGTTGGTTGTGGCCATCTCACATTCTGGGCGTAGCAAGGATATCCTTGAAACGGTGAAGATTGCCAAGCAGTCCAGAGCAAAGGTAATCTCAGTAACTGCAACAAAATCGCCGTTAGCTGAGATTAGCGATGTTAACTTTAGCGTGGACGTAGACGAGGATAGCGATATATTTGCGCCTGTAAAATCTAGGCTAGCGCAAATGATTGTGTTAGATATTCTGGCGGTGGGTATTGCCGTTAAAGGTGGCGAGGAGATGTTACAACAGCTCGCCAAGGCTCGGCGAGCGATCGACTTCAAGTTCGTTTAAGCTTATTGTGATTCAGCAACAGGGCCAAACGCGGACACTGTTTTAGGGTCAATTAGCATTCTTGCACGTGCATACAGCTTATTTGCCTCTAAGCGAAACACTGCAGCGCTTTGGCTGTTGATATCGACACTAAGTGGGTCATCAAAATCCGGATCTGCTGATACTTGAATTTCGTACCCAGGTGCATCTTCTTCAGGATTGATCACGCTAACAAGGAACTCATTGCCGTCATAGCTGATCTCTGTATCCACAGGCGTTAGCGCTTCATCAATTTCAGCAACTGTAATTTTGGTAGACGAGGTAAAACCTTTGAGGCCATTGTTATCAATGCCTCTTACATTTAGATAATAGTCGCCAGCACTTTCATCGCTCACAACAAAGTCTGTACTTTGGCCGCCGCCGCTAGTTAAAACCGCCCGGCCTTCTTTGTCGGTGGTGAGGCTAGCCAGATAGTTGTTGGCATCGGATAGGTTCCACCATAGTATACGATCGCCTTTGGCCGCACGTGCAGGGATATAACGATATACAGGTGGAGGTAGTAAGGCTATTGGCTGACCAAGTGGTTTACCCAGTTTGGTTACTGAACCAAAACCTGTGTCTAGATCAACGGCTTGGTCTGACGCGGCAAGGCCAACTCCGCCTTCGGTGACGCCGATGCTGAGGCCTGTTTTGTCGACAGCCACATCAAATACAGTGCCTCTAACCGCAGCAGATGCGTAGGGGGTAGTAATCCTAAAATCGGCTGGTTGTTTCGGTGTGTGTTTTACATCTGAAGACAGCTCACCTTGATCAGCGCTAATTTCAATCACGCAACTCTCGTCATCATCAAGGCAATTTAATCGTACAATTTTGGCTTTTGTATTGGGTTGCAAATTAATTACTGAGCCTGACTTAAACAACATACTAACGAAACCGTTTTCGCCGGTAGCTAGTGTTTCGTCTATGTAGACTTCAGCGTTGCGGTCAAGTGCTTCGCCGCCGCGTGTGACTTCGCCTTTTAAGAAGACGATGGTTGCAAATTCTTTTACGACTTCGCCATACAGCGGGATTTGTACGATCTCACCTTCGTTCAATACTGTGTCAACAGTCAGCCCATTAAACTCAGCCAGATGTGGAGCCAAGCCAATTTTACCTAGTTCGATTTGAGCAATGCTTTTAAAGGTATCGCCCTCACGAACCGTGTAGTCTCGTTGGGTGATTCTTATTTCTGTGGCTGCCGTCTCGTCAGCTGCTCGTGTTGATGTCGTTGCTACAACCGACACAGTACCCAGAGCGATCACTAGGAGCATCGGAGTAAGAAAGTGCAGGAACGCGCTAATTGCCATGGTTTTCATCGACATAACTGTACATTAGCGAGGGTATATTCGCTAGTGATCAGTGCCCCGGAATTGCAAACTTCGATAACATCTCGCTAATCTAGATTCTTTAAGCGCGTCAGACGTAGCATATTGGTGGTTCCTGTACGTCCAAAGGGCATGCCAGCGGTAATGGCAATAATTTCACCGATTTCACCAAAGCCTTCTTGAAGAGTCACTTTTATGGCGTTATTGACCATCTCATCGACATTGCTCATCGATTCGGAGCAAACCGCATGCACACCCCATACGAGCGCCAGCCTTCGGGCGGTTTCGCGATTGGGTGTACAACCGATAACGGGCGCTTCTGGTCTTTCTCGCGCAGCTCTGAAACTGCTAAAGCCCGACTCGGTATAGGTAAAGGTGGCGGCCAAAGGCATTACAGTGGCTACATGGTTCAATGATGAACTAAT
The DNA here is from genome assembly GCA_937958675.1 of uncultured Granulosicoccaceae bacterium. Classification (GTDB taxonomy): domain Bacteria; phylum Pseudomonadota; class Gammaproteobacteria; order Granulosicoccales; family Granulosicoccaceae; genus Granulosicoccus. The sequence goes on from CALGND010000060.1 coordinate 46,753, forward strand.
GGCATCAGCAACTGTGTCGCCTGGCTCTGGTGTGGATGCATCGATGCTCTTGCGGTAATAAGGATCTCGTTCAACTTCTATGATGATGCGGTTCATGGCCGTTGCAGCTTCTACAGGGAATTCACCTGCAGCAGTTTCAGCGGACAACATCACAGCATCAGCACCATCGTATACCGCGGTAGCAACGTCTGAAGACTCGGCTCGCGTTGGAACAGGAGACTCGATCATCGACTCAAGCATTTGAGTCGCAACCACTACCGGTTTTCCTTCCTGTCTGGCGCGGCGTAGTATTTGTTTCTGTATAACAGGTACTTTTTCTTGCGGCATCTCAACACCTAAGTCGCCACGGGCAACCATTACGGCATCACTGAGTTGTACGATGCCAGTTAAGTCGGCAATGGCAGCAGGTTTTTCAAGCTTTGCCATAATGGCAGCCCTCATGCCCACTATTTCGCGAAGTTCGGTCATATCTTCGGCGCGTTGCACAAAGGATATTGCAACCCAATCAACACCCATGTTGAGTGCGTAATCCAGATCACGGCGATCTTTCTTTGTTAAAGGCGAGATGGGCAACACTAGATCGGGAACGTTGACGCCTTTATTGTTACTGATTTCACCACCAACCATAACTTCAGTTTCAGCGGAGGTGTCGGTGTGGCTTGTTACTTTAAGCCTGATCTTGCCATCATTGACTAACAGTTGTGCGCCATCAGTTAAAGCGGCAAATATTTCCGGGTGTGGTAACTCAACTCGAGTGTTGTCCCCAAGAGCGGTGTCGCGATCAAGCCTAAAGGTTTGGCCGGTCTCAAGCTCAACAGATTTATTTTCGAACAGTCCTACTCTCAGCTTTGGGCCTTGTAGATCTGCCAAGATAGCAATGGGGCGTTCTTTCTCGGCCTCTACTGCTCTGATTATGCTATGAACTTTAGCGTGATCTTCATGGGTTCCATGGCTAAAATTTAGCCGAAAGACATCGATCCCGGCATCAAAAAGCTGGGTGATAGTGTCTCTGTCGTTGCTGGATGGACCGAGCGTTGCGATAATTTTGCCATTACGACGCCTACGCATGGTATTTGTTGTCTCTGTTGGTTAGTATTAAGTTAGCCTACTGACTGCACTTAGTCAGGCTGCTTACCGTATTGTAGGTAGTATAATTACAAATCATAGTTCATGTGGGGCCTGTTTTGATTACCCAAGAAAACCAACTGCGGCAACAATGCGTTGATGGCTTGTCGGCGTTGTTACCAGAAGGCCTGATGTTGTCCTCCGAAGAGGAGCTCAAACCTTATGAATCTGATGGTCTAACAGCCTTTCGCAAGACGCCACTACTGGTGGTCCTGCCAGAAACAATTGAGCAAGTGTCTGCTGTTCTAAAATGGGCCAAAGCTAATGAAGTACCTGTTGTCGCTCGCGGCGCAGGCACGGGGTTATCTGGCGGTGCCTTACCTCATGAGCAAGGTATTTTGCTGGGCATGGCCAAGTTCACGCGCATATTAGAGCTTAATCCGGAGCATGGCTACGCACGCGTACAGCCAGGCGTACGAAACTTGGCAATCTCTGATGCTGCTCGCCCATATGGTTTGTACTACGCCCCTGATCCCTCATCGCAGATAGCCTGCACCATCGGCGGTAATGTGGCCGAGAATTCCGGTGGTGTTCATTGCCTGAAATACGGGCTGACGGTACACAATGTATTGGAGATTACCGTCGTCACCATAGATGGAGAAATTCTGACAATAGGCAGTGGAGCGCAGGACAGCGCCGGTTATGACTTGCTGGCATTGATGCACGGCTCTGAAGGCATGTTAGCCGTAACGGTTGAAGTCTTGGTTAAATTGTTACCTGAACCACCTTGCACTCGTTTATTGATGGCGAGTTTTGCTAGCGTTGAAGATGCTGGTAACGCGGTTGGAGCGGTTATAGCCGAAGGTATTATTCCTGCTGGCCTAGAGTTAATGGACAGCCCCGCCATAGTGGCGGCAGAAGCATTTGCTCAATGTGGTTATCCAACTGATGCGGCGGCGTTATTGTTATGTGAGCTAGATGGTTTGGAAGAAGAAGTCGTTGAACAAATTGAAAAGGCATCAAGTGTTTTTACTCGTTGCAACGCAACTAAGCTACATATTGCTGCTGATGAGCATGAGCGCTTGTTGTTGTGGAAAGGGCGTAAGTCCGCATTTCCGGCAGTGGGGCGCTTAGCACCTGATTACTATTGTATTGATGGCACGATACCGCGTAGCCAGTTGTCTCATGTATTGAAGCAAATGTCGATCTGGTCGGATGAATATAAGCTTCCTATAGCCAATGTGTTTCACGCCGGCGATGGCAATTTGCATCCCTTAATTCTGTTCGATTCAAATATCCCTGGCGAACTCCAACGCACCGAAGAGCTGGGTAGCAAAATTCTACTACTTTGCGTTGAAGTGGGTGGCACCGTTACCGGCGAGCATGGTGTTGGTGTTGAGAAGATTGGGGAGATGTGTGTTCAGTTTGATCAGAATGCGCTGTTGCAGTTTCATGCTGTTAAGGCTGCGTTCGATCCGCAAACATTGCTCAACCCGGGTAAAGCGGTACCAACGCTGCAACGATGTGCCGAGTTTGGCGCTATGCATGTTCATCACGGCGAACTGCCATTTCCAGAACTAGAGCGGTTTTAAATGAACAACAACGACGATACTGCCGCATTGCAAGATGCTGTGCAGCAAGCGCGTGATACCTCATCTGCGATCAATCTTCAAGGTGGCGGTAGTAAGTCATTTTTAGGTAAAGGCAGTGCGGCTTCCACTATTTCAACGTTAAACCACAGCGGTATCATTAATTACGAACCCACTGAGCTGGTGGTGTCTGTTCGTGCTGGCACGCTATTAACCGATTTAACGGCTGCGCTTGCCGCTAATGGGCAATCACTGCCGTTCGAGCCTCCACAGCATGATAGGGCAACAATTGGTGGTGTGTTGGCTTGTGGTTTATCAGGGCCAGCACGCCCGTTTAAAGGCTCAGCTCGTGATTACGTATTAGGCATACGAATGATAAATGGGCAAGCGCAGCATTTACGCTTTGGTGGCGATGTCATGAAAAACGTTGCTGGGTATGATGTTTCTCGTTTACAAATTGGTGCGTATGGGTCGCTGGGTTTGTTACTTGATGCATCCATGAAAGTGCTACCGGTACCTCAGCAAGAGCTCACTTTGGTATCCACTCGTTCATCATCTGATGATTACTCGTACATTAGTGGTTTAGCTAGGCGAGCATTGCCTGTAACCGCGGCCGCTGTGCACGGCAATATTCAATACATCCGTTTGTCCGGCACTGAGGCTGCAGTCAAGGCCGCGGCTAATCAACTTGAAGGCGATGTTGATGTTGATTCCAATGCGTTCTGGCCAGCACTCAGGGATCAATCGCTAGACTTTTTTAATACCGACAAAACTTTGTGGCGTATCTCTGTGGCGGAATACGCCTCTGTACTGCCGCTTAGTGGTGACTGGCTTTATGACTGGGCGGGTGCTCAACGGTGGCTATGCACGGAAGAATCGCCTGAAGCTGTTTTCGCTGCGGCGGCAGCAGCAGGTGGGCATGCAATTCGATATGGTATTGATAGCGCCGGTTCAGAAAATCAGGTGCCCAGATTTCAGCCGTTGTCGGGTACAGCTCAACGGTTACAAAAAAGATTGCGGGATAGTTTTGATGCTGATCGTTTATTTAATCCAGGTCAATTTCATCCTGAGTTCGATGTCGAACCCGATCACGAACAAGCGAGTAGCTGATCATGCAAACCACGATAGCTGATCATCTAAAAACTGATAGTAGAGCGATTGCGGCAGAAGCTGTGCTTCGCAAATGCGTGCATTGCGGCTTTTGTTTGGCCACGTGCCCAACCTACAATTTACTTGGGGACGAGCTCGATAGTCCACGGGGTAGGATCTACTTAATAAAGCAGGTAGTGGAGGGGCAAGTAGCGACGGTTGATACGGCAAAACATCTTGATCGTTGCTTGAGTTGCCGAAGCTGCGAAACAACCTGTCCATCTGGTGTTGAATACAGTCATTTACTTGAACAGGGAAGATCGCTGGTTGAACAAACGCAATCGCGCCCACTTAAATATAAGCTGATAAAGAAAGCAGTGTTAACGTTTCTACCTCATCCTGCACGCATTAGCCCTTTGGTACGTTTGGGTCAATTAGTACGTCCAGCACTTCCAAAGTCATTAAAATTTAAGATACCAGAGAAGCGTACATTGCCCCCGGCGAAATCCGCGACTGCAATATCGCGAAAAATGCTAGTACTGGATGGGTGTGTTCAGCCTTCTATGGCGCCTCAAAGTAATCAAGCGGCGGCGCGAATCTTGGCGCACTTAGGTGTCGAGCTAATCAGTGTGAAAAGTGCCGGTTGTTGTGGCGCAATTGAATATCATTTAAACGAGCAAGAAAGCGCCAAGGTGCAAATGCGTAAAAACATTGATGCGTGGTGGCCTGAAGTGGAAGCAGGCGCTGAAGCGATTATTAGCACTGCCAGTGGTTGTGGGTTAATGCTGAAGGAATATAAAAAAGCATTGCATGATGATCCAAATTACAGCGAAAAGGCTAAACGCATATCAGAGCTATCTAAAGATATCGTCGAAGTGTTAGTTAAAGAGGATTTAAGTCAATTTCATCACTCTGCTGAGAAATTTGGAAAAGTAGCGTTTCATCCACCGTGCACACTACAGCATGGTCAACAACTGCCGAATGTTACTGAAAAACTCCTTCGGCAACTGGGGTTTCAATTAACGCCGATCGCTGACTCACATATCTGTTGCGGCTCTGCCGGCACCTATTCCTTGTTCCAACCCAGTTTAAGTAAGCAACTGCGTGACAACAAATCCACGGCAATCCTGGCAGGTGAGCCTGACGTTATCGCCACGGCCAACATAGGTTGTCAGTTGCAACTCACCGCAGGTTTACAACGCCCAGTGGTGCATTGGGTGGAATTGGTCGAACAGCTGATTGGCACTAGCTAATCAAACTGTTGTTCGAGTCACACTCCTAACTGCTCAATGTAACCATGTCTATAGATCGATAGTCGTTTGCCGACAAGCTCTGCATAGAGTTAGAAGGTCTGCAGAATGTCTAAGCGACGATTTAAGCAATTAACGGGAAGTAGCGCACGTTTGTGTGCAGCACTGGTAGCAGCATCACTAGCAAGTTGCGGTGGTGGTGGTGGTGGCGGCAATGGCGTTGCTCCTGGTAACCCAGCAGCAGCTATTCCAGATGGCGATCATCTTCTTTTCGCTGTGACAAGCATGTCGGTTACCGAGTTTGATGGCCAGAGCAGTGTTTCTATATTGCGCACAGGCGATGCCACTGGTGCAACATCAGTTGATTATCGAATTAATAACGGCAGTGCTGAAAATGGTACTGACTTTGAGGCAGTTGATGGTGTGCTTTCATGGGCTGATGGAGAAACAGCGGCTAAAACAATAACGTTTGATGTGCTTCCCGATGCCAATACAGAAACTCTAGAGACCTTTGAGATAGAGCTGTTTGGCTTATCAGGTCAGGAAACGATTAGTGGTAGTAGTTCACTGAGTGTTGAAATTGCTGATTCAGCATGCCAAACGGTATCGGGCGAGATGTTTAGTAATGTTACTTGGGCAGGCCCGTGTTACAACATTACCGAAACAATAATTATGTCAGGTCAGGCTCAACTCACAATTGAGCAAGGTGCCACCGTTATAACAAACGCAGATGCGGGTATCAATATTGTCGATAATGCCACTATTTATGCTGAAGGTACCCAAGCAAAGCCTGTGCTCTTTAAAGGTGTAACAACCGCGGCAGGTGCGTGGAACGGTATTGCGATCACGAGCACCAACCCTATGCAGCAATTGAATCATGTCGTTATTGAAGGCGCCGAGATTGGAGTGGAATTAGTTAAAGGTGCGCAGTTAGGTTCGTTCGCAAACAATTCAATCAGCGACACGAGCGTTGCAGCAGTGCGTATTCCTACAGATGTTATTGACTCGCTAGGGGATGGTTTAGTCTTTGAGAATAACCCGGGTGGGATAGCGTTGGTAAGCGAAAGAGTAACAGGCACTCAACCTGTGACGCTTTCGCCACAGGCGACGCATTACTCCATTGGCCGATTATTAGTGGTTGATGGTGAATTAACGCTAGAGCCTGGCGTTGATCTTCGGTTCGCGGCCGACACGCTTATGTATGTTAGCCAAAACGGTTCCTTGAACGCAGTGGGCACTGAGGCGCAACCAATATTGATCACTGGTGTTAATCCGGTAGCAG
>CALGND010000061.1 GCA_937958675.1 uncultured Granulosicoccaceae bacterium
AGGTGCTCTCATGACGGCAAGCCTTACGTAGCGTTAAAATATTGCAGGCAAAAAAGAAACCAGCGATAGTGGGTAAAATTTGAACTATTGAGAATGTCTCGCGCCAAGGGCTCAACACAACCATCGCACCGCAAAAACCTAAGATGATACTGCCAATGCGCCATTTGCCGATAGTTTCACCCAACACAGGGCCTGCCAACAGGCATATAAACAGCGGGTAAGTATAGAGGCCAGCAGCCATTTGCCCAACGGACAAATAGGGCGCGCCAGCGAAAAAGAAAAACATACAAACCACAAGGAAGGCTGCGCGTAGGTATACACCTTTGTGATTGCGAGATTTTAGTAAAGCTAATCCGCCGCCTAAAGTTGCTAGCACCACCGCGATACATAGATTGAGGATCGAGCGCAGCGTTTGAATTTGCCAAAACGACGTTTCGCTGGACATAAGCTTCATCAAGCCATCTTGAAAGCTCAATGCAAATGTCGCGACTAACAGCAGTGCAACAGCGACTAGCGGCCTGTCTTCCTTAGCATGGGCAAATAGGTCGATTTTCATGTGGCCTGAATGATGGCTAAGTCGCGATTGCTTATTGCATTAATAGCATGGTTTTTAAGGCTTAGTCTGTATGGTTGGGCTAAACCAGTTGGATAGGTGTTATTTGCGTTGAAGCCGTATTTCTACACTTGGTATTTGTCTACGTTTTTCATATTCCATTCCACACCACTGCCAACCATGGCTTCATCAAATACCACCAATCCCTTATTAATGACCAAGGGTGATTTAAGGATTGGGGCCCACCAGTCAATATACTCAAGCCAATGGCTAGTGCTGCCAACTGAAAGCAACTGCGCGCTCACTTCTGGCCAAAGATGGCTTGACACACGTTTTTCATTGGCCTCGGCAAGTGCTACTGCTTTTCGCCATCCGGTGATGCCACCTATTTTCTGTACGTCGGGCATAACATAGTCAGAAGCACCGGCATCTATAGCGTGTGTCATGTCCAACGGTCCCCACCAATTTTCACCACTTTGTAGGGGTGTGGTTACTGTTTGCCGGACCTTTGCAGAGCCTAAAAAATCGTGTGCAAGCACAGGTTCTTCAACCCAGCACAGATTCTCTTCATCTAATTGACGAATACGTTCTATTGCATCATTGGGCGTCAGGCTTTGGTTGTAGTCCACCATAATGGCGATATCGTCTCCCACGGCTTCCCTCATCGCCTGAACCACTTTTAAGTCCTCTTCAACTGTTGGGTAGCCGATCTTAGCTTTTACGCCTTTGAAGCCCTTTGCTACCCAATCCTCTGCTTGTTGTGCTGTGTTAAGTTCGCCGTCATATCCCGTACCGCCATAGGCTGCGATCTTGCCAGACCCTCCACCCAGCAAATCACGTAACGGCAATTCTTGATGGCGAGCTAATGCATCCCAAAGCGCCATATCAAGCCCGCCTATAGCCATACCGATAAGCCCCTGAGCACCGATTAATCTACAACGCTCTTGTAAGGTGTCATAAAGATGAGAGGGATCAAGCGGCTTGTCGACAATCAGAGGTTTTAAATTGTTAATCAAGTCACCGAGAGGTTTGAGCGCAGCGGGTGTATAAGTAAAGACAATAGAATACCCCTTCAAGCCGTTAGCGCACGTTATGTCGATCAGCACTAATGGAGAAGCTGCAATGAGCCCGCTGGCGGTTTGGTGAGGCGGGTTTATGGGCACGACGACAGTTTTAATAGAAACATCAGTAATAACTGGCTGGGTAGTCATGTGATCTGGTGTCTCCTAAAGGCTGCAGTCGAAATTAAAATTCCTTGATCGCATGATCTTTTAATGCCGCGGTTAATCAAGTGGTGCGTGCAGTACTGTACTAGCGGTGACGATGCCACCTCTATTACCAATTTCAATTGACCCATAGCGTTCTTTAAAACAATCAGGGAGTGGCCGGTCGCCAGCAAGTGATAGCCAAAGGCGCATCATGTGACGCCGTTTGTTAGGATCGGGCCAATCTATAAATCCAGTGCGGTCATGCAACTGGGAATGGTTATAGACAAACTGCATATCACCTGGTTCTAAACTCATATTTAAATGCAACTTAGGATCATTGGCCAGCGTATCAAACATATCTAGCGCGGCAATATGGTGCGAGGTGAGTGGTGGAGCTTCGTCGAATCGTTGCGCACTCTCGATATATTGTCGTTGGTAGAATACTGTCAGATGCTCTTCATACCAACTTAGTATCGGTATTTCCATATAAGGCTTGGCGCCGTCAGGGATTTCACCGCGTCTATCGGTTGCGATAGGGTAGAAAAGCACCTGCAATAGATCGGGACGCTTCGCCTTCATTTGATTAAAGATTGTTTCAGCGCTGACTAGTAGTGATTCACCACCTTGTTGGGCTGTGCTTAAACACATCAATGCCACAACATCCGCACTGTCCGTATGAAACGTTTGGCGCTCGCTGGTTTGATAAATCCGGCTGTTGGGATCGTTGGCATCTGCCCCAATATCACGGACATGACCAAGAATATGGCCCTGAGCATTTTGCGAACGAGCCGAACCTAAGTGACTGCCAATGCCGCAAAATATCGTCGCGGCTAATTCTTTTGTATAACGCTCGATTGGTAAGCCCCGTATGACTTCAAAACCAATACCGCCTAGTAGTGTTTGCCGAAGTGATTGAACGTGGGCAGTAAAGCTACCCAAGGGAAACTCTTGTGCGCTGATTTCGCCGATATCACGATCAAGCGAGAGATACTGCGTTGCCGCGGTTTCAAGACACTGGATATCTTCATCTGTAAGTGTGTATATCCACTTACTGGGGGTATCACGAAGCTGCTGACCATGCCATGCGGATGCGCCGGCGAAGTAATCAGGTAGATGATCAAAAGTCGGTAGCAACGCCGCCTTCCTCTACGCGCTTGGCAACAAATGCTTCTAGCTCTTCTCGGCGAGAAACGTCTAATGCTGGCTCTTCGTATTCTGTTAATAGTTGTTTGTATACGCGATTGGCTTTTTGTACGGCAGTTGGGCTACCAGCTTCTTCCCAGCTTTCAAAATTACGCCAATCGGAAATAATTGGGGAGTAGAAGGCTGTTTTGTATCGAGACATGGTATGTGGTGTTCCGAAAAAGTGCCCACCAGGGCCTACGTCCAATATTGCGTCAAGGCCTAAGCTTTCCTCATTAATTTCGACACCTGCCATATAGCTCGACATCATTTGTAATAAATCGGCATCGATGATCATTTTTTCGAATGAGGCGCTTAAGCCGCCTTCCATCCAACCCGCACCGTGCATCACAAAGTTAGTCCCGCCACTTATCGCACCCCATAATGCCATGGTCGACTCATAGCCTGCTTGGGCATCTACACTATTTGCTGCACATACATTAGATGAACGAAAGGGCATGTTGTATCGGCGTGCAAGCTGACCACTGATTTGAGCAGCAAGGACGTATTCGGGCGTGCCAAAAGCGGGAGCGCCTGATTTCATATCGACGTTGGATGTAAAGCCGCCATAAACTGCTGGTGCGCCTTTACGGACAATCTGGGTAAAAGCGATGCCGGCTAGAGCTTCTGCATTTTGTTGCACTAATGCACCGGCTATAGTCACGGGCGCCATAGCGCCTGCTAATGTAAAGGGCGTAAGCACTACTGGTTGGTTACGGCTAGACATTTCAATAATGCCTTGAAGCATGTAATCATCGAGCTTCAATGGGCTGTTGCTATTGATGATGGTAAAAATAGAGGGCTCTTGTGCGAATTGATCGGTGCTAACTCCGCGGCCAATTCGGGCTATCTCAATCGCATCCAGGTTGCGTTGCTGGCCTAGGCTATAGCAATGAAATACCTTGTCGGTAAGCGTCACACAGTCGGACAAACAGTGTAAGTGCCTTACTGATGGATGTAGGTCCACAGGCTCTACGGGGTAACCGGAGGTGAAGTGCATAATGTTTAAGGACTGCATTAGTCGCATAAACTTTTTGAAGTCCTCAACGTTGCCCGGGCGTCGTCCGCCATCCAGACTATTGGTATTAGGAGCGCTAGCAACCGTGCCGAAATTAACGAAGCTTTTGCCAACCTGAAAGTTGCGCTCTGGGTTACGCGCATGCATCGTGAACTGTTCTGGTACCGTGGATATGAGTTCGGATATAAGCTCGCGTCCAAATCGAACGCGTTCTCCATCGGCGGTTGCACCGGCAGCCACCATCATCTCGCGCGCCTTAGGCAGCAATACGTCGATACCAATTTGCTCAAGAACGCGCATTGAACCATCGTGAATCAGTTCGAGTTGTTCCTCAGTGGCCACATCCGTTGGTTTAAACGGCATGCTATGTTGCTTCCAAGGTAGCTGCTCAAATGCGGCTGACGCGCTTTCAGTGGAGCCTCCGCTCGAGCGGCGCCGTCTGCGCCTGGGCTTTTTGTCTTCAGGTACCACGAAAGTTTCTCTTTTGCGTCACAGCGTTGATGCCGAATAATGCCCTCAAAGTAACTGCGAGCACAAGTGGCTTAGTCATAAATGGTGAGCCGATTAACAGCCCATGGGTTGGCTGCATGCGCCACAAAGTTGACAACATTATGCTTGAATTTTGCTGATATAACATAGGTTTGAGATGGTTAGAATGCCAATGGCACGTATATGGCAAGATTAGCCCTTGAAATACAGCAACGGCCCTAGCGCCTCGGATTTAATTTGACTACCGATGTGGAAAATTCCATGAGCCTTATAGAGGGTGAGTTGGGTCATAACGTAAGCGACCGCAGTACTATTGATAAAGCCTTACGTATTAATCTTGACGAGAAAAAATACGGCACTATTGCCGAGATCGGTGCTGGCCAAGAGGTTGCCCGCTACTTCTTTCTAGCCGGTGCAGCTGCTGGCACGGTGGCTAAGACTATGTCTGCGTATGACATGCAGTTTTCTGATGCTATCTATGGCAAACAAGAAGGTGGGCGTTACGTTAGCCGGGTACGTGTTCAAGCGATGTTGGAAAAGGAATTCAACCTGGTTGTTGATCGCGTCAAAGAGACTCGCTCCAAGTTATCGCGGTTTTTCGCCTATGCCGCGACTGTGTCGGCGAAGAGCTACGGAAGGAAAAACGAATGTCATGCCTGGTGTGGCGTGCGTTTACAAATGTACCCAGGTGCTGAGCCTTCTGAGATTATCGTGCATACCCGTATGCTTGATCGTTCAGTTGAACGCCAACAAGAGAGCTTGGGCGTACTCGGCGTGAATCTTATTTACGGCGCGTACTTCTACTTTGACGATGCCCGTAAACTAATAGAATCACTAAGCGATAATTTGGCTGAAAACAGAATAGAGATCGACTCAATTGAGTTTTCAGGTCCATATTTTGATGAAGTAGACAATAGAGCGATTAATCTACATTTAATCAGAACTAAAAAAACACGTGCCATTATGTTTAAACCTGATGGTACGGTGGCGGTTCCATCTGAGCAGCTGTATAAAAAGAATATCCTCACTATTCGCGGTTCATTCAAGCCGGTTACACGCCTTAACGTGGATATGATCGAACAGGGTTTTGCATCATTCCAAGAACTACCTGATGTTACTGCTGAAAACACAGTCGTGATGGCAGAAATTTCACTAAATGATCAGCAGGGTGTCGATTTAATGGTGCCTGAAGATGATTTGATTGCACGTATGCGGTTGCTTAATTCTTTAGGCTATAGCGTGATGATCTCTAGTTACACGCGTTATTTTTCATTGCGTGCTTATTTTAGGCAGTACACCAATATGCAGATCGGCATAGTATTGGGAATGTTAAACGTAAAGGAAATCTTTGACGAAGATCGCTATGAAGGTATGGAAGGCGGTATTCTTGAAGGCTTTGGTAAATTGTTTCCAGATAATACCCGCCTGTTTGTTTACCCGGAACTCGATGAAAATGATGAGGTCAGAGATTTCACTACCATCAAGGTACCAGAGCACCTTAAGTTTCTTTATCTGCATTTATTAGAGAACAAATATATCTTCGGAATAGACTGTAGTGATAAAGAGTTGCTGCGTATATATTCACGGGATGTGCTCGCACAGCTCCCAGACGGCGACGGTGAATGGCGACACATGTTGCCAGGGGATATCGCAGATAGGATAATCCGTAATCGTCTTTTTGGTTATGTTGGGTAGTTATTAGAGAACGTTGCTTTAACTGACTTCAACATTAAACCAATTAGGATGTGGGTATCGACAGTATCCTCTTTCTGCCCCTTGGCACTATTAGCTCTTTGGCAGCATTGCTTTGAGGTTTGTGCTCAATAAGCCTAAAGACATCGAAGTTAAGGTGAATTTGGCTTCGCGCTGCGCTTGAATGGCTTGCCTACGGAGGGTATCCTGTTTCAGCGCACATCGTAAGCGTGAGCAATCTCAGGAGCCACCATGTTGGACAAAGTTAATACGCCCCGCTCATATCGAGAACAACGCAAGATCGACCCAACACGTGGAGATACCTTAGCTGATGGATCCTCCAACAACGACGACCGAATAGAGATAGGGCCAACGCAACTTGCCTTTTCAGAGTGGTCCGATGCTGGCTTAAGCTTGCCTAACTTACAAACGATGCGTGAATTCCGTTGGAAGCGTTTAACTCAGCATATTGTGGATCGCGGCTATGGCGGTATATTGATGTTTGATCCCTTAAACATTCGCTACTCCACTGACAGTACCAATATGCAGCTGTGGAATACGCATAATATGTTTCGTGCTGTACTTGTATGCGCGGATGGATATATGGTTATTTGGGATTATAAAAACTCTCCGTTCTTATCCACCTTTAACCCTTTGGTGCGAGAGCAGCGCTCTGGTGCTGATTTATTCTATTTTGATCGTGGCGACAAAGTTGACGTGGCTGCCGATGTATTTTCAAATGAAGTGCGTATTTTGCTGGAAGAGCACGGTGGCAATAATCAACGCATTGGCGTTGATAAGATTATGTTGCACGGATTACGTGCACTTGAAGCACAAAAAATAGAAGTGGTACCAGGAGAGGAGCTTACTGAAAAATGCAGATCGGTAAAAGGCCCTGACGAAATACTAGCGATGCGTTGCGCCGTGCATGCATGCGAAACAGCTGTCAGTGCAATGGAATCATTTGCGCGCGAAAATATTCCTTCCAAACAAGTATCTGAAGATGACATATGGGCAGTATTACATGCAGAAAACATTCGTCGTGGTGGTGAGTGGATTGAAACACGCTTGTTGGCCACCGGGCCACGAACCAATCCATGGTTTCAAGAGTGTGGGCAGCGTATTGCTCAAAATAACGAGATCATCAGCTTCGATACTGATCTTGTTGGTAGCTACGGGATTTGCGTTGAT
>CALGND010000062.1 GCA_937958675.1 uncultured Granulosicoccaceae bacterium
CATTTCAAGGTTGTCTAACAGTGCCTGTAAACGTGTTTCGCGATCAGCATCCGGTGTTTTATCAAGCAGGCGTTTCTCTTCTGCGCTTAGGCTTAAGTTGATATCTGAATCAATCATCTTGTATCACACCACTGAATGCACCCTCGAGTACCATTTCCCAATTCATTGGCGTATCGGGGAACGGAGGTTTTAAATCCATTCGGAAGAAACGTTCGTTTTTTGCGCGAAGCTTAACCAGCTCGATTAATTCGGCAAAGGTGGTTATCTCTTTGTGCTCAAGCAAGAGATCGCTAACGTGCAACATAGGTGCTTTCCGTAGTTGGGTTACCAGTGTTATCTGATGAGTATGGTGTGGGCAACGTGGTAAATCGACCCCGTAACATCTGCCGTTTTAGTGGTTTGTTACTAGCGACTGAATTTATATTGGTGGATGTGTCGATAAACGCTTCACGTGCGTGCAAAATATTGCGTGTGATTATGCCTTGGCCTTTTTTTAGTGTTAGCCGCGTTTGCCAGTGTTTATGTATGTCGATTAATTCAGTGGCGCGCTGAGCCGCGGCTTTGGTGGCATCACATCGCCAGCTAATGTTTTGGCTGCGAGTAGTAAAACGCATGGACAGTGAGCCGTCGGTGTTTTTTAGAATCAGTGGCGTGGTGCGCGCGGGGCGATCATGGCCCTGTTCATCTTTATTGTCGGGTAGGGTCATAGCATCTGGGTGTGACAATAGATTTACAAGCTGAGGGTCATCTTGCAGCAGTGCAAGTATTAGGTAAGTATCGTCCATCATTAACAGTGCACCGCCTTCAGCAGCAGGTTCGACACAGTGTAGCGTAAAGCAACGAATGGACTCTGCTGCTGCATTGTAATAGCCGTCGGTGTGCCAGTTCATGGCCTTTGACTGGTACGGAGGGAAACGTCCTTTTGGTGTACCACTTAGATCTTGTAATAATGATAGTTCGCCCAGTTCACGGATAACGCCAGTATCGCTCGTGTCAAGAGATAGCGTTTTTAACAAGTTGGATACGGCGACAACGACGTTTTCGGGAGCATCAATCCATTCATACAATGCATAGCCTATATCGTGAACGGATTGACATAGTTGCTTTAATGTCAATTCATCGCTTTGCAGGCTTAGTTTGGATGGTAGCTGGTAGGCGTGTATTGTCGACGATTTCGAGTTGGCCGCTGTATGCTTCTGTGTGCTCTCTACCCAAGCAGAAAACTGAGCAGGGTCATCATCGAATAAACGGTGCAGCACTTGCTCTGGCAGTTCTGTGATGGTGCTAATCATGCTGGAAATCATCTTGGTACGAGAAGACATGCCGTAGTTTTATCATAGAACTTCCGTAGCGGTTAACTGGCGAGGATAGAATATCGATGTCGTCTCAACTCCACGTGATTGAAGCTGCTCAATAAGCGCCAAATCTTGTGTGCCAAGGTACACCTCGCACTCATCAAGACGGCTCAACCATGCTTCGGGAAGTGCATTGAGCACGTCGGCCGTACTGGCCACTGGTACATAATCAAATTCGTCAATAGCGTCATGCCAAGAGCGGCATAGATTCGAGCGGTATTGAGTGATATATTCGCTCGCCCTCCAAACTAAGCAGCACGGTGTGCCAAGATCGGTGTTTAAGACTTGTTCGATCATCCCCTGCAATTGGTTAAAGTCTTGACCGTTAGCGATAAACAGTTGGGGCTTTTGGTTTGCAGTGCTTAGCGTAAAGCGCCCAATGGGGCCGTCGATATTAACGCGCTCTCGCGTAGCGGCTACGGTTAAGAGTTTCTCCGCAAATTTAGCAGGCGTAAGGTTTAGCGTGTCGTTTGCTAAGACATGGAATTCGACAAACTGTGCGTTACAGGGGCAGCTAGCGATTGGCAAATCTGCAGCGTCACCGTCCGGAAGCGTAAGTCTGACACTTTGGCCGGGCAGAAATCGCAATGCTTTGCCGCGAACAAACTTAAACGCGACAATGATGATATTGTCGATTTGTTCTACACGACAAAGCTTTGCTCGTAATTGTTGATTGGGTATATCACCAACCGATGTGGCCTCTAGCACTTCAATCTGCACATCGCTGGTTGCTGTGGTAGAGCACAATAGACAAAAGCCATTAAGTTTTTGCGCTTCTGTTAGCGCGAAGTCGTGATGCCTAAGCGTTTTTACAGTGCCCTCAAGTACCCGCGCTTGGCAGTCCCCGCAGCTACCATTCGCGCAACCAAAAGGTAAGGCAACTCCGCCACTTAGCCCTGACTCAAGTAGGGTTTGGTCGGGTAGTACATCAAACCCGTTGCCGCTGGGGCTCATGGTGGCGCGCAGGATTGATGAGTGAGTCAATTTGTTCATTATTCGAGCAGTGGTGATCGGTTCAGCATGGCTCTATTCCTTTAGTAATAGATATGTAAACGTCGATTTGTGCATAAAGGTGGATAGTGGTTTTGGACGCGACAAACTACAATAGCACTACATGCCACAAAGACTACTGTGTCTGGCGATTCGGAAGGTATAGGCTGATGACTGACAAAGATCCAAACAAGTCCCATGACACCCCGATGCTGGATCACTTAGAAACGGGCCCTTGGCCTAGCTTTGTCTCAGGTATTAAGCGCCTTCGAGATGACCATCCAAGCGACCGTGTCAATGGCATGGCCAATGACCTATTAGGGCAGCTAGAGCATTCTTACAAAACCCGAAAAGGTTATTGGAAAGGCGGTACAGTCAGTGTGTACGGGTACGGCGGTGGCATTATCCCGCGGTTTTCTGAAGTGGGTGATATGTTTCCCAAGTCCAGAGAGTTCCATACCTTGCGGGTTCAGCCTCCAGCAGGTAATCACTACACCACAGATGTCCTACGTAATCTTGCCGATAGCTGGGAAAAACATGGTTCCGGCTTGGTGACCTTCCATGGTCAAACAGGCAACATCATGTTTATTGGTTCCACTACCGAAAATACCCAACACTTTTTTGATGAAATAAACGAATACGGTTTCGACCTTGGCGGAGCAGGTCCATGCGTGCGTACGGCGATGTCTTGTGTGGGTGGATCTCGTTGTGAGATGTCCTGTGCCAATGAGCATAAATTGCATCGTAGCTTGGTAAATAATTTCACTGATGACGTGCATCGTCCGGCCTTGCCCTATAAGTTCAAGTTTAAGGTGTCGGGTTGCCCGAACGATTGCATGAACTCTATTGAGCGAGCTGATTTTGCTGTAATAGGTACATGGCGTGATGATATGAAAGTGGATCAGGACGCATTTAAAAAATATGTCGCCACCAAAGGACGTCAACACGTTATCGACAACATCATTACACGTTGCCCGACTAACTCACTATCGTTAAAAGAAGACGACTCGGTTGAAGTCGACAACCGCAACTGTGTGCGCTGTATGCATTGCTTAAACGTTGTGCCTTCTGCATTTAGCCCTGGTGATGATAAGGGTGTCAGTATTCTTATTGGCGGGAAACGCACACTCAAAATTGGTGATCTATTTGGTACCGTAATCGTGCCGTTTATGCGCATGGACACAGAAGAGGACTACGAGCGCATTGTAGAGATAGCCGAAGAAACGATCGACTTCTTTGCTGAAAACGCACTAGAGCATGAACGAACAGGTGAAATGATTGAGCGTATTGGCTTGGTCAATTTCCTTGAAGGCATTGGAGTAGATGTGGATCCGAACATGGTGTCTCATCCTCGTGAGAGCTCATACGTTCGCCTTGACGAGTGGGATGAAGAAGCGGCAAAGTGGTTTGAACGTCGTGCGGAAGCCACGTCTGGTGGGAGTGTTTAATGGCTGCTGCAGACACGGCAAAGAAAGAAAAAAAGGTCATGCGTCCGGCAATCGAGAGTGGTTGCCCGGACGGGATGCAGTATGTGCACCCAGTGATGATGCGCAATTTTGGTCAATGGGTGAATCACACTCATCCGCGGCCTGGTGTACTGTGCCATATTGCCGAAAGTGGTGAATCTATTTGGACAGTAAGAGCCGGCACTCAGCGGATATTGGATGTTTATACCCTTCGAACGCTGTGTGATATTGGTGATGAGTACGCCGATGGTCATGTACGCTTCACTATTCGTTCTAATATCGAATATATGGTTGATACTGAAGAGAAGGTAGAGCCATTGATCAAGGCGTTGACTGACGCTGGTTTTATTGTTGGTGGAACACAAAATTCTGTTGCGATGATTTCGCATACGCAGGGTTGGCTGCATTGCGACATCCCGGGTACTGATGCATCCGGTATTGTTAAGTCAATGATGGATGAACTAATCCATGAATTCACGCATGCTGAAATGCCTAATCGCGTTCATATCACCACATCGTGTTGCCAAATAAACTGTGGTGGCCAAGGCGATATCGCGATAAACATCCAGCACACTAAGCCACCTAAGATTAATCATGACTTAGTCGCTAACGTCTGTGAGCGGCCTTCGGTTGTCGCGCGCTGCCCAGTTGCGGCCATTCGCCCAGCCATGGTAAATGGCAAGCCGTCGCTAGAGGTTGACGAGAAAAAATGCATCTGTTGTGGTGCGTGCTATCCGCCATGCCCACCGATGCAAATCAATGATCCTGAGCATTCAAAGTTGGCTGTATGGGTAGGAGGCAATCACTCTAATGCTCGTAGTAAGCCCTCGTTTCAAAAGTTGGTGGCGGCTGGGATCCCAAACAACCCGCCTCGTTGGCCAGAAGCCACCGCAGTCGTTAAGAAGATCCTTTTCGCCTACAAGGAAGACGCAAAAGACTGGGAGCGCATTAATGATTGGATCGATCGTATTGGCTGGCCGCGTTTTTTCGAAATTACAGAACTGCCGTTTACTAAGTTTCATATCGATAACTGGCGTGGTTCGCGTAAGAGCTTAAATTCTTCTAGCCACATTCGATTCTAGGAATAGGTCAACGATGAAGCTTGCAGTACTAGTTAATGAGGGGCCTTATCAACATCAGGCCTCAGATTCCGCTTTCCAATTTGTGACTGCCGCCTTAGCTGCAGGGCACGACGTTATGCGCGTGTTTTTTTATCATGATGGTGTTAATAACGGCACACGTTTAACCACACCTCCCCAAGATGATCGCCACATCCAAAAACGTTGGACGAGCTTAGCCACGGATAATAAAGTTGATCTCGTGTTATGTGTCGCGGCCTGTCAGCGTCGCGGGCTAGTAGATGACGGAGAGGCGAAGCGTAATGCAAAAGATGCCACCAATATTGCTGAAGGGTTTCGTATTTCTGGCTTAGGGCAATTAGTTGAAGCTGCCGTTGAAGCAGATCGGCTCGTGACGTTTGGCGATTGATGATATTAAATTTGACGTTGTAAGTTAATAATTAAAGCGGTGACTCACTGATGGAAGATGACGAAAACCAAGGCGGAGAAATCAAGAAATTTCTCTACGTTAACCGGCGCCAACCGCACGGCACCGTCTATGCGCTCGAATCTCTGGAAACAGTACTGATAGGTGCAGCGTTTGACCAGGACGTCAGCATGCTGTTTATTGACGATGGCGTCTATCAGCTCAAAAAAGAGCAGTCGCCTGATGTAATGGAATTTAAGAACTTTTCCAAAACTTATAAAGCACTCGAAATGTACGATGTTGAAAAAGTATTCGTTGAGCGAGAGTCGCTCGAAGAGCGTGGCCTCGGGGTGGATGATCTGCTAATTGACGTAGAGGTTATTGCCAGTGCTGATGTGAAAGCACTTGTTGATCAAAACGATGTAATTTTGAGCTTTTAGTCATGGGTACACTAAATATAGTGAATAAATCACCATTCGAGAAACGTACACTAGATCAGTGTTTGAAGCGCATTGGGGAAGGCGATAGCGTGCTGCTAATTGAAGATGCTTCAGTTAGCGCAGTATTAGGTACGGCTTCCGCTGAATTGTTGCTCAACGCTAGCAAGCAATCTAAGCTGTATGTATTGGGGCCCGATCTTCAGGCGAGAGGGTTTGCCGATGCAACCCTGCTAGACTCCATAGAATCGGTTGACTACGAGGGTTTTGTCAACTTGGTAGTCACTCACGATCGTGTACATTCTTGGCTTTAGGTTTTTTAGTATTGCATAGCCTAGCCGGGTGAAGAAATTTTTGGGAGAAAGTAAATGACAATTGAAGTAAACGGCAAGTCGCTTGATACCGACGAAGAAGGATATTTGGCAGATTTAAGCCAATGGGAGCCTGATGTCGCAACGGTGATGGCTGAAATCGACGAGTGCGAGTTATCTGACAACCATTGGGAGGTGATCAACTTTCTTCGTGAATATTATGAAGAGTACCAAATCGCGCCAGCGGTTCGCGTATTGACTAAAGCCATTGGTAAAAAACTAGGTAAGGATAAAGGCAGTAGCAAATACCTATATGAGCTTTATCCTTATGGTCCTGCAAAGCAAGCGTGTAAGTATGCAGGTTTGCCTAAGCCAACAGGGTGCGTTTGATCGCTAAACAAGCGACCGCACTAGTCGAATATATCTAGGCTTATTACATGGGGCTTTTTCTTAGCGTTATCCTTTACGGCACACTGCTAGTTTTCGTTGTTGGGATCCTACGTAAAGTTATACAGTACGCGACGATACCTGCGCCCTTAAAAATACCCACTACTCCGGCACCCACCACGCGAACAGGTGTGGTGTTTCGTCTGGGCCGAGAAGTCGTATTGTTTGAAAGCCTGTTTAAGGCGTCCAAATGGACATGGCTTTTCGGTTGGTTATTTCACTTCGGTTTGTTGTTAGTGCTGCTAGCGCATTTGCGTTACTTCACTGAACCGGTTTGGTGGTGGGTCGCGCTTCTGGCCCCGTTTAGTCCTTACTTTGGCATGATGATGATGTTTGGGCTAGCAGGGCTATTAGCCAGGCGTTTTCTAGTTGATAGAGTTCGCTATATTTCAGCACCGTCTGACTTCTTAATGCTGGTGTTTTTGATGGCGATCGCCGGTTCGGGTTTAATCATGCGCTATTGGCTGCATGCCGATATCGTTCAGGTAAAAGAGTTTGCTTTGGGGTTACTTGCATTTGATTTTGGGCTGCTTGGGTTTAACCCAATATTGGTTTTACATCTTGTGTTGGTTGCAGTGCTACTGCTGATCTTTCCTTTTTCTAAACTACTGCATGCGCCAGGCTTGTTCTTTAGCCCAAGCCGCAATCAGGTGGACAATCCACGCGAACGTCGGCATATCGCCCGGTGGGCTAAACCGCTTGATGGAAATCGTGGGGAGAAGCCACATGGCTAAAGCCCCCGAGTTTGATGTGCCCGAGGCAGGCGACTACATATTTACGCCGCCAGTTCTACCGGGTGCTATGTCCCATAGTCAACCATTCGTTGCCAAGGAAGCCCATCAAGAGGCGGTGGGTTATCCCGGCGAGCTGATTGATAACTGGCAAGAAGTGGCGATAGAAAAGCTGGGCGAGATGACTAAAAAGTACCGTGGCTTGCAGGTGTATCTTGATTCCTGTGTTAAGTGCGGTGCATGTACTGATAAGTGTCATTACTTTCTGGGCACGGGTGATCCTAAAAACATGCCGGTGGCTCGCCAGGATCTATTACGCAAGGTCTATCGCCGTTATTACACCTTGGCCGGGAAATACTTGCCGAAATTGGTTGGTGCTGAAGATCTCACCGAAGAAGTATTGGATGATTGGTATAAGTATTATCACCAGTGTTCGCAGTGTCGTCGATGTTCAGTGTACTGCCCATATGGTATCGACACCGCCGAAGTATCCATGGCGGCACGCGAAATAATGGCGACCGTTGGTAAGGGCCAAAAGTACTGCAACGAAATTATTGGCAAAGTACACAAAATAGGTAACAACCTGGGGTTGCCTGAAAAAGCGCTGGCTAATACGCTCGAAGGCTTAGAAGAAGACGTATTGGAAGATGACGGTGTCGCCGTTAAGTTTCCACTTGATGTTAAAGGTGCTGATGTTCTATTGGTCACACCGTCGGCGGATTTTTTTGCTGAACCCCATATAGATGGGCTAATCGGATACGCGAAAGTATTTCATCAGGCGGGCCTGAGTTGGACAGTTTCATCACACGCATCCGAAGCCGCTAATTTTGGTCTGTTTATTGGTAGCTACGAAAACATGCAAAAAGTGGCGCTACGAATCCGTGAAGCAGCCCTTGAGCTTGGTGTAAAACGGATTGTCTTTGGCGAATGCGGTCACGCTTGGCGTGTGGGATACAGTTTTCTGAATACACTTGCTGGTCCATTTGATTTTCTCGATTCAAATTACCCAGTTCCACAACACATCATCGAAGTGACGCACGATTTACTGTCTCAAGGTCGTATTAAGCTTGACCCAGAAGCCAACGATGATAAACGAGTGACGTTTCACGATTCTTGTAACGTTGCACGTGCCTCACGTATGGGCAGTAAGGCCGGCGGGCAGTTTGTGCTTCCTAGGGAAGTGATCAAAGCGGCTTGTAATAACTTTTTTGATATGCGCGCTGACACTATTGGGGAAGCTACATTTTGCTGTGGCGGCGGTGGAGGATTGCTAACCGACGATTTAATCGAGTTACGTACCAAAGGTGCAATGCCTCGAATGCAAGCATTAAAGGAAGTTAACGAACAGCATCAAATTACGCACATGGCGGCTATTTGCGCTATTTGCAAAAGTCAGTTTTCGAAAGTGTTGCCTTACTATGGTTTTGAAATGGACCAAATTATTAGTGTTCACCAGTTAGTTGGTGACGCATTGGTGATGGACACCGAGCATTGATACCTATGGATTACGCTGAGCGTTATCCCGACGTAAGGCTATGCAAACAAGCGGGAGAGAATAATGACAACGCCCTGGAGTAAAACAATAAAAGGCGAGCAGCACACGCTGCGAAAATACACCGATGGCGAGACCAGTTGGAAAAATTGGACACAGCAAATATTTGTCGCGGATGAATCGCACAAATGTCCAACTTATGTAAACCGTACGCCACCGTGTCAAGGTAGTTGTCCATCAGGTGAAGATATTCGTGGGTGGCTATTAATTGCCCGGGGTGTGGAAAAACCGCCAGAAGGAATGACTTGGCAGGAATACGCGTTTCGACGCTCAACCGATGCCAACCCGTTCCCATCGCAAATGGGTCGTGTTTGCCCGGCGCCCTGCGAAGCCGGTTGTAATCGTAATGATGTTGATGATTTTGTTGGCATCAATGCGGTTGAGCAATACATTGGCGATACTGCCACTGAAAAAGGATTTACTTTCGAGACGGGGCCGCTTACCTCTGATAAACGTATTGCTATTGTTGGTGGTGGTCCTGCTGGTATGGCTGCTGCTTATCAACTTCGACGCAAAGGTTATGCCTGCACGATCTTTGACGACCATGACGAGCTTGGCGGAATGATGCGATTTGGTATCCCTGGCTATCGCACACCTCGTAAACACCTCGATGCGGAGATCAATCGTATTCTTGCGCTGGGTGATATTGACGTGCAATTAGGCGTTAAAGTGGGTGAAGACATTAGCATGGAAACACTCGAAAAGGATTACGATGCAGTTCTATGGGCATTGGGTTGTCAATCCGGTAGAGCCTTGCCTGTCGAAGGCGGTGATGCACCCAACTGCGTAAGTGGCGTGAAGTTTCTTGAAGCGTTTAATACGGGCAAGCTGCATGTTGCGACAGACAAAGTGGTCTGCGTGGGTGGCGGTGACACATCTATTGATGTTGTGTCGGTGGCACGGCGTCTTGGTAAGATCAAAAAACTCAATGCTCAAGAGCGTCCGGAGCTGGTTGTTCACGGATACGTTGCTCACGATTCGGCAATGGCGGCTTCCCGTAGCGGTGCTGATGTCACACTAACGTCACTATTGCCTCGCACCGCGATGACAGCTGCTGAACACGAAGTACATGATGCGCTCACTGAGGGTGTCACCATTGTTAATGGTGTGATGCCGCTTAAGGTTATTACAAATGACCAGGGGCGAGCAACAGCAATTGTGCTGGTTGAATGCACCGTAGATAAAAACGGCCGGCCTGAACCTGTAGAAGGTACTGAACAAACCATTGAAGCTGATTTAATTGTATCAGCCATTGGACAGGGCGGTAATTTGCAGGGGCTTGAAACCTTAGACAACGGCCATGGGCTTATTGATAGTGATGGCTTCTATCAAGTTAAAGATCGACCAGGGCACTTTGTCGCTGGTGACATTATTCGTCCACACCTTCTCACCACTGCAATTGGTCAGGCTTCAGTGGCGGCTAATACCATTGACTTGTATTTACAGGATGAAGAAGTTCAAAAGCGGCCGAAAGTCGATGTTCATCATTTTAGCCTGCTACAAAAACTCAAAGAGGTTGACCTTGCACCGGTTGAAGGAATTGAAGAACCTCAATGGGGAACAGATGAATCCGCCGGCGCAGTGCATAACTACGAAGATCGCTCGGCGCATGAAATCGCAGCAGCCGATGAGCTCTTCCTTGGTCACTGGAAAGAAGAACAGCGGCACAAGCGAGAAGAGCAGGTGCCAGAAGGCGAGAAAGTATTAGGGCATTTTGAAGAACGCATGGTATGCCTAAGCGAAGAGCAGGTTGTTGCCGAGGCGGGGCGTTGCATGAGCTGTGGTATGTGCTTTGAATGTGATAACTGCATGATTTACTGCCCTCAGGACGCTGTGTTTAGAGTCAAGAAAGACAAAAGCACCACGGGGCGTTATGTGGATACTGATTACAATAAGTGCATCGGTTGCCATGTGTGTGCTGACGTGTGTCCTTCGGGTTATATCGATATGGGCATGGGAGGGCATTAGTAGGTGCACCCTATTTCTCCCATTCGGCTACTTCAGTGTCTGCTTCTGCTACTTGGCTTAACGCTAGGCTGGATGAGCGTCGCTGGTGAGCGCGGGCCGGTTATTCCAAAAGGCAAGGGTGATCGCTGTGTAGCCGATACAGATTTTATGCGCCGTAATCATATGGATCTTATCGTGCATCAGCGAGACGAAACTGTGATACGTGGCATACGAGATGAGCCCTTTAGTTTAGTGGAATGTGTTGATTGTCATGCGCAGCGTGATGCCAACAACGAACCGATCCGTGTAGACGCAGAAGGGCAATTTTGCGCAAGTTGCCATACATTTGTGGCGGCCAAAATCGATTGCTTCGGGTGTCATGCAGCGGTGCCTGATGGTGAGGATCAAGAGCGAGCTGATGGAGGGCATTGGTTACCCAATAAGCAGCTGGCTGCTTTTAGGCCTCACAAGGCGGCGCCGTTAAAATCGTCTGTAAGGTCAACTGTCAGTAGCGATCATGATGAGCTTAGTTCCGATGCTTCCGAATAAAGCGCAAGCGGCACGACGCCTCTTTTTACAACGACTAGGCGTGTTCAGTGCGGCTACAGCTTTACCTGCGCTGCTGTCGTCTACAGTCGATGCCCAGAGCTCTACCAAGGGTGTATCAAGTGCGCAGCGCTGGGGATTGCTGATTGATACCAGCAAATGTGCCAGTGGCTGTGATGCTTGTGTTCGAGGCTGCCACGAAGAGCACGGCATTAACAGTACGGGGAATGAGCACACTGATGCCCAATGGATTCGTAAAATAGATCTACAGAATAATCTCTCCGGTCAGAAATCGTCGTTGCCAATGATGTGTCAGCATTGCGAATCAGCTCCGTGTGTAGATGTTTGTCCAACGGGTGCATCGTTCAAACGAGCCGACGGCATCGTATTGGTCAACAAGCATACCTGCATAGGTTGCCGCTACTGTGTAATGGCCTGCCCCTATAAGGCTCGTTCATTTATTCACGAACCCATCAGCGATCAAAAATCCTGGGCGCCTCGCGGTCAGGGTACGGTTGAGAGCTGTACGTTGTGTGTGCATCGAATTGATGCAGAAAAAGATCAACAACCCGCGTGTGCCGTGGCTTGCACAGACGAAGCGCATAGCGCCATTTTATTTGGTGATCTAAACGACCCCGACAGCGATATCGTAAAGGCGATGGCCAATCAGCCTGCATCGCAAGTACGATCGGATTTGCAGTTAAATACTGGCGTTCGGTATGTCAAGCTATGATTGATCACCTGCGCTATTCAACGTTAAAACCCAGCAGGCTTAGTTACTTTCTGGTGTTGCTTTTTTGCGCCGTGTTTGTTGGGATTGGCGGATATAGCGCACTAACGATGGAACATGCCGGGCACATTATTACCGGCATGAACAATCATATCGTGTGGGGCTTGCCACATGTGTTCGCAGTCTCGTTGATCGTTGCTGCATCGGGTGCTTTAAATGGCGCGTCCTTAGCGTCGGTATTTGGCGTGTCTCATTACAAGCCTATCGCTAGGCTATCGGTTGCGCTTGCAATGAGTCTGCTAGTAGGTGGCTTGCTGGTACTAGTGCTTGATTTGGGTCGCCCAGACCGTTTAATCGTGGCGATGACTACCTACAATTTTCGATCTATTTTTTCGTGGAACATATTTTTGTATACCGGCTTTTTAGTTATCGGAGCTTGGTATCTATGGATGATGTTGGAAAAACGGTTTAATCGTTACACCCTCTTAGCCGGTCGAATAGCCTTTGCTTGGCGTATTGTGTTAACCACCGGTACCGGGTGTATTTTTGGATTTCTAGTGGGTAGAAACGCATTGGATTCTGCTCTATTGGCACCATTATTTGTGGCGCTGTCCTTAGTCATGGGAACAGCTGTCTCTGTGCTCGTTATGATAATGCTTGATCGCTGGCGTTCAGTGCTAATAGACAAGCAGCTTTTAGATTCGTTGCAACGTTTGCTAGTGTGGTTTTTGTTGGCACTGCTGTATTTTTCGGTTGTGCACCATATCACTAACCTTTATGTAAGCGAGCACCATGACGTTGAACGCTATATGTTACTCGGCGGTTTGTCGCTCACGTTCTGGCTCGGTCATATCGTGATTGGTGTGTTATTGCCGCTGTCGCTTCTGGTGTTTCGATCAGCAAGTGTTAGCGATTGTAAGCGCTTAGCTATCAGTTCATTACTAGGCTTGCTTGGCGGCTCAGCCTTGCTTTACGTCGTGATCATCGGATCGCAGAGCACTCCACAAGATCTATTCCCAGGTAAAACTGTCCTCGCTAGCACCTTTGGTGATGCAGGCTTTCCGGCTTATCAGCCAAGTGTTTGGGAATGGGGCTTAGGCTTCGGCGGCGTTGCCTTAGCCATGCTGTTGTGTTTGCTATTACTGCGAATACTGCCGCTCTTACCAGAGCTGCGGGCTAGCTTGACCGCTTCACCAGAGTGAGCAATACAAAGGACTACGCAGGGCACTATATATCCGCTCCTTGGCGATCCAGCGGGAAGTCCATGTTGAGCATGGGCTTGGCTCGTACCGCCGTGCGGCGCGCAGTCGACGTACAAACCTTTAAAAAAGGCCCTGATTTTATTGACCCCTTATGGCTAAAAGCGGCGAGCTTAAAACCGTGTTACAACCTAGACCCTTACCTGCAAAGTCATCAAGAGCTCCAACAAACCTTTACCGCACGTACTGGCGACGCGGTGTTTGTGGAAGGTACGATGGGTTTGCATGATGGATTGGCTGTAGATGGTTCGGATAGCAATGCAGCGATAGCAACTCAACTAGGCTTACCCGTACTTTTGATCATCGACTGTGGCGGCATGCATCGCACCATTGCCTCACTAATAAACGGTGTTGTGCAGTTTGATCCAGAGCTAACGTTTTCTGGAGTCATACTTAATCGCATACGATCTGATCGACACGCTGGCAAAATACAACGTGCTATATCCGAATATTGTGATTTAAGCGTGTTGGGAGCTATTCCTGAATGCGCTAAACTACAACTTGATGAGCGTGAACTGGGCTTGGTACCCGCACCCGATTATCCTTTGGCAAATGACTACATCGACGTAGTGGCCGACACGTTGGCTGAATCATGTAATCTTGATGCAATCTTTAAAAACAATGCCATTAGGGGCACTAACAATCCACTAAAAAATGTTGTTGAGTCGGCAGCAGAGGCTGTGGCAGTGCCTAATTGCCCATTAACTATCGGTATCGCGCAAGATGAAGCATTTCATTTTTATTACGAAGATGATTTAGATACGTTGCGTGCACGTGGTATTCAGCTAGTGCCGTTTTCTCCAATACGCGATCCGTTTCCAGCACATGTGGATGGGGTATTGATTGGGGGTGGTTTTCCTGAACGTCATGCTACAGCCTTATCACAAAATACAGCTTGTCGAACGGGCTTGGCAAAAGCGATAGCCGAAGGATTACCCGTGCGCGCTGAATGCGGCGGTTTAATGTACTTGTGCCAATCCATTGCAGTGGACAATGTTGCATGGCCTATGGCTGGGGCCATCAATGGTGCCGTGACCATGCAGTCTAAGCCGCGTGGACGTGGATATATGAAGTTGGCCTGTAGCCGATCTTTTTCAATGACAGATGAAGGTGTTGATACGTTTGTAGCACATGAGTTTCATCACTCAGATATTACCTTCGATAAACCACCTGAATTTGCTTACCGAGTAACGCGAGGCTACGGCATTGATGGTCAGCACGATGGCGTATGTGTTAACAATGTCATTGCCAGCTACGCGCATTTTCGCCATACTGACTCTACACCTTGGATAGACTGGTTCTTGGGCTCAATTCGACGTTACAAGTTAAGTGCGTACCAGAAAACACACCATGCGTAAAATGACTCATGTTTAAAATAACTAAGGCGGCCAGCGCCGAACTCAAACGAAACATGGCGCAGCATGATTTTGATGATATGCCATTAAGAGTAGCTGCGCAACGCACTGCTGAGGGTTCGATCGAGTATCAGATGGGTTTTGACGAGGCCGGCCCAGGGGACACAATGGTGTCAACAAGTGGCATAGACGTAGTAATTGCAAAAGACCATCAGCCCATTTTAAATGGCACTGAGCTAGATTACGTTGAGCTTGATGAAGATGAAAGTGGTATGCATTTTATCTTTAAAAATCCGAACGACCCAAGCTACATCGCTCCACGAGAAGATGATAGTGCACAGAAGGGTGATGAACGATAGATTGCCCCCTTCGCATGACTACAGCGTCAGGCGAGGAGAAATATCAGCTTATGGGCGTGCAATAGCATCAGCCAAGCGCTTGCGTCTACTAATCATGATCGTTGGCATTCCAGTTGTGTTTATGCTGGCACTATTGTGGATTATGCTTCGGCCAAGCCTGAGCATGGCTCTACTAATGCTCGTATCGGTATTGCTAATCATTATAATAGTGGGTCTTTGCTTGGTATACCGCTATACAAAGTTAAACTTTATCGAGCCCGATTTAGCGTTTCGAATGTGGTTGCAACAAGTGTGTGATGGTGAGCTTGACGCCAGGATTGGATTAGATAAAAATCACCGTCACTATAAGGAACTCAATTTTCATACTCAAAATCTTGCATTGTCGCTAAGACGGCTCTCTGACGATATGGATTCCTTAGTTGAATCCCAAACAAACAAACTCAGCGAACAAAAAAGGGTGCTAGAACTGCTCTTTACGTTAACTGCCGATGTTTCAAGTCAAGTAGAAGATAAGGCCGCATTTGTTACTGTATGCTACTACGTTGCAGACTGGTTTGAATCAGCAACCGTTAGTTGTTATCGAGTAGTAGAAGGTGGTGACGGTTTGCGCTGTATTGCTACTCGAAGTTCTGACAAAAGCGATAGCACGCTAACGTCCTTCGATGCTATACCCAGCAATGGCATTGAGGAATTAGAGTTAGATAAGGTTCCGCGAAAAATTACAACCGTAGAAGCTGATGCTCATCAAGCAGTAAACCAAATATTCGTGCCATTTTTTGCGGGCGAGCAGATTGCCGGTGTATTGATAATTGAACGCGCTCAGCTACAACAAACTGAACACATAGAGACAGAGCGAGTATTGACGACGGTGTCAGAACAGCTAAGTTTGTTGTGTGGCCAGCAATTGGCGCAAGATCAAGTTCTCAAAGCTCGCTTAACTCAAGATCGTAACGAACTAGCGGCAGAAATTCATGACTCACTTGCGCAAACCCTACTTGCGATGCGTTATCAAACCACGCTTCTTAGCGAAAAATTAAAATCGGACGGGTACGACGACATCTATGAGGATGTTCTCAAAATAAACGGCTCAATTGAGGAAGCTAACGAAGAAGTGCGTGGGCTCATTCGTGAAAACCGTAGCCCCTTGTCTGAACATCGATACGCAGAGTCATTGCAACTTGTTATCGACCAGTTCAGCCAAGGTAGTGGAATTCCCGTATTTTTTCAGTCTGATGATCCGCTTATTCGTTTTACGCCACGAGAGGAATCAGCGCTGCAACGTATCATTGGCGAAGCGTTGAACAACGCAAAAAAATACGCTAAGGCGTCAACGATACGAGTTTATTTGCAACGTGATTCATCTGGTGTGCGTCGCATACTGGTGGAAGATGATGGTATTGGATTCCAGCAAAAAGTGGTGCCTGAAGATCATAATGTCAAATCCATAGACAATGGTGCGCACATCGGCTTAACAATCATGCAAGAGCGTGCATTGAATATCGGTGCTCAACTGTTTATCGAATCAGAAGAGGGTGAAGGGACTCGCATTTCTATCACCATGCCTCCGCTAATTGAACACCATAGAGATCATGCATGAATGTTAAAAGTCTAAGTGTAGTTATTGTCGATGACCATGCATTATTTCGCAATGGGCTATATCAGCTATTAACAAGCCGAGACATCAATGTTGTTGGCATGACAGGTAACCCGAGTGAAGCTGTTGATTTAGTGACATCATGCGAACCAGATGTTGTTCTGCTAGACCTTCGCATGCAAGAGCTGAGTGGCTTAGAAGTATTGGTACGTGTTCGAAATGCTATTGCTGATCAATGCGTTGTTATTTTAACAACAAGCATAGAAGAACGGGATTTGATGGAGGCACTTAAGCTAGGCGCGATGGGATACCTATTAAAAGATATGGAACTTGATGTATTAGTAAAATTATTGCATCAGGCGAAAGCCGGTGATACGGTGGTAGCGCCGGATCTCACTAGTTTTCTGGCTCGTGCAGTCGTATCACGCGGTAACCATGCTAAATCCTCAGTAACTGATACTTATAAGCTAACCCCTCGCGAAATGGAGATACTTCGCCATATCGCTCAAGGCAAAAGTAACAAAGACATAGCGGCCTCGCTGGGGATCGTTGATGGTACCGTTAAACTTCATGTAAGAGCGGTGCTAAAAAAGCTTAACGTACAGTCCAGAGTGCAAGCCGCTGTGTTAGCCATCTCGGAAAACTTGTGCGATGACGTAAACAACGATGTCACGTAAATAGCCTCAAACACCAAGTGAGCACCAAAGCCATGCAACGCAGCCAACTGAGATTTCTGTTTCTCAATGTAGGCCACTTTCTCGATCACTATTTCATGTTGATCTTTGCAACGGCAGCGGCTCTGCGCCTGACAACAGAATGGGGTTTGAGTTACGCAGAACTGATTCCCTATGCGACACCTGGCTTTATTGCGTTTGGCGTTTGCGCCATTCCAGCAGGGTGGTTAGCCGATAAATGGAGTCGTGAAGGGATGATGGTGATTTTCTTTATAGGGATTGGCTTGAGCTCAGTTTTTGCCGGTTTTGCGAATACTCCTCAACAAATTGCGCTAAGCCTCACGGCGATAGGTGTGTTTGCAGCAATTTACCATCCGGTTGGCCTTGCTATGGTTGTGCAAGGGCGTGTCAAAACAGGTTTACCGCTTGCTGTTAATGGTGTGTTCGGAAATATGGGTGTTGCCTGTGCTGCACTTTTTACAGGGTACTTGATTGATACCGCCGGATGGAGAAGCGCGTTTTACGCTTCTGGAGTTGTTTCAATTTTCGTTGGTATGCTGTATCTATTTTCACTACGCTTTGATAGTGACAGCAAAAATGGCGAAACTGCATCAAGTAAAGCAACACCTCAATTAGATACGCCGCTTGTTACTCGAGCCATCATGCTAAGAGTGTTCGGCGTTATATTTTTTACCACAGCCATTGGTGGGCTAATCTTTCAAAGCACGACATTTGCACTGCCAAGAGTCATAGAGGAGCGCCTGACTGATCTTGCAGATACGGCTACATTGGTTGGATGGTATACGTTTATCGTTTTTTCAATTGCCGCGTTCGCGCAGCTAGTTGTTGGGTATCTTGTCGATAACCACTCAATACGCTTTGTATTCGCATGTGTTGCATTGCTGCAAACCGTCTTCTTTGCGCTGATGATGAATCTCGATGGCACGGCTGCATTGATCGTCGCCGTAGCGTTTATGC
Source organism: uncultured Granulosicoccaceae bacterium (assembly GCA_937958675.1). GTDB lineage: Bacteria > Pseudomonadota > Gammaproteobacteria > Granulosicoccales > Granulosicoccaceae > Granulosicoccus. The sequence continues at coordinate 18,217 of CALGND010000062.1, forward strand.
TCGCAGTGTTCGGTCAAATTCCCATTAACGATGTGTTGCTTGGTCGTATCGTACGCAGCGAATGGCGTAGTCGTGCTTATGGGGTTCGGTATGTCGTCACGTTTTCGGTAATGGCGTCTACCGTGCCTTTTATCGCTTGGGTACACAGTACGTGGGGTTTTTCTACCTTGTTCGGTATTTTAGCTATAGCCGCGCTATTTATTTTTGTAGCCGCATTGTTTCTACCGGATGTAGTGAGAAATAGAACGCTGAGCGCTAATGGATGAAACAAAAGGTGACAAATAGTGTCCTACTGGTATGGTGCGTGGAAAAAATCTATCTCTGAAAGAGGTTATAACGAATTGAAGCAATTATCACTGTCTCTAATTATCACACTCCTTATGTGCTGGACGCCTATCGGCTGGACCGCTGACAATTTGGTGTCTACGTTGGATGGCATAGTGGAGCCTAGCCCAGCCCCAGCGTGGGATATCGCGCAATGGATAAACGGCGACCCTGGTAATGTCGACAACAATGCTGATAAGGTGATTGTCATCGACTTCTTTCAGATGTGGTGCCCGGGGTGTAATAGTTTCACAGGCCCACTAATGCAAAGCTGGCAGGATCGATTCTCAGAAGAAATCGCCTCCGGCGATCTCATTCTCGTTAAAATTCACACCGTTTTTGAAGGGCATGGTCATCAAAGCGTCCACCGATTAAAAAAATACCTAATCGATAAAGGCGTAACCATGCCAGTTGGAGTAGATCGGCATCTAGATGGCGATTATCTGCCTGAAACAAAAAAACGCTATAAAACGAGCGGCACACCGGAGCTTGTGATGATTGATCGTGATGGGATGATACGCTTTCAACAATTTGGTTTTTTTGATCCCGCCGACGCAGAGCTATATCTTGAATCGTTAATCGGGAGTACTGGCTCCTCAAAGCGTGAAAAGCCAGTAGTCGTCTGCTTGTCTAGCGAATTGTGTGGCTAAAGGTGCGCCATGCGCTCCACTGTGAAAAACCAGCTGCGCTGCCAGCGCGTAAACGCCATCGGTTTTCGCCAGCAAGTGCAGCATCAGGCTTAACGTATTGGCAACTCTCTGCGCTACACAATGCAGCAGCATCAATAGTCTCGTCGTAGGCTCGGATCGCACCGTCGTGTTGTATCTCGATAGCGTATCTCGTCGCACCGGGTACGGTAGACCATTGATAGGCAAGGCTTGAGTCTAGCGTCCCATTGGGTGATCCTGGCATGGGAGTAGCAGGAATGATAGGCTCGGCGCTAGGCTCACCTACAGTGAATGGCGTCCAGGGTGTCCATACTGTTGTGCCATTCGCATTGCCAGCCTTTAGTCGCCAACGGTTACTACCAATAATCGCAGCATCTGTTTTTGTAAATACGCATTGCCCCTCATTACAGAGCAATTGAGCGTCGAGCATGTCTGCGTAGCCTCTGATGCTCCCTTGGTGCTGTATCTCGATAGAATAATTCGTGGCCCCCGTCACTGGCGACCAACGAAAATCCACTCCAGGATTGAACAAAGACGATCCAGACGGCGACGTCGTTTGCGGTAACTCAGGGATTCCAGCAATCGGTATCTGAGGTTCAGGCGGCTCTTCAATTGGGTTCCCGCTGCTGCTGACAACAAAGTCAGTCCATGCACTCCACTCAGATATCCCCGAACTAGCACCTGCGCGTAAGCGCCAGCGATTAGCTCCATCAAGTGCGGCATCGGGCTTAACATAGCGACAAATCCCATCGTCGCATGCGGTTGACGCAATAATCATGTTCTCAAACGCGCGGACCTGGCCCTCGTGCTGAACCTCAATCGCATAACGAGTAGCGCCTTGCATCGCTAGCCACTCGAAGTCGGCGCCCGGTGCAATGTTATTGCCCGAGGGTGAGGCTGGTATGGGAGCTGTTGAAACAGAGGCATCAAGTGGCAGTGGATCAATTTCGTCATCAAGCCCATCGTTGTCGTCGTCTAAGTCACAGGCATTGCCTAGTAAGTCACCGTCGAAATTTTCTTGCAATGGGTTCCAATCTGTTGGACAGTTGTCTTGCATATCAGGTATACCGTCGCTATCGGTATCAAGTGCCACATTAAAGGTGTAAGCAGCTCCGGATATGAATCCGTTTTGGTCATCACCACTTGCTCCGATCAATGCTGTGTCGCCAGTGATCGAAACACTAGCGCCTAAACGCGCTATTTCATCGGCATCACTGCTTGTTAGTTTTGAAGCTTGTATCCAGTCAGAGCCGTTGTAACGGAATTCGTAAGCTGAGCCAGAATCTCTGCCGTTGTCGTCATCACCAGGCGCGCCGACAATAACAACGTCGTTTGATATTGCGACATCGTTTCCAAAAAATTCGAAAGAACCACCGTCACTTGGATTAAGACGAGCCTCCTGCAGCCACTGGCTACCATTAAAACGAAATACATAAGCTGAGCCTGCATCTTCGCCGTTACTATCATCACGTGGCGAACCGACGACAATTGTATTATCTGATATAGCAACTCTGTTACCGAAGCTGTCACCGGTTCTATCACCATCAGGTGTTAGCTCGGCATCGAAATCCCAACTTGCGCCATTAAAGCGGTATACGTTAACTGTGCCTTGTGAGTCGCCGAAGTATGCTTCGGGTGCTCCAACTACGGCAAGATCACCGTGTATGGCAACACCGGTGCCGAAGTTTGCGCCTTGTCGGGAAACGCTCAACGATAGGCCTGCCTCCTGTTGCCATGTTGTGCCATTGAATCGATAGATATAGGCAGATCCGGTGCTAGGCGTGCTGTTGACAGTTGAGGAGGGCGCACCGATAAGAATGACGTCGCCTGATACGGCGACATTCTCACCGAAGGCGAAGGTTCCTTCTCGAGCTTGACTCAGTATGGTTGTCTCGTTCCAACGATTGCCGTCATAGTGGTAAATCCCCACGAGATTCCGGCCAGATCCATTAGACCCTACGACCGCAACATTGCCACTAGCCGCAACACTCCAGCCGAAGCGATCAAAGGGTACTTTGTTATCTAGAGCAAGACGAGCTTCTCGCTGCCAGTTACCATTAATGTTGCGGTAGATAAAAGCAGCGCCTGCACTAGAAACCCCATCGAACAACTCTGATGCACCAACAACGGCGATATCATTAGAAATCGCGACGTCTTGTGCAAATCTACTGCCTCTAAACGTTTCGGTGATTTTGCTAGTTTCAGTATCGGCCCACGCAGCGGGTAGATAAATAGAGCTGCATAGCAATACGACCAGTAGCAACGACATTCGGCTGGACAAACTCAGAACTTGTTTAGCTTGAATCAACATGGGCTCCATTGAAAGGGATGTTATTAGGTGCTAAAAGGGAAGATATTTGATGGTGCGTGTTCGACTCTAGCAACGCCTGAATATAGCAAACCCAGACCATTGATGATTTGGTAATAATACTATTCAACATCGAGCCAGTTAAAGGTTGCATTGTGAAGAAGTGTAGAGAGTTGGGTGGCGAGCATGGCGATTCAAGAGCGCTGTCTTGGTGGCTTGTGAGTATTGGCTATATCTAAAGGCATATGCACAGGCCTGTATGACAATATTGATTAAAAAACGCGCTATTTATTCAATAATATGGAGAAACTTTTTTCTTAAAGTGTGTCTAAAAAACACCACTTACTTATCAAACTGAGGACTTTATGAATCGACGCCATTTTATTGCTAGCGCTGCCGGGGCAGCCGCAGTGCTAAGTATCCCAGTTTCATTGATGGCTGCCGGTGCTGATACCATTGATTACCAGCCAGGTTTATTAAAAGAGAAGCTCGCTGCTGGCGAAACAGTGTTTGTCGATTATGCTGCTGACTGGTGTGGCACTTGTAAACGCCAGGAACGTATCATCAACGAGCTTCGAGCTGCCGATCCTTTAATTGATGAAAACATTACATTTATCAGAGTAGATTGGGACAAATACGGTTCAGCAGAGGTTGCCAAGTCGAGAAACGTACCGCGCCGCTCCACCTTACTGTTACTTAAAGGGGAAGAAGAGCTTGGTCGTATTGTTGCCGGTACCAGTACCGGTGAGATTAAAGCCTTGCTTGAATTAGGGCTTTCTGCTTAGTACTCAATTCATAGTAGTATAAAATCGCGATAGTATAAAAATTAGAAATCAGGAGAACTAAACAATGAATGAAATTAACGATCGCATATCCGGAAAAACTTTAGCTATTGGAGCTGCAGCCCTTGGCGTAGCATTAACAGGCTCCACTCTGGCATTCAATGCATGGGCGCAAGATTCCCAAATGACCTTCTTCATCACCAGCGCAGGTCCTGGTAAAGGTGGTGATCTGGGTGGTTTGGAAGGAGCAGATGCGCATTGCTCATCACTGGCTTCCGCTGCTGGCTCTGAATTAGAGAACTGGAAAGCCTATCTAAGTGTCAGTGCAAAGATTGATCGTTCAAGTGGTCAGGCCAAAGTCGTACCTGGTGTTGATGCTCGAAGTCGTATTGGAGCAGGCCCATGGCATAACGCAAAAGGAGTGCTGATCGCCAATGATGTAGACGCATTGCACGCAGACGGAAACGCAATCAACAAGGCAAACGGACTGGATGAGAAAGGTAATATGGTCAATGCACGCGGTGACAAACCAAACCGTCACGACATACTAACCGGCTCAACGCCGCAGGGGCAATATTCAACAGCTGGTGGCGATACAACTTGTTCGGGGTGGACAAGCAGTGCAGAGGGTTCAGCCATCGTAGGCCATCATGATCTTGCTGGCTTGAGTGATGATAGGCATATGGTGTCATGGAATTCAGCACATGGATCTGCAGGATGTGGTGCAGAAGATCTACCTAAAACAGGTGGTGATGGTTTGTTTTACTGCTTCTATGCCGCTGAGTAACGTTATTTAGAGATAAGTAGACGGGAATCCTGCATGTATCTTATCTGCAGGATTCCCTGTTTATTTGAATTGAACAGTTCGAATAATTTATCTAGTGGTTATCTCGAGGTAACGATTTAGCAACACCTTGATAAGCGGTGGCAAGTTCTAAGCATCCACCCTCGGCTAACTGCCCAACGTTAGCACGATACATTTCTTGCCATGGAGTTTGGTTAACCAACTCTGGTTCTTTCCAATTGTCTTTTCGTTTTTGCCATTCTTTGTCGTCTACTACGGCATCCATTGTGCCGGCTTTTAAATCCAATCTTACGGTATCACCGGTTTCCAAAAATGCTAAACCGCCACCGACGACTGACTCTGGAGAGGCATTTAATATGGATGGACTTTCGGAGGTACCAGATTGGCGACCATCACCCACAGTCGGTAG
>CALGND010000063.1 GCA_937958675.1 uncultured Granulosicoccaceae bacterium
TCTGATCGCTCAGATTCATATTCCTCACACACCGATGCAAAAGCAGATTTTGGTGACGTAGACCAAGGTGGTGTATTAATACAGAAAATGGTTCCTGCTGAATATGCTGGTGTGATGTTTACCGAACATCCTAACAGTGCAGGCTCATTAATGATCGAGTTGGTTAATGGCTTGGGTGAAGATCTAGTAAGCGGAAACGTAACGCCTGACACCTACACCTTTGGCAAGCTCACAGGCGAGCTACTGGATGCGCAAGAAAATTCAGAAGCGCCACCAGTAGATATGCAGCCCTTGATTGAACTAGGGAAGCAGCTAGAAACCATGTTCGACCATCCTCAGGATATCGAATGGGCTTACGCTAACAAAAAATTCTACCTATTGCAGGCACGTGATATCACCCGCTCTGTTACCAGCGGAAGCTTAGTTAAAAATATTGGCGAGCGTGAGCGCCGCAAACTGTTGAGCTATTGCGCTCTATCATCAAAAGACGCCAAGAAGCGTACGCCTATCGATCCAGAGGCGGAAATCTTTGTACAGAACGAATTGTCAGAGCTTCTACCAAGACCTACGCGGGTTAGCGCAGACTTAATGAGCAAGCTATGGGAAGCGGGCGGCAGCACTGACTTGGCTTGCCAAGCATTAGGCATTCCTTACGATGTCAACTATTTCTCTGCTCCGTACATAACCACTATATATGGCTGGACATACGTTAATAAGCTTGAAGAAAAACGACGTTTGGGTAAAGGACCTGGGGCAGTTGCATCATTTCAACTAGCGCGTAACGCCGAACAGACAGAAGTGGATTTTAGAGAGGAGTTTCTGCCAGAATTTCAATTGGAGATGCTCGAACGTGGCGCCATCGACTTCGGTAGGCTTACTCTGCCGGCGGCGACTAGCCTACTCGATACATGGGTAGATCGTTTTGTGCAAGAAACCTATCAGCAGGCTGAGCTAATCAATATTTCTGCTGATTTCCATATTAAAACAGCATTAGCAAAATTGCAGGCTGCAAAGCTTGAACCGACTTTGTATATGACTAACCACACTGAAACCGTAGTAACAAAAGCCATGGCCTTGTTATCAGGTGATAATGTGGATGAATCGGCAATTAATGAGTTCGAGAAAGTGTTTGGTCATCGCGCACCATTGGATTACGAACTTAGCGACCCACGATTTAACGAAGATCGGGACCTGATCAATCAATACATTGAGCGATCCAGTAACGAGCAAAAGCAAGAGCACGAATCTGTTGAACTGCCCGACGACAAAGTGCTTTCAATTACTGTTCAGCGCGCGCGTAAGTTTCAGCTGTTAAAAGAAGACGCAAAGCACTACTGCCTAATAGAACTAGCACAAATTAGACAACTGCTACTTCAGATAGACAAGCTTGCTTGTCTCGATGGTAGAGTATTTCACCTAAATCTTGCAGAAATCGCAGATCTAGCTGATCCTTCACTACATACAGCGCTTTCTAAACTGACCGAAAGCCGTGTAGATGAAATTATTAGCTGCAAGAAACTGCAACTTCCTACTAGCTTAAGCCTAAGAGAGATTGAAAATATTGATATGCTCACAGGCAAAGTTAAAGGCGGATCTACGGAAACAGAATTTAGCGGTGCTCGCGTCGCTGGTGAGCAGGAAGTATCAGGTGTCGCTAGAGTTATTACCGACGTAAGCGAAATCGATACCTTTAAACAAGGTGAGATACTCGTTGCTAGGATGACCGACCCAAGTTGGTACCCACTATTCGCTCAGGCCAAGGGTATCGTAACGGAAGTCGGTGGCTGGCTTAGCCACGCCGCAATCGTTGCCCGTGAATACGACCTACCTGCCATCGTTGGTGTAAAAGGTATATGCAACGAAATAAACACTGGTGATGTAGTCACACTTAAACTCGATGGGTCAGTTGAGAAAACTGAAAACCGACGCACCGAAGGATCAAAAATGCGCTCAGAGCATAGCGTGCAGGAGCAACAGGAAGTGGTAATAACCGACGATAAGATAATCGACTTCTATCGACTATCTGAGGCGAAAATGGCAAAGATCAACGCCAGCAATGAGCGTCGAGCCTTGAAGGATCGCTTATCTGATCGACGCAGCCAGCCAAGGCTAACTGCCAGTGGTGAAGTACAGCAAGACCGACGCGCAGCTAACAGAGCCGCGTTACTACGCAAGGCCAGCTAAGCTCCATAGCAATAGTTCGTTAGTGAAAACTCACTAACGAACGATTGCAACTAGCTAGTTCTCTGGCAGCAAGTCCGGCAAGAACGTCGTAATAACCGGGAAGTTCCAAAGGATGATCAGGCCGACAACCTGTATCAGTACAAATGGCCAGATTCCGCGATAAATATCACCGGTAGTAACCGACGGTGGTGCAACACCTCTTAGATAAAACAGCGCAAAGCCAAACGGAGGGGTTATAAACGACGTTTGCAAATTAACTGCTATCAATATCGTTATCCATTCAGGCGGCATCATCACAGGGTCTGCCGCATAGATTATTGGACCAACAATTGGAATCACAATAAATATAATTTCGATAAAATCGAGCACAAAACCCAACACAAATAAAACCGCCATCACCAGTAACAACAGTTGCCGTGGGTCTTCAAACGAACGCAGAACATGCTGGATATATTCTTCACCGCCATAACTACGCATACTTAAGCTTAGTAACAATGATGCGATAAGAATCATAAAAACCATGTTGGTCACTTTGGTTGTCTCTCTTACAACCGATGGCAGGATGTTCTTCTCAAACAGCACCCAGCACGAATACAACAAACCAAACACAGCCACATGATAGGCAATGGTGGTGATCCAGATAGCGATTTGATTTTCAGTAGAAATAGCATCGATCGTTAATCGCAAATCAAAGTTACCGCGCATTAGCAACAAAATGACGATCGCAAATGATGCCCAAATGATGATTCGTAACGAGCGTTTATCACCTGAAGACATACGCGCAGCGGCTAGCATAATTGCGCCTGCAGCACCTAAGGCCGCAGCAGGTGTTGGGCTAGTGATACCACCCAGGATCGACCCAAGTACCGACACAATTAATATCACCGGAGGGGACACCACTCGAATAACTTCAATCATTTGCAGACGACTTACTGCCACTCGCGTACCGTAAAGCATCAGTAACACGGGCAAGGCATACATAAAGAACCTAAGCCCTGGGCCTGTATTGTTAGTCACAAACAGCACGTCAGCAGCGACAAACAACAACAATCCAAACAAGCCAATCATTACTGGCCGTTTACTAAAATTCGGCTGCAATACCAACGTCATTAAAAACACTAAACCAAATAGCAACACTATCAACATTGATCCGTGTGCAATTGGGCCAGCATCTAGCGCGCCGGCAATCTGCGCCGTAACCAAGCCAGCTTTTGATAACCCAATCCACAAAACACTAAAACCAACAATCGGCCCTAGTAACAGCAACAGGATCAAGCTTGCCTTACCACCATAGTGCTCTATCACATCAAAGCTATCAGGGTCTTTTTCGACAAGCTTGATGGGCGGCGCCGCCGAGGGGTTAAACATCGCATAAGCAAACGCGTAGAGTGCATAGAGCATTGCTAGCACAACACCGGGTATAAACGCCGCTTTAAATAAAGTACCAGTTGATAACACGGCCGGTTCGCCCAACATTTCAATAACCGAGACGCCCAGCTCTTTGGCTCGGGTTTCCTGCCCAATGGAATACATATCACCAACAATCGAACCCAATAAAACGATAACAATTGATGGTGGAATTATTTGACCCAGCGTACCGGAGGTAGCGATAACGCCTGTGGCAAACGACTTTGAATAACCTGCGCGCAACATAGTCGGTAGCGCAATTAAGCCCATCGTTACAACGGTAGCGCCCACAACACCGGTACTCGCTGCTAACAAGGCGCCAACCAGCACAACGGCAATAGCCAAACCACCTGGTAATGTGCCGAAGGTTCGAGCCATAGTTGTGAGTAGATCTTCGGCGATACGAGAGCGCTCTAAAGCAATACCCATTAGTACAAATAGCGGCACGGCCAATAAGGTTTCTACGTTGCCACCAAACGCTCGGGAGAACACACCCTGTGACCAAGTTGATAAGGTCGACAGCAAGGCCCCATCCCATCCATTGGGCAAGACCGCTACTTTTTCGCTAACACCGTTGTACTCTTGCATAACGTACAAAAGGCCGTGCTCACTTAACACTGCGATGATTGCAAAACTGATTATCGCAGAACCAGCAATAGCGAATGCCACGGGAAATCCAGACAATATCCCGAGAAACAAAAAGCTAAATGTAATGATTAACGCAAGCTCAACGCCACTGAGACCAAATAACATAGCGCCGCCCTATCCTTGCTTGTTGGGGGTTGCAAGCGCTTCGTCTTGCCACACAGGATGAGTTTCAACGTTTTCGTTGGGCTCTAAGATCGCCCACAAGTTTCGTAGTAAGAAAGTAATCGCTTGTAAAAATAGCAAGGCTGCAAATACAACAATTAGCGCTTTGAATGCCCAAACCCACGAAAACTCCGCCGTGCCAGATGATTCCCATTTAAAGTCGCGCCATGAAAATTTATCTGAAAAGATATTCACCGGGCGTTGTTTAAACATTGAATTAGTCGCAATCGGCCAAGCAAACCACCACAGAAGAATAGAAGTAGGCAACATAAAAAATAGCGAGCCAAAAAAATCTACCCAACGCTGATAGCGCCGAGACAAGTTGCCGTAGATAAGATCAACCCTTACATGACCACCCTCGATGAATGTATAAGCACAGGCAAATGTAATTAAGACGGCATTATAAAATTTTAACTGGCCAGATAACCATTGAAGCTCATTGTGGGATAGCTGCATCCCCAATGGTGAAAAAAGTAGTTCGTTACCGCGAAACACCTGTCCCATAACAATAATTAGAACTTGCTGCAACATCATCAGCAACACAAACCATGAGGCGATTTGACCAACGCGTCGGTTAAACCCTTCCAACTTTAAAACGCTTGCACGTAAAAATTGTCTTTTTATAATCCCAACAATCACCAGTAACAACACTGCAGCTAAGGCAACAAATAGAAAATCAAGTGATTGACCAGCTGAAACCAACACAGACATGCGCTCTTTTAGCGTTTCGATCTGCAACCATTGCCATATGTGAAACGGCAAAAGCGCAAGGTTTACAAGCCCCTTGCCCATGCCAATAAGAACTGCCGTGATGAGTGACACTGAGAGAGTCTCCGCTGAAGATTCACCGGGTGGAACGAAAACGGGCCTGAATTAACAGGCCCGAAATTTTTAATGTAGTAAAGCGGCTACTAGCCTTTTACTCTGTCACGTTGTCGCGTGTATGCACCATCAGATAATGCAGACCAGCGAGAGGACAACTTCATTGAGTTCTGCATGGAATCATAAACCTTCTTGAATAGCTCATCATCCATATTCTCTTCCATCACTTCATTTGAAGCTTTACCAAACTCGTCCCATACATCATCAGGGAATTCAAGAGTTTGAACACCGCCAGCAATCAAACGATCCAACGCTGCCGAATTGTTAGACAAGAATTGATGCAGATTCCACTGATTGGCTTCGGCAGAAGCGATTTCGATTATCTTCTGGTGAGCAGGCGACAGCTTGTCCCAGCGATCAGCATTTGTTGCAACCGATAAACCTGCGCCCGGCTCATGAAAGCCAGATGTGTAGAAGAACTTAGTGATTTCTTGGAAACCCGCTTTCTCATCAGCCCAAGGACCAATCCATTCAGTGCCGTCGATAGCACCTGACGCCAACGCCTGATAAACCTCAGAACCAGGAATGGTTTGTACCGAGGCACCCAATTTACCCAACGCTTTGCCGCCCAAACCAGGCATACGAAACTTCAAGCCTTTAAAGTCATCTGCGCTTTCAATCTCTTTACGGAACCAACCACCTGCCTGCGCGCCAGTGTTACCACCAAGGAAAGACACAAGACCGAATTCTTCGCAGACCTCACGGTGCAATTCATGACCGCCCATGTGGTAATACCAGTTACCTAGCTCGATTGGTGTCATGCCAAACGGCACAGCAGTGAAAAACGCAAATGCTGGGTGTTGACCAACGTAGTAGTAGTCAGCGGCATGGTACATATCCGCCTGCCCGGCAGTAACCGCGTCAAAAACAGCAGGAATGCCACTAACCAATTCGCCTTGCGCCTTGATTTCGATTTCAAGCGTGCCATCTGACATCGCACTTACGCTGTCAGCTACCCGCTGGGCGGCGTCAAATACACCCGCTAAGCCACGGCCCCAAGAGGTGACCATAACCAGTTTTTCACGCCCCTGAGAGTATGCAGGTGCTGAAGTGATCAGGCCTGTACCGGCAACGGCGGCCGTCCCGGCACCCATCGCTGTGTTCTTGAGAAATTTACGTCTAGACATATTTGTTACTACTCCTCTCTAATTGATTCTTGATTTGGCACTAATGTAACCTAGCTGGGCCGTTTACGTCCACTTTTGGAATGTTTTATGCGGGGTTATCCACGTAACTAACTAACCTTAACTACTTGCTAACCATTCTAGAACAACTACGTTCAGTGACAGACTGGAAAGACAGTTGGTTGAGGGATTTTCACCACAACGTGATAACATCTTGTTTTTATAGGTAAAAATAATATCAACGATACATACATAATTGCATGTTTATTATTTTCACTCAAGTATTTCATGATCCTCGCCGTTATCACTATCTGGGTCATTGTCAAAAATTTGCCAAATACCCGAAAACACGACATAGTGGTGCTTCAGAGGTATAAGCCATGAAAAAAAAAACAAAACTGCTTAAATTAATCACGAGTAGCATGCTATTCGGCTCTGTAATGCTTGCGAGCAACTCTTCCTACGCTTTATTCACCCCCAAAAGCCACATTGCTACCGAACTCCAAGAGGTGCGCACTGGCAATATCAATGGCTTGGAATACCTAACAATCCACATAGCCGACTCAGTTGGCCCAGCCAGCTGTCACGGAAACGTTTTAAAGGTCGATACCGCCAGTTTTAACCAGCAAGGCAAACAGGCGGAGCTCGAAACCGTCGCATTGTCAGCAATGCTTAACTCCGACACCGTACTAATTACCGTGCCGTTGCGTTGGGATGATTGCCTTGATGGCATGCCGACACTAAGCGATATGGTGTTATTGCCCGAAAATCTTTAAATAAGTTAGTCCCTGTGTAGGCGGCGCTGTGTAGGCGGCGCTCCGAGAGCCATACTCTGTACAACGTGGATCTCGGAACCCGCCTTCGCGAGGATCACATACGGTCTTACCCCTCAAGCACTCCAGCAAAAAACATGGGATAATATTCCCAAATATGGCGTATTCTGTGCACCGCTTCTCTGTATGTGCACAGGCTTCCGCCGTAAACTGGCTAGGATATTTTTGCTGAACCCCGATTCGCTGAACCCCGATGAGTAAGAATCTACAAAAAGCCGTAACGCGGGTATTGTCACCATTGGCTAGATTGCTGCTGCGCCACGGTGTGTCTCATGCTGAATTTGTCAGTTGGGCAAAGCAGGCTTACGTAAAAGAGGCGACCGAGCATTTTGGTATCGATGGCAAAACGCCTACCGTTTCGCGCACCTCTATCGTCACTGGCATAAATCGCAAAGAGGTCAAACGCATCCTCGATTTACCCGATGATGTCCAAGCAGGCATTAACAAACATAATCGAGCGGTTAGAGTAGTGACAGGCTGGCTGCAAGACGACCAATTTCAAAACGCAAATGGTCAAGCAGCCATCCTCTCCTACGGCGACAACAACGATTCGTTTAATCAATTGGTTAGGCAATACGGCGGAGATGTACCCGCCAGAGCCTTACTAGATGAACTTGTTCGTGTGGGTACTGTTGAGCTTACAGACAACCAAGTAGCTCTGGTAACCAAAGGCTATGTGCCGCACGAAAGTGAAGAGGCCATGCTAGATGTGTTTGCGACCAGCGCAACGGACCTTCTAAATACACTTGACCACAACATCAGCGGCGAAGACAAACGTCGCTTACAAATGAGCGTTGCCTACGACAACATCAGTGCTGAAGCTCTAGCTGAATTTAGAAAATTAAGCGCAGACAAAGCACTTAAGCTATTACGTGAATTTGACAAGACTCTTGCAACACAAGAAAAAAACAATCCTCCCGCCAAAGGCGAAGCGCGTTATCGCACTGGCCTAGGTATTTATTTTATAGAGGATGCAATTGATGAAGTAGGCGTTGTTAAAAACGATGGTGACAACAATGACCAATAAAAAATCGATGCAGTTACCACTGCGGTTTGTATCTCTGGCAATGGTATGCCTTTCACTGCTAATCACATCATGTGATGGAGGGTTGTTTGGCACAGGCGACGGCCACAATACCAACGTAATGATAGATGGCGAGGACACAACTGGTTCAACAGCCGGCATCGAAAATGGAGCAGACACAGGAACCACAGGCGGTACCACTACTGGTGCAACGACCGGTACGACTACGGGCAACACTGGTGACAATCAATCACAATCAGAGAGCCCCACTACAGCCTTTGACAATATGCAGCCTGGTGGTCAAAGCGCCGTACCGCAACTGCGCGTGCTCAACCTAACACCGGTCAAAGTGCAAGTTGGTGTAAACGACAATGTGGTGATAAACGAGCTAGCGCCAGAGCAAGATAGTGGACGCATCGAACTACCGCTTGATGCTAACCAGCTACTGTTTACCGACGCAACTATGATTGGCACAGATGATCAGACGGTGCTTCATACGATAGAGCCTTTTAATGCAGCAGAATTTTCAATCACTACAGTGATTATGCGAAGCGATGAGAATGTTAGCATTGGTCTTATCACGCTGACTACTCAAGCGGAACCAACCGATCCCTCTACCGCATTGGTAAGACTGGTGCAAACCACTACCTTGGGCGACGTCAATAGCACATCCTCTATAACGCTAATTGCTACGGAGCCAAACAATAGCGGCAGCGATGTTGGTTTTGATGGACTGTCGTATGATACTCAAGCAACAAGCTATGTTGACGTACTGCCCGGTAGCTATACTTTAAGCGATACCGATAACCGCTTTGCAAATGAGAACATGAATGTTGAAGCCGGCCATGTTTATACGATTGTCATTAACAACGCGACTGCACCGGTATTGCGCGTTATTGACGACAGTCAGTAGATCTGCACTACAACAATCGTAAGCTAAATTACGCACACAGCTGCACTAAGCCTTTGCGATCGGGTGGATAATCTCCACCAAGGCATCTAGGCCATCAGTTAATGCAGCAGGGCCAGGCTGTAAAATCAGTGGCGATTTAATTTCATATAAATGCTTATTGGCAACTGCCGGGATAATTTCCCAACCCGGCCGTGCTGCTACTTTTTCTGGTCGGAATTTTTTACCGCACCACGAGCCAATAATGATTTCAGGCTTTGCATCTATAACCCGTTGAGGGTCGGCAATGATTCTATCCTTGCCGTGAGGCATCATGCCAAGTTCGCTAAAGCAATCTTCTCCGCCAGCGATATCGACCAGCTCCGATACCCAGCGAATTCCTGAGAACATCGGTTCATCCCACTCCTCAAAGTAGACGCGAGGGCGAGTCGGTAGTTGAGCACTTTGCGCTTTTATCGTGTTGACTCGCTGGTGCAACTGTTCCACCAACTTCTCACCTTTATAAACCGCTCCTACCATTGCGCTCAAGCTCAAAATCATATTAAGAATATCTTCAACCGATCGATGATTGAATAACATGACATTAGCACCTAGCCTAATTAGGTCCGCTGCGATATCCGCCTGCAAATCAGAAAACCCAATAACAAGATCCGGCTCTAGCGCCATAATGCGATCGATCTTGGCCGATGTAAACGCTGATACTTTTGGTTTTTCTTTACGCGCAATTGCAGGTCGCACGGTAAAACCTGATATGCCAACGATACGATCTTGTTCGCCAAGCAAGTATAAGGTTTCAGTTGTTTCTTCTGTCAGGCAGACTATTCGTTCTGGATAGTGGATACGCATTGCAACTTAGTTTCTTAGCGATGGTGTAAACGATGATACCTAAGCTGGGCCGTGTGGCTTGAGGTCGGCGAAGGCGATGCCAGTATACGCCTCGTATTCTCCTGTATCCCAAAAACCGATAAGGATACCGACTCGGGCGGCTGTCGACACGCTCTGTAGTATCGGACGTACCAAGGTTAATCTGTACCTGCGGATCAATTTTAGATCAAAAGAGAAATTCTGATCTACAATTGAAGGGCCATCAACCTAGCCAGTCGGCAATTCGCTACTAATTCTGGATCAGCAAACCGAATCACCAACAACGTACTCCATGAACACCCCGATTCTAACGAGGCTAAAAAATTGCTCGACGCAAAAACTTTAGTAGTGATAGCTCACGCCCCATCTGAGAACACTAAACGAATGCTTGAGGCTCTAATTAGGGGCGCAAAAAATCCCGATATAGCCAATGTAAATGTAAGGTATATCCCGCCTTTAGAAGTGGAGGCTGAGGATATTAAGACAGCGCATGCCATTGTTATCGGCACCACCGAAAACCTTGGGTATATGGCAGGTTTAATTAAGGACGTCTTTGATCGTTGCTACTACGAATGCTTAGATCACACTCAGGGACTGCCCTTTACCTTTTACGTTCGCGCTGGCAATGATGGCACTGGAACAAAAAGAGCCATGGAGAGCATAACCACTGGCCTACGTTGGAGATTAGTCCAAGAGCCTTTAATTTGTAGAGGCGAATTCAGCGAGGATTTTATTACTCAATGCGAAGAGCTTGGATTAGCTATGGCTGCAAGCTTAGATGCTGGAATAATTTAAGCAGACGTTACACCTCAGCAACTGTAATGTGAGGCGGTATTTTTGCAGCTGCTCTGATCATCAGAGCGCTCAGCCTAGTCGACAACCGCCTGCAATTCAATGATGTCTAGAAATCGATGTCTTGCCGGGCCATCGTCTCTCTGCCCTTTTAAAAGCTCTATTTGCTCATGACCTGAGTCTGATTGAAACTGTAATGAGCTCACCAAGCGACCACTAAACCCATTGACGAATTTAAATCCCACCCTAGTGTAATAGCAGCGCTCATCATAAGCCCTAATGGTTTTATCTGGTGGCCCGTCAATGCCGAATTTTAAATAGCCACCGTGCGGCCCCATCAAAAACGAAAATCCCAGAATGGATTTAGGCTTATCGAAGTGAATCTCTAACGGTTTTTCACTCGAATATTCGAAGTAATTTTGTTCGTAATCACGGCGTGTAAACAAACCACTCGATACAGTCTCCGGCATCAAATCTAAAAAACTAATCGGTACCCTTCGTAATCGCGGATTTATAGCTACATTGGATTTAGATGTGAAATTGACCCAGTGAATAATTCGCCATAGTGCAAGGTCAGATTGAAGCATCCCACCCATGTCATTAGTATGCACCTCATCCCTAAGCATGCTGTTCGCAAAATCACTCCCATATTTCTGTGCCAAACCCTCAGCTAAATCAATATATTCGGTTTGTGTTTCTGTACACACATCTCGGATAATGCCATTCAGATCCACAGTAGTCGGCTTTAGACTCTTTCGATGCAACATCAAAAATAGCGGAATAGCATCGATTTCATTACACAACAAAAGTAGATCAAGCAAAGTATCTCGACATGACTGCGGATCTGCCTCCTTCTGCCAAGCATAAAGAGATGTTGAAATTTCAAGTACTACGTGCGTAAAAGGTCCTTTGGTTTCATGCAAATTTTTTAAGAACGCAGATACAATAGGGGGAGAAAGACCACCCAGGCCGCAGCGGAAAATCTCCGCCTCCGGGAATTCACGCTTAAGCCCTGGGACGAGTTCTTTTGTGTACCCGTTGCCCACCTCCGTACACGAAAATCCCAGTAGCAATATTCGGGCATTGTTCATAGGGGCGATAAACCTTGTTATCACAAAAGTAAGCGTTGTGTGCATGAATTAGACACAACAATTTAGACAGACTTGAACCAGCATAAAGTCCGTGGATTTTTGCTGATATCGCTCTAAGAACGCAGTTTACGTGCCAGTTGGTCTGTTGCTAAGTTACCTGCTACTAATTCATTAAGATTGCTTACGCCGTCACCATCACTTTCCCACCGATCAGTATCGAACTCCATTGCTGTTATTTGCAAGGATTCAGATTGCGTAGCACCCGTTATAAACAATCTTTCAACACTGACTAAGATTATCGCACCATTGCCATCACTAAACGTAACAAGCAATTGATTTGTCGTATTAATTTTACAGGCAAATAAAACCTATTCTTTGGCACCAATAAAACAACTGTAACGGTATACTGATTAGATGACATATTTATACTGTAAATACAGTCAGTATGCAATCGATAAAATATAAATATTATTGGTTTTTCAAGCTCTAAAACTCACATGACGTCTCCGCGGAGACGTGGGACAAACAACTTCAGATTTCCTGTTAGCAGCCGTTCGAAGTGAAGGCAGCTTCGTCTCAAAAGTCCCCGAACCGGAAGGTGGAATGGATTAGTTTCATAACGTCCGCATCAGGCGCAGTGCATGTTGGGAAGCACTACTTAATAAAATAAGAGGGACGAGTATTCATGCAATGCAGCACCGCGTGCGCGGTGGCTCTGCACGCGATTGTTAGGTGCCATTGTATTTTGAACCCATAATTCCAGCTAATATTAGTGAGCCACTAATGAATACAAGTATAGCCAATAAAGTAAATACGATTTTTACACCAGCACTATATTTTTTTGAAAAGATTCGCCGGATTTCTACGATTGAGACGACAATCATAAAAAAAAATAACATCAATAAAATTAGATTGTTGTAATTGACAATTACTAATGAATAGTATGCTGCCATACTAACTATAGTAATCGTCAGCACCAACAGCCACCAACCAAACCTTAATGCACTAATCTCTCCTTCTGCTGGACTGAGATTTGGTTTGCAAACGATATGGAGAATGCTACTGAAAACCAGTAATGCTATGCCTAGTTTGTACAGCAACTGATGATTATCCGATATTAGTTCAATCATGTATTTTTACCTAAAGGTTCCAACAACCGGAGTGCAGCAAGATTTCTATGACCGGTTAGGGCCGTTCTTTCCGTAGCCGATAGCCCTATAGTCATGAGCGAACCTTTCTGACTCACAACTTTAGCAATCGGTTCGCCAAAAACACACTATCACGCAACACACTCGAACGACCATCATTGCAAACGACAAAGGCGATATGGCGTCGTTCCTCATCTAACAGTGCTGTCGCAGACCAATACACATTCGAGCCCTGTGCGGCGTAGCTTAGACCATCAATTTCGACTGGTCCCCAACCCATGCACATGCGCGCTGCTTTGTTTTCCGGTTTGCGTAGAATGCGATCAATGATTCGGTCTTCAACCAATTCTTGGTCGCTTTCAATTTGAAACAGACGCAGCAATTTTGCCCAGTCAGTACAATTGAGGTGCAGGGTGCCTGCTGATGAAAACACCGGCGGATTGTCGCTTTTACTCACTGAGGGATCTGCCGGCCTACCCTTGAAAAGAGCATGACCACTGAGAAATACTTTTGGCGCATGTCCCCAAACATCTGGTGGTGCACCGTATCCGGCACTGTTGATACCGAGTGGTTCAAGCAAACGCGAATTAAGTGCGCATTCGAAACTGTTACCCGAAAGACGATCGATCGCAGCTCCCATAACTACGTAACTCATGTTGGAATAAACAAATCGCCCTGGTTTGTGTGGCGGTTTCGAGAATGCGAGTTTGGTTAGTTCTGTGCGCTGCTCAGGTAACGGTAGTGGATCGAAAATGTTTGAGCTTAGGAGTCGGCGGGGTGGGTTCGC
>CALGND010000064.1 GCA_937958675.1 uncultured Granulosicoccaceae bacterium
AATGGCCTATGCCATTAATAAAGCAACCCTGCGTGAGCGCTTAGTAGATTTCACACTGTTTTTACGGGCTAAGCGTTTCTCCTGTAGTGTCGGTACCTTGTTGGATGTGGCAACCGTTGCAAGTGTTGATTCTCTATCATCGCCTGCATTGTTAAAACGTGCTTGCAAACCGTGTGTATGTCAAACCCCTGATCAATGGCAACGTTTTGATAATTTATTTGACCTTTACTGGCGCGCCCTAGATGCCGTTGGCGATGAATTGGGCGATACAACACCAGGTTTAGGTGAAACATCTATATCGGTGACACAAAATCGTTTGGTTGGTTTTTCGGCGGCTTCCAGTGATAGGGATGCTGCGAATAGCGAAACAGGTGCAGGCGATCAAAAAACGTTGTCCTTAGCCGATTTTAGATTTGTGTTTGACCTCAAGCAAATGCAGCTAATCGAGCAATTGGTAGACAATCTGGTCAAAAAAATCAAAAAGCAACGTAGACGCCATACTCGATACTCGAATAAGTGCGGCACTATTGATATGCGTCGCTCGCTTCGTAGTGCATTGCAATATGACGGTGGAGTAGCGCAGTTGTCTTATAAGAAACCAGTAAAGCGCTTGCCTTCAATTGTATTGCTACTGGATGTTAGTCAGTCTATGGAGGTTTATTCAAAGTTGTTTCTGCGTTTTACCCGACAATTGATGACAGAGTTTGATCAAGCGCATGCGTATGCATTTAACACAAGCTTGTTTGAGATCGGCAAAGGCCATAGTCATTTAAAAGAGGCCGATTTTGAGCAAATTATGAATAGTCATGGCAAGGGATGGTTAGGCGGTACACAAATAGCGGGCAGCTTTGAACAGTTTAATGCGGAACATTTGCGACGAATAGTGAATAGCAGAACTACAGTGGTGATATTTAGCGACGGGCATGATACCGCTAAACCTGAAATGTTGGTGCCTCAAATTCAAAAAATGCATCGGCGTGCTAAAAAGGTAATTTGGGTAAACCCACTACTTGGTCG
Source organism: uncultured Granulosicoccaceae bacterium (assembly GCA_937958675.1). Taxonomy (GTDB): domain Bacteria; phylum Pseudomonadota; class Gammaproteobacteria; order Granulosicoccales; family Granulosicoccaceae; genus Granulosicoccus. The sequence continues at coordinate 1,018 of CALGND010000064.1, forward strand.
TGCTCCGGTGGGCCAACTCGATTCTAAAATGGCGCATGTGCTGCCGTGGATTACAGCGTATTGCAGTGGGCACAATTTGCATGCGCTTAAGATCTTACAACAGCATCTAATTAGATAGGTATTTCTATGGACGTAAAATTCATTTCACCGATATTGAACGTCAATAATATTGTTGAATCGTTCAGTTGGTTTGAATCATTCGGTTGGTATAAAGTGTTTGAATGGGGTGAGCCTGTCGGGTTTGGTGCTGTCGCTTCAGGCGATGCGCAAATATTTCTTTGTGAGGGTGCGCAAGGCGGAAATGGCAAAGGCAGTAACGCTAAAACCTTTGGCGTAGAGGGTGGTGAATCCGCTGACAAAGGTGTGTGGATGTCGATATTTGTAGACAATGTCGACGAAATACATAACGAGTGTTTAAACAAACAGCTAGATATTGTATTTGAGCCAACTGATATGCCTTGGGGTGTGCGTGAAATGCACGTAAGGCATCCTGATGGGCATGTGTTTAGAGTGGGCACTTCTTTGCCCGAAGGTGAACAGCAGTAAGCAATGAAATGGTTAAATGTCGTCCCGGAACGCCGGCCCGTCGGGCCGCAGCCATTGCGAGACGACAGATAAGTTCTAATCAGGTGCTTTGGTAAATCTTAAATACGGAAATACTGCGTCGAATGATCCAAACTTTGCTTTCGCGTCTTCATCGCTAACAGTTGGCGGGATGATGACATCTTCACCGACTTGCCAATTTGCAGGAGTTGCAACACCCTTGCTTCCTGTTATTTGTAAGCCGTCCAGAGCTCGTAATATTTCAGCAAAATTTCTTCCAACGGTCATTGGGTAAGTCATGCTTAGCTTTAGTTGCTTGTCTGGGCCAATAATAAACACTGAGCGCACGGTTGCACTGTGAGCAGGGGTTCTGCCATCTGGCAAATAAGCTTCTGCAGGCAACATGTCGTATAGCTTGGACACCGCCAATTCACTATCAGCAATAATTGGGAAGCCGGCCTTTGCTTTAGAGAACGATTCAATATCGCTCTTCCACTTTTTATGATCCTCCGCACTGTCCACTGATACGCCAATTACTTTGGTGTTGCGCTTTGCCCATTCATCGGCTAATTGAGAAACAGCACCAAATTCAGTGGTGCAGACTGGCGTGAAATCTTTTGGATGCGAAAACATAATCGCCCAGCTGTCACCAATCCAGTCATGAAAACTGATTGGGCCTTGGTCCGTTTCAGCTTTAAAGTCTGGAACAGTGTCATTGATTCGAATGCTCATTTAAAAATCCTTAAGACAGAAGTTAAACTTTGTAGATTATGCAGACGTTGAGGGGTAGATGCAATCAGGCTGTAAGCCCCATTTAAGCAGCTATGAACTAAAGCAGGCGTTCGGTGTCAAGAGTAACGTTGCGCTATATGGCGCAGTTCGGCCGAGCATGATTCTTGCTCATCTTAGATTCTTACTGAAAAGAAGAAATAACATGAAATATCTGATTTTTTGCTTTGCGCTTGTTGCTAGTTCGTTGACCTTTGCTGGTGATATCGATATTGGAAAAGCCGGCGCGACTGTATGTGCCGGTTGCCATGGTATGGACGGCAAGTCGGTCGCTCCTGGGTTTCCTAGCCTTGCCGGACAAGACTTAACGTATCTTAAAAACCAACTAAAGAATTTTCGTGATAAAACTCGTACTGGTGGGCAATCAGCAATTATGTTTGGTATGGCCTCAGGTTTAAGCGACGATGATATTGATAACCTCGCTACTTATTTCTCTTCTCTAAATCCTTAACTGTTATTCAGGCGGGCGTTAATTGCCATACTCGCGACCGCGTTAACGGTTATCCCCGCGAGGGCGGGCTAGGACCCCGACGGGTTAGATCTCATGTCTTGTGAGTACCGCTATTCGCATGTTATTGTTGATCGACAACAATATCGTGGAGAAGAGAATGGCTTTAGAAGATACCGTATGTACCTTGGTTCCATATTTCACTGTTCACGAAGGAAAGCTAGACGAGTTCAAAGCGCTCGGCGAGCAAATGGTGGAGCGTACTAAATCAGAAGCGGATGTCGTGTTTTATGGATTTAGTTTTAGCGGTCAGCGAGCTCACTGCAGGGAGGGGTACACCAGTGCTGCTGGAGTGCTGAATCACTTGGGTAACGTTGATGAGCTTCTACAAGCGGCGCTTAAGATTGCTAGCCTTGATCTACTAGAAGTGCACGCACCAGCATCAGAAGTCGCTGCTTTACAGGAACCGTTGAAGGATCTGTCTCCAACTTACTTTACGATGGAAACCGGCTTCCGCCGCTAATCAAAGCCTCGCTCGCCGTAGCCAGTCATTTAGGCCATTAATCGAGGAATCCTAGCAATGCTAATTGTGGCCAAGTTAATAATAGCGCTCGTAGCTGTTCTGCATGTTTACATACTGGTACTAGAGATGTTTCTTTGGACAAGTCGTGGTCCTAAGGTATTTTCAAATTTCCCGCATGATTTATTTGAGCCCACCAAGGCCATGGCCGCTAACCAAGGTCTCTATAACGGTTTTTTGGCGGCAGGGCTGGTTTGGTCATTGGTGATTAGCGATCCAATATGGCAAAAGAACGTGGCGATCTTTTTCTTGGGCTGCGTGTTCGTTGCAGGTGTATATGGCGCTGCGACCGCTGATCGCAAAATTCTCTTTGTTCAAGCGGTGCCGGCACTTATTGGCTTGCTTGCGGTTTTTCTGAGCTAACGTCACTTATCCCCGTTAAGCGCCGCATGCGTCACACTTTTGTCCAGCTAAGTGGGCTGTAGCCGTCTACTCTTTGCGTAGTGACTGAAAATTTTCGTTAACCGTATATCTATGAGCTATCCGTCACTAATAAACGGCAGCATTTGTGCATAATTCGCGCTGAGAATTAATTTGTGATCGCAAAGAGTATCGAAAATGAGTATTGAGCAAATCTTTGTTCTGGCAATTGTCCAGGGCCTGACGGAATTCCTACCTGTTAGCTCATCTGGGCATTTAATGCTGATCCCGGCATTAACGGGTTGGCCGGATCAAGGCGTAGTAACTGACGTCATGGTGCATGTGGGTTCATTGTTTGCCGTAATCGTCTACTTTTGGCGTGATGTGCTCAACTTACTTAAAGGTACAGGCGATTTGTTACAGCGCAATATGACCGATAACGCCAGAATGGCTGGTTACATCGCCTTGGCGACCATACCCGCCTTAGCCCTCGGTGCAGCACTCAAGCTCACTGGCGCTTACGAACTGATTAGAAGCGTAAAGGTTGTTGCATGGAATGCGGTGATTTTTGGCATTTTGTTGTGGGTTGCTGACGTTGTTGGTAAGCGAAGCAAAATTATGGAGGACATGAAGCTTCGTCCGGCACTGATCATTGGTGGTGCTCAAGCTTTGGCGCTCATCCCCGGTACGAGCCGTTCCGGTATTACTATGACGGCTGCACGCCTGCTAGGGTTTGAACGAGCAGAAGCTGCACGCTTTTCATTTTTATTAGGTATTCCAGCGATCGCAGCAGCGGGAGCGTTTACAGCAATCGAAGTTGTTCAGTTGGGTGAGAGTATTCCAACGGATGCCTTGTGGGCCGCACTTCTTACTTTTTTTGCAGCGCTTGCAGCTATTGCGTTATTGATGGCACTAGTAAAACGCATGGGCTTCTTTATCTTTATGGTTTACCGCTTGTTGTTGGCAGTCGTTTTATTCGCACTGATTTATGACTGGATACCGGGCTTTTCGCTACCAGCAGTGGCTTAACAGTATTAGTTTGCTATTTGCTGTGCAAGGGTAGTGCTGTTGTTTCTTTGATCGTATTCAACACAACTGACGTTTTAACGTTTTGTATTGATTCGTGCTGTAGTAGTTGGTTATTGACCAATGCGGATAAGCCAGCGAGATCACGTGTTACCACTTTGAGTATGTAATCCATTTCGCCTGTTAGCGCATGCGCTTCTAGTACTTCAGGCATATCAGCTATTAGCGTTGCAAAGCGCAAGGCGTTGTCCCTGTTATGGCGAGACAAGGTCACTGTAATAAAGTTGATAAGCGAGAAGCCGGTTTTTTCACGGCTAAGACAAGCATGATATCCGTTTATTACTCCGCTAGATTCGAGGTGTTGCCTGCGCCTTGAACACTGTGATGCTGAGAGCTTTGCATGCTGGGCAAGCTCTGCATTACCTAGGCGGCCGTCTGCTTGCAGGGCTTGTAGAATTCTTGTATCAAAATTGTCTAAATGCTCTAAATCAGCCATATTTAGTAATTATATGCACAGTGTGTGCGTATATAACCTCTTTAATGCGAAAATTGCAAGCTTATATCATGCTGCCGCTAATACACTAGAGGGTATCGAAATAGGAGTATCGCCATGGGACCGTTTCCACATGCCGCTAGTAAAGCCACAATTACAACTGACAATCCTGCAGGTACAGATGGTTTTGAATTTGTTGAATTCGCAACTTGCGATGCAGAGCCTTTAGAGGCGTTGTTTAAGCAAATGGGTTACACCCACGTTGCACAACATAAAACCAAAGCAATCTCGGTTTGGCGGCAGGGCGATATTAATTACTTAATTAATTGCGAGCCTGCAAGCCATGCTGCGGAGTTTGCGTTGAAGCATGGCCCTTCGGCAAGTGCGATGGCGTGGCGTGTAGTAGATGCGCAACATGCGTTTGAGCACGCTCTCAAGATGGGTGCTCAGCCGTATGAGGGCGATAATAAGTCCTTGGCTGTGCCAGCTGTAGTGGGCATAGGTGGTTCGCTTATCTATTTCGTTGATCAATTTGGTATTGATCAATGCGGAGTTAAAGCTTCTGCATACACACAAGAATTTGATTGGCTTGATGCGGTTGATCCAACACCAGAGGGCGTAGGTTTCTACTATCTAGATCACCTTACCCATAATGTGAATCGCGGAAATATGGATACATGGTGGGATTTCTATCGAGACATATTCGGTTTTAAGCAAATACATTTTTTTGATATTGAAGGCAAGATGACGGGGTTGATCAGTCGAGCAATAACATCCCCTTGCGGTAAGATTAGAATACCACTTAATGAATCCACTGATGATAAAAGTCAAATAGAGGAATATCTGCGTAAATATAACGGCGAGGGTATTCAACACATCGCGGTTGGTACTAACAATATATACGATGCAACGGACACGCTGGCTTCTAACGAGCTCAAATTTATGCCCAGCCCGCCTGATACATATTATGAGCAAAGCGCAGACCGCGTTGCCGACCACCAAGAGCCTTTAGAGCGTATGCGTAAGCATGGCATATTGATTGATGGCGAAGGTGTGCTCGATGGTGGTATTACCAAAATACTATTGCAGATATTTTCCAAAACAGTAATCGGTCCAATCTTCTTTGAATTTATCCAGCGTAAGGGTGACGAGGGTTTTGGAGAAGGTAATTTTCGTGCCTTGTTTGAGTCTATTGAAGAGGATCAGATCCGTCGCGGCGTGCTAAACACGGGTACTGAAAATTGAGTTGGAATGTTGATAGCTGGCCTGCAATTTCAACGCCACGCTGTTTTTTGATGAGCGATAGATTAGTTAGTCGTAAATAAAGACGATCAATAAAGAATTGCTGGACGATCTGCATGTTTTGGCGGGAATACTGATCGATAGCAGGCATCTTAGTTAACTCAACTTATAAGGGTGGGGGTTCTTAGTAGCGCCGCATCTTGCATAGGGGCGGTTTGGCGGTTGCCAGTGTACGCACCATGCGTCAGAATACGCATCTGATTGAACAAGCCCTCTGACTCAAAATGCCCAGTGAATTCCTACAAGCCCAACCGCTATCGGTTTTGCTGGACGATTGTTTGGTGCAAGCCAGAGAGCGGGTCAATCATGTCTCGGCTCCGCGTGTGGTGGTGTCGCCGTATCGCTTTAACCCTTTGGGTGCGCATGTGGACCATCAAGGTGGTTCTGTGCTGGCTCGCTGTCTTGATCAATACACAGTGCTATATTTCTGGCCTGCGCCGGGTGTTGCGACTACAGTGCATTGCAGCTTGGCTGACAGCGCTTGGGAACAAGCCACTTTCACTTCATCACAACTACAAGATAGCCATGGTTGGGATGCTATGGCCAGAGCTTCATTTGCAGCTCTAAGCGCATATCGGCCATTGGATAGAGGCATGGACGCCGTTGTGTTCGGTACGCTTATTAGTGGCGGCTTGAGTTCGTCGGCGTCAGTGATTCTTGCTTATCTTTCAGCGCTGGCTGATGTCAATGGGTTCTCCTTAACTGAAAGTGAATTGGTTGAGTTATCACGCCGTGTCGAAAACGATTACCGTGGGCTTAATAATGGTATTCAAGATCAAATGTCGATTGCCTTTGCTCGGCGAGATCATCTGTCTGTACTCGATGTAAATGGGCCAAGTGCACAGGCTGTTGCCGACCCTCCTAATATATCCGAGGTATGTTTCCTGATGTGTTATTCAGGCGTGTCTCGCGATTTAGCTGGATCACCTTTCAATACTCGTGTATCAGAATGTCAGCAAGCTGCGCGCTTACTGGATGCGAGCGCATCACATTTGGGGGAAGTCTCCAAAGAGTTGCGCTCTGATGCAGCAGTTACTCAATTGCCTGATGTGCTGAAGCGTAGAGCCAGCCATGTTTATTCTGAAATCGCTCGTGTGCATTTGGGTGCAGCTGCTTGGCAAGACGGTGACTGGAGCACGTTTGGACAACTTATGAATGCCTCCTGTCAAAGCTCCATTAATGACTATGAGAGCGGTAGTGAATGGTTAATTGCTTTGCATGAAATTGCCAGAACACTTCCAGGCGTTTTCGGCAATCGTTTCAGTGGTGGTGGCTATGGGGGATGTCTGTTCATGCTCTGCGATGTAAATGACGTGGCTTCCATAGCCGATTCACTACTAGCTCAATACATCGATCGATATCCAGAACTCAGATCGCAAGCTCGGATAGTGGTCGCTAAATCTGAAGGTAGTGTGAGGATTACTCAGCTATGAGTCATGATTTGAAAAAAAATGTCGATCGCGCTGTGTTGCTTGCTGCGGGTCGTGGAACAAGGTTGCAGCCCTACACAGACTCTATACCTAAGCCTCTTTTAGTGCATCGTGGCAAACCGACATTGGATTACATACTTGATTCGCTACAGGAGGCAGGTGTCAATGATATCGTGCTAGTAACGCATCATTTGAGCGAGCAAATCGAACGCTACGCCCAAGTGCGTGCTGCAAGCCATGAGCAGCGGGTTCGCTGCGTGTTCCAGCCAGTATTGTGTGGCACTGCTAATGCCTTACAAACTGTGATAGATAAAACTCCAGACATAGTTGAAAGTGCATTTATTCTTAGTGCTACCGATTACCTAATTCCGCGTGCATTCTTTACCGATCTACTGAACTTCCATGCAGAACATTCGGCAGCATTAACGGTTAGTTTGAAACACCTTGATGCGGATGAGATGGCTGGGCGTTCCAGTATTCGATTTAGCGAGGATGGAAGTATTCTCGAAATAGTCGAAAAACCTGAGCCGGGTACAGCGCCGAGTAATACCGGTGCCAATCTAACTTTCATACTACCGCCGGAGCTTGCGCCTTACCTACAAGACGTGCCTATATCTGCGCGCGGCGAGCAAGAAGTACAGCAGGCCATTAACCAGTGGCTGTCGGACGGAGGCTTGGCCAAGGGTTTAGTGCAAGCAGTGCCGCCCGAATGGCAGGTACCAAGCTAAGAGGCCTGAGGGCTTATTGTTGCCACTATTGAAAAGTTAATGATTAATCTAGACCTAAAATACTCGCAAGATGGACACCTTGATATTGCCGGCGATGAAGAAGCGTTATTAGAGCTTTGTGCAGCCCTTAAATTATGTGCGGATAATGGTTTTGAGGTTGAGCTACAAGTGGTCTCAGACACGCAGCCAGCACCTCATGAAAAGATGTTGACTAATATTGTTATATCGATCAATGACCACGATAATTTATTTTCTGTTTCAACCCATACCTTGACTATCGAAGGCGATGAAAACTTCTTGTTAAATTTGCGATCCAATATTCCGTGGGACGCAGTCGATCATCAATCAGGTCTAAGTTGTCATGTGCACTATGATCGAATCAGTTTTAGTGACTACCTTGATAACGAATCGATTGATGTTATTCTGACAAAAAAGCGCCGAAGCTAGTAATCGTGCGGTTCCCAACTTACAAACAGGCGATACAGAAACAATGACAACAGTAGCGCTAGTAGGAGGCAGTGGCGGTATCGGCCACGCGATGGTTGGCGCGCTTTCTGAAATGCCAGCCGTGTCATCGATACATGCGAGTTATTTTGCGTCTCCAGCATCCAGCTCTTTGGGCAATATCAGTAGCTTTGGTTCAGACACTAGCGTGAGCTGGTCCCAACTTGATGTAAGTAATGATGTGGCAGTAGCTGCTTGGATGGAGGACATTGGGCAAATTGACTGGTTGATTAATTGCGTCGGTTTCTTGCACAGCCCAGATAAGGGTCCTGAAAAATCAATTGCGCAGTTTGACGCGGAGCATTTTGCTCGTAGTATGCAAATCAATTGCCTGCCAACCTTGTTACTCGCTAAGTATGCGCATCGCAACTTGAAGCAATCCAAGGCGCCGGTGTTTGCTACCATTTCGGCAAGAGTGGGAAGCATTAGTGATAATCAACTAGGCGGTTGGTATAGCTATAGGGCATCTAAGGCTGCGCTTAATATGGCTCTAAAAACACTCTCTGTCGAATATCAGCGTATTGCGCCTTTGATAAAAGTATTGGCGTTGCATCCAGGCACAACAGATACTGCCTTATCCAAGCCTTTTCAAAATAATGTGCCCGATGGAAAGTTGTTCAGCCCGGAGAAAACAGCCTCTTTGTTAGTGGCGCAGATCAGCGATGCAAAAAATCATCAGAGCGGGCGATTTATTGCCTTTGATGGTAGTGAAATACCTTGGTAGATTAATAAGATGCCTATTGCGTCGCAGTGTGCGAATGTGAATTAGATATCTGTGTAAAAAGCACTGCAAAAAATATAAAATAGTTCAACTGAAGCCAATCACACTTCTAGCAGCAAACCGTTTATAGGTAATCTGACAAGCGATGTGACAAGCAATGGAAGAGGAAACTGCCAAGATTACGGCGTATTTTCGATTGAAGCACCAAAAACTATGCTGATAGCGTTTTATCGGTTCATCGCATCAGGTATGGTTGGATACTATTACTTTGAAGAGCCATTGCCGCTGAACGACGATAAAGGCTTAAAGGAAGAAGAGTCTTGAAAATAATTCTGCAGGATATTTTTACTCTCGCTAGAGCGCCTAGTGTTTTCGTCGAAGCAAGGCTTGCACCCGTTTTTATGGCGTTGCTGCTTCTGCTCGGCGCTTGTTCATCTTCAGGGACGGGTTTGGATCCTGACGACGATGGCGGTATTGTCGGCACAGGCATCACAATCCGGGGCACCGCGAGTGAAAACAGGCAGTTCGCCAGTATTGAGATAGACGCGCGAGCGCAGTCGGGTAACCGTTCAAGTGGGCAGATTGCAGCGGATGGCCAATTTAATGTGCCTACCGCCAGAATCGACAACACTTGGTTGCTACGTTCTGATCTAGGCAATAACGAGTATCGATTTGGTATTGCCTTCAATGAAAAAGTCGCACATGTTCACAGCTACACAGATGCCGCTTTACGCAATTGGTTTTTGCTGGAGCATTCGGTTCAGGATCTAAATACGCTTTTCGAAAGTGATAATTCTGATCTGGCCTATCCAACTGAAGCAGAATACACCGCTAATGCCTTGCAACTGCTGGCCTACGTCGAGCAAGCGCTGGTTCCATATCAGTTACAGCCCAATGACATATTAAACCGTTCGTTTCGTGCTGACGATACTGGCATCGATGAATTTCTGGATAACAATCCGGTAGTGTTGGGTAGCGATACAATTGCGATTTTGCTAACCGACCCTACAAGCCAAACGCAAAGCGTTAATCAGTCTGGATTGATATTAAGCCAACGACTTGATCCGGTGGACTTAGAAGTGCCCAGTATTCCTGTTGGCTTAAGAGCAATCGGTAGCGCAAGTAATCAAATTATACTGATATGGACGCCTGCAACAGATAATACAGCTGTTGTAGCCTATGAAGTTTATCGAGATAATCAACTGCTTGCTACCACGGCTTACCCTGTCTATACCGACAATGGTGTTATGGCTGATACGAATTATCAGTATGAAGTTGTAGCGATTGATCTTATAGGTAATAAATCTGCCCGTAGTAATTTTGCAGTAGGTGTTCCACTACTTGGTTCGCAAGGCGTTATGCCACCAACTGCTCCATTTAATCTAACTCAGCAGTTGGCGATTCCTAGTCGAGTTGAGCTTAGCTGGAGTCAAAACCCCATTGCTGGCGTAGTCGCGTTTAATGTTTACCGCGGTGATAATGGAGCTGAACCAAGCTTTTTATTAAGGGTGAGCGGTAACGCTTTAATCGATGCAACGGTAACGGGTGGTACAAACTATACCTATCGGATATCCGCCGTCGGTGCCAACGGTACAGAATCAGCATTAAGCGAATCTATAGACGTGCTCACTACTGGCATAGTGATCGTCACGCCAGTGAATAATTCGAATGTGCCACCACTGGCAGGCTTAACCATCCCAGATACCGACGCTCTAAATTGCTCTGCGACTTTTACTGATTATCAGATAACAACGGCAAGCAGGATTGCGGCAGGGTGCTATCAGGTCGAGCAAGATATATTGGTTCAGAATTTTGGCGTGCTGATACTAGATCCAGGTGTTGTGCTGAAGTTTTCTGCCGGCACCGCAGTGCGCGTATCGAGTGGCGGCGCAATAGAGTTTCTTGGTCTTGCGGCTAATCCAGTGGTACTAACTGGCGCTCAAGCTCAACCAGGATTTTGGAATGGCGTGCATCTAGATCGTTCGGATAGTCCGCGAAATAAAATTATTAACACAGTTATTGAATACACCGGTGGGGAGTCGACGACTCAAGCTCAAGAAGGTGCGATTAACACTCAAGCTTTCGCAGATGACCCTACGCGTTTGGCGATGGATAACACTTTGATTCGATTTGGTGATCAATTCGGTTTTATATTTTTAGGCCAAGACACATTAATTAGCTCGTTTAGCGGCAATTTAATTACTCAGAATCGATTTGCTGGTTCGGTAAGTGTGGGTACTATTGAATCTCTAGGAGACGGTAGTGACTTTACCGGTAATGATGAATCTATTATTGGCATGCCTAGGTTGTCAGTTGATTACGATATACGGATACCCGATTTGGGAGTGCCAATCGAAACAAACGGTATTAACCAAGAAAGCGGCACGATCATAATCGACGCTGGTGTAGAGCTTAGATTTGAAGCAGGTGCGGTATTTCGGATACGCGATCAGCTAAAGCTAGATGGTACGCCCGATCAACCAGTGCTGATCAATTCCTATATAACAACGCCTGGAGACTGGCGCGGCATACATTTGATAGAAGGCGCTAACGTCGAATTTAACAATGCCATTATTGAGCATGCCGGCGAAGTTAGTGAGGATGATATTGTTGCTGGCGCAAACCCATTTGGTGCAGTCGTATATGCAAACGATGCAAGACTGTCATTTACGAATGTTACGTTGCGTGAGAGTATCGGCCATGGATTGCATATAAGTGGTGATGCTGTCGAAATAGATAAGTTCGATCGTGTGAGGCTAAGCGATAACGCGATACCTGCTCGGATCGGTTTGTCTCATCTAAATGTCTTTTCTTCAAACCTAACAATCAATGGCAATGTTGATAATCGTGTTGCTGTAGAGGCAGGTACAGCCGGTGGCGATGTGACTTGGCATGACATCGGTGTGGATTATCGGATAGATGGTCTTTATCAATTTACCGGTGGTAACCTAGCAATTAATCCTGGCGTTTCGATAGCCGCCGCTGCAGGATCAGAGCTGCAAATTGGGGGTAGTGCGACGTTACAAGCAATAGGTACAAGCGAGAGCCCAATTATCATGACAGGCGAGCAAGCAGGGCAGGGGCAGTGGGCTGGTTTAACTGTGCAATCAAATCAGGCCAATGCGCTGAATAATGTCCGTATTCAAAATGCTGGTGGCGTGTCGTTATTGTCTAACGATGCAAATCAAAACGGTGCAGTGAAAGTCAACTGCTCAGCAGCAGCTCCAGCACAGCTATCACTTAGCAATACTCGCATAGAAGATAGCGGTAGTTGGGGATTGTTTGTCAGTGAATCAGGTTGCGACGTAAGCATTGGCAATGGCGTGCAGTACTTTGGCAATGCCTTAGGCGAGAGCAACCGATAATATTCGTAGCTGTGACGTGGCTAAACTAAGCCACGTAACGATAGGCGCTGCCATTGCGTTCAACCATTCCCGTTCCGGGATGAGGTAGATGAAAGCCGATGATGCGTTGTTTGTCAGTGGCCATTCTATCCAGTAGCCGTAACCGGTTGCTAATTGCTAGCTCTTGGTTTTGATCCATCGCTAGACGCCACTTTGGTTGTTCAAACGCGATAAATTGATTGGTTAAGGCGTCGCCCAATAGCATCAAAGATTCTGTCCCGCCATGAATGGCAAACGAGGTGTGTCCGGGTGTATGCCCAGCCGTGTCGACCGCTTCTACATTGGGTAATATTTCTTGGCCATAGTCAAAAAGGGTGAGAGTATCTTTAAGTAGTGGTAGCCGGTTTTGTGCTCCAACGACAAATGCTTTGCGATCGTCAGGTGTGTTGCTCAATGTGTTGTCGTCAAGCCAGTACTCCCACTCCTTCTTGTTTAAATGGTATTGAGCATTTGCAAATAGGGGTTCGTCAAAGTCATCCATTAAACCCCATAGATGATCAGGGTGCGCATGCGTGAATACAACATCAGTTACATCCAGAGGATCTATGCCGCGCGCTCCTAGCTCTTCATATAATTTTCCGGTTGTTGGCATGAAGTTAGGGCCTGCACCGACATCGAAGATGATGGTTTTATCTTTTTGTTGCAACAGCGTGATGTTGCAATCTTGTGATAAGCGCTCTGGCCCTAGGTTATGACTTTTCAAGAAATCATCACGCTCAGTGGGATTAATTAGTTCCTCTGGCAAAATCATAGAGACAGGCAAATGCATAACGCCATCGCTAATCACTTGTATTGTATTGTCACCCAGTTCTATTGCGGGTGTTTCATCGGCCGAGAGTGCTATGGACGAGGCGATTCCGCTAGCGATGCCAAGGCCGCAAGCCGTAGCAGTTAAAAATTCACGTCGATCTCTGTTTTTGATGGTTTGTTTTTTGTTAAACGGCATCATTGGTGGTCCTATTGTTATGGTCATTCTCACGCAGGCAAGCTAGGTACCCTTAAGAGTCAATCTCTCATGTTGTGCGAACACTGGGCTATGTTTTGGCAAAGGCCAGTGCAGATCCCTCAATTAAATATGATAAGCCTAAGCGCGCGCCTACGATAATGCTAATAATCGCGAGAGGTGCTGAGATTGCCATCAAAGAAAATGCTGATAACCCTTGGCCTATAGTGCAACCTGATGCAAAAACGCCGCCTATGCCCATGAGCATTCCGCCCGCTAAATGACGAGAAAGTTCTCTTGCGTCATCGCAAGCTTCCCAGCGAATGTTCCGTTCTGCCAACGATATTGCGAACGCGCCAGCGATAACGCCGACAACTAAGCCCACTCCGTAGTCCGGTACGCTATCGGCAAATAGAGCGCTGAATATCAATTCGCCTGGTGGCAGTGCAAATGATCCCGCCTCTAGCTGTACAGGTTCAAATTGAAACCCCTGTAGTGTCGAGGTTGCAAACCAACCAAACGCGATACAGCAACCGATAGCAAGCCCGGTAAAAATCGCTGCAGGCTGTTTTAAAAATCCAGATCGAAATATCCAAAATAAAAATAATGCTATTGCTAGCGTAAGAACAATGCTGGATAACAATGAGGGTAAACCTATGGCTATCAGTACATCGTGTGCAGATTGACTGCGAGGCAGTGTGTAAGCAAAATGTTCGTTTGACCATTCTCGTAATGCGCTAATGGTGCCGCGCTGTGCTGACAAAGCCATCAGCCCCATTGCAAAAACGATAACTAAGGAGCGTAAGCTACCGCTGCCTAAGCGCACTAGTGCACCAAATCCGCAAGTGCCAACCAAGGCCATGCCAAAACCAAACGTTAAGCCTCCGGCAATAATATTGATAAAGTTGATTTGTTGGGATAAATAAAAGCTTTGCTCTAGGTCAATTGTGTCGTTGTGCCAGAGGAGCTGTGTGAGCAATAGAGTTGTGACAGCTGCCAAGGCCCAGATGCGCAAGCCGGTTGAATCTTCGGAGTACCAATGACGTTCGAGGGAGGTGAGCGTACAAAAATTACTCCGCCTAGATACTGCGCCAAGTACAATGCCGCATAGCAAACCCGCGATTGGTACTGCCCATGCGGATTCTAGTAATTCGGACATTGTCAGCCTAAACTATTTTTTTGCGTCTGGTGGGCGCACTGAAGTGCAGAACATGTCGTATAGAGATTCGACAACGGCTTCTGCTTCTTTGTTGGCAATCCGGTAATAGATTGAGCGCCCATCTCGTCTATTTTCTACTAAGCCATCAAATCGTAACCTTGCGAGTTGTTGTGAGACGGTTGCTTGGGGTAAGTCTATTGTTTGTTCTATTTCGTTGACGCTCATCTCGCCTTCATTAAGCAGGCACATAATTAGGAGTCGTGTTTCGTGTGATAGTGCTTTTAGTAAATCACTGGCCGCACGAGCTTGCACCATCAGCGCTTCCATCTCGGCTGGCGGTAAGTCCTTTTTTAATCTTGGTAGTGCCATGCCGAATTACTCTTTCTCTGTCGGTAGTTTTGTAAAAAGCTCGTTGAGCAAAAACCAAAAAAATTCATCGCTGTTATAACCCACTAGGCGATCCACTTCCTTTTTGTTTTCGATGAGAATAAAAGTAGGTGTAAGTGTTCTGGAGTTGATATCAATACTTGCATACTTATTAGGCAGCTTATCGCCGAGTTTGTGCCTAAATAAGGGTGCGCGCTTACCTTCCGAGGTTTTAGGGTAGGTTTTGGCAATTTCACGATCAAACTTACGGCAGTAAGGGCAATCGTCACTCTCAATCATAAGTAGTTCGGTTGTTAGTGCGCCGTCCGCCATAGCAAGGTTATGGCAGGCGTATGTGAAGCTCAATGTAAGCGTTAACATCAGCATTACCACATGCCTTAAACCTCTAGGTGCTTGATTTCTATTAATGATCAACGAGTTGAAGGCCTTCCCCAGCCTAATAATTTGAGAGCTCGAGAGTATTATATAAAATATATAGTAAAAATCATATTGATTATTTTTAGCTTGTTGGTTAGGCTCTAAAGGGACGCAGCATTCGGTGCTGCTGATTAAACCCGCTTGGAGAGGATTTAATGCGAGTCACTGTGCGATATAAAGTCAAGAGCTTAGTTTTGGGCGCCTTATTAGGCTGTTGTACAGCGGTTTGTTCGGCGCTCTTCGCTGATACAACCGCTCCAGGCGATGTAAAAATCGAGAATTTGGCTGTTGCCGATTCGCTTACCGGTCAAACCGGTGATCCCGCAGAGGGGCGTAAAATATTTGCCAACCGCAAGCAAGGTAACTGCTTGGCTTGTCATGTTAATAGCGAAATGGAAGAGCATCTTTTCCATGGCGGAGTAGGCCCATCGCTTGATGGTGTGGCTTCTCGATGGAAGCCTGAGATGCTTCGCACCATTGTGGTGAATGCCAAAGCGGTATTTACTGATGCCACGGTTATGCCAGGTTTTTATTCTTTAGATGTAGGTGAAAACGTGCGTGAAGACCTAATTGGCAAAACCATATTGACAGCGCAGCAGGTTGAGGATGTTGTTGCATACCTAGCAACCTTGAAATAAAACCCTTATCCGTACGCACATGTAAGCGTATGTTTAATACCTAAACAAATTTTATTAGTGAATTTACTCAATGAAATCGTTTTTGATTTTTGTTGAATGAGTAACGGAGATTCCAGTATGAGCCTGACGCGAAGACAATTCTTAACCGGTAGTGCCATTATTGCAGCCGGTGGCCTTAGTACGCTA
>CALGND010000065.1 GCA_937958675.1 uncultured Granulosicoccaceae bacterium
TTTAACAAAGAGAACATAATTACGTTTTCCCTTAGCTCATAAGCGGGTTTTCATTTTAAGTCATACTGCTTTTAGTGCAAACACCTTCCACGCTTTATCGCAGGCAACACCTTCAACTGCCTATCGCTCTTAACAGCCCAAGCATGAGCCCACTACTTAGCTAAATGCGTGGCACCTTCTTTATGCAAACTTGGCGCACTAGCGAACAATTCTTTACAGAAATGTATATACCCGGCAACGACCAAGAAAACCCTAGCTCCGATACTGTTTCTACACCAATCAACAAACAAGGAACAGCCGTGAAAATTGAAATGTACTCTAAAACCTACTGCCCTTATTGCAGCCGTGCAACCGCCATACTGAATAAATATAACGTGGACTATATTGAATATGAAGTGAGCCGAAATCCCACAAAGTTAGCTCAGATGGTGAACCGATCAAACGGCGCTCGCACAGTACCGCAGATATTTATCAATGATGAGCTCATTGGTGGGAGCGACCAATTGCTGGAAATGCATATGAATGGCAAGCTTGGTGAGTTACTTGGTAGGGAGTTATCAGCTTGATTGATGAAATTAGAAGGTTGGCCATAGAATAACCCCGGAGGGCACGTGGACTGCCCTCAGGGGGATTATGTCCTTGATGTTCTGTTTTTAGGGATGGATTCCCATTCAATAGTTTGAAACGGAATATTTTCATTTATCGTTAATCCATTCACGCTATTCTAATTCCATCTTCACCGATTCGAGGTAGCTTAGATCTGCCATTGCCAACCCATTCTGTTGACCAATACTGGCCGCTTCTTCCAAGTTTGCATTCACATCTTTTGGATGATGCGCATCTGAGTTGACGATATACAATACATCGTAGTCCGCGGCCATTTCCCAGAATGGAAGCCATGGATACATGCAACGCCTGCCTTCGGGTGTGTCGATTTTTGGTTTACGCAAGCCGTAACCATTTATTTCCAGTGGCACCCGTAATTCTGCGGCGGCGGTGAATATGTCATGCGATGCGGCGATCGTATTTTTGTCCCAACTTAAGTAGGAATTTCCGAACAAATCAGGGTGCGCCATAAAGGCGAACAAACCTGACTCCATCGATTGAATAAAGTAGTTAGAATATGCTTTTAAACTCTTCAGCGAATCGGCCCCACCGTACGATCCAACCCAATCACCGTCCATTGGAAAAAAATGTGCTGCTCCCACGAGATAATCGAATTCAAGCTCGCCCAGCAGTTTATCGCGGAAAAAACTATCGTACTCGTTTGAATACTCGCACTCTGCCGATTTAAGCACCCTTAACTGAGGAAAGTTCTTGGCCGCCTGATCTATTGCATCACAATATACCGGCAGCTCATCTATATCCATGCGAATATGAGGCCAGCGATTATCGGGCAGGGCCGTGTGATCTGAAATGCCCAGCACCGTTAAGCCACAATCCACTGCCGCCTGACAATAGGCGGATACATCCTGTGATGCGTGTTTACAACGCCAAGTGTGGGTGTGATAGTTTTTGATTATTGGCATTTCAATCAATGAAGCCATTTAAGTGTTTAGAAACAACTGCTGATACGCATCGATCATCTGACGTTTATCAAAGTGTGCCAATGCATACTTCTGGGCTTGGTCTCCTTGCAGACTAATGTTGGCGCGCTCGTGTTGCATAGTGATTACAGCATCAGCTAGTGCTTGTGCCGACTTCTCAACCAGCATACCATGCCATTGATCAGTGGTACCTGCAATGGCATCAGCCGAACCACCCGCATTGGTTAACACGACAGGCGTTCCCGCCGCTTGCGCCTCCAGTGCAGTGAGTGGATGGCCTTCACGATCAGATGACAGGATAAAAATATCCAGTGCATTGAGCAGATCGGGAATATCCATTCGTTGGCCAAGCAACAGCACATGCTCACTAAGTTCACTCGAGTCTATCAATGCCTCAACGTCTGCTTTTCCAGGGCCATCCCCTGCGATCACTAATTTAAAGGACACGCCCCGTTGTTTAAGTAATGCAGCCATCTCTATAAGGCGGGGATGATTTTTAGCCTCCACCAATCGGCCCACCGTGCCGAGTAATAATTGACCATCATTTGCCCACTCTTGCTTAAGATGTGCACCACTACCCTCAGCATAGCGCTTCGTGTCAACACCATTGTTTATCACAGTCACTAAGGATTGCTTAATACTAATATCGTTTCGATAAAAGTCCGCCGTGTCATTTGACACCGCTACCAATTTTTTGGTGTAGCGGGACAGTAACTGATCAATCAAGCGGTGATACCAGCTCTTCCAGAAATCACGACTATGCTCAGTGACGACCACCCGATAGCCAGAACCAACAAGAGAGAGTCGAGTCCATAGATTGGCTGTCCAAAGGTGGCTATTAACGGTATAGGGGTTAATTGTTTTGATTAGGCGACGTAAGCGTCTGGGCAAACCGATATCCGCACCGGGGTTTTTATTAAGCACATGGAGTGTCACCGCGGCATCAAGGCCGCCTGCAAGTTCGCCTGCAGTGGTTAAACACACCATATGCACATGCCAACCATCAGTAGCAAATTGATTAGCCATCGCCACCAGCATTTGCTCAGCTCCACCAACGCTTAGCGCCTCTATACAAAATACAACCGTTTTTTTATTGGCAACGCTATTGGTCATTGGATGGATCGCCATAGCAATTTGATGCCTGTGGTACGTACTGATCAAACAATTCGAGCAATTCTTGAATATTGTTTTGTTGATTAAACAATAGATCAACTTTTTGCTGAGCGGCTTCGCCGATGGTTTTACGTAGCTCAGCATTATTAATCAAGCTACTTAAAGCCTGCGCAAAGGCAGGCACATCATCAACCTCCACTAATTTACCGCTTACGCCATCCTCGACTAACTCAGGAATCGCACTCACTCGAGTAGTGAGTACAGGCACACCTAAGGCCATAGCTTCAGCAATCACGTTTGGGATTCCATCGGGTGGATGGCCTGGTATCAAACGTGGGGCTAGGCAAAATAGATCAGCTGACTCCAACGTTTGTAAAACGTCCTCAAATGCCATTGCACCACAAAATTCAACCTCACTCGCCACACCTTGCTTCTCGGCTAGATCTTTAAGCTCTTGTTCAATTGGCCCTGAACCAATGAACTTCAACCTAATCGTTTTATCAAGTGTGCCCTTGAGCGATGCAAGCGCATTGATCAGCACATCATGCCCCTTAGTAGGCACCATGCGACCGATACTCACTAAAGTCACGCTACTGCCATCACTGTTAGACCTATCATAAGGCTTGCGCTCAACCACTCGTGGATCCAGGCCGTGGTAATTCAGGTGCACATGCTCAGGTTGTTGCAAACCCAATTGGGTTTTTAAATGGTTACAAAAATAACCACTGCACACCACAGAAAACGCCGCCGCATCTAACTTATAAGTTAAAAATTGATTTGCAGAAAAAATATCTTCGCCATGAATAGCAGCAGACCAACTCTGTTTTGAAAAGCGGCTGATATACCAACATGCTGTCGTGGGGATATTGGCCCAATGTCCGTGCCAATGAACAACACCGCGTTGTTTGCCAATGTCAGCAATATGTAGCGACAAAGGCAGAATAGCAAGATTTTTTACGATATCAAGAGGCCTATCACGCCCCTGCCAGCACACGTTCGAAATGCTACTTAACATGGTGACTGGGTGGCGAATGGCATTTTTTAAAAATGCCGTTATGGTCGCGAGCGTGATCAAGTTGGAGTAATACGTGCGCTCTTGCGACAACCTGATGGCATCATCAATGGTGATTGGATCGCGCGGGTGTTGCAAGCTATAAATATCAAACTGCAAGCCACGCTTCTCTAGGGCAACCAGTTCGCGCAATATGAATGTTTCGTGGAGCTCAGGAAACATCGAGATAACGATGCCCAGTCGTTGAGTATCGGATTGGGTATCGTTTTGATTTGCAAAATTCACGTTGATAACAAATGCTGTTGACGCAGTTCGCCACGTTTAACCTTACCAGTAGTGGTCATCGGGAGTGCATCGAAAAACTGTATTAGTCGGGGGTACTCGTAAGCGGCTAATTGCTTGCGAACCTGCGATTGTAGATCAGAGCGAAGCGTATCACTTGCACTGTATCCTTGGCGCAATACGATACACAGTTTAACCACATCTCCTCTAATATTATCGGGGTCAGGCACGCCAATAGCAGCCACTTGCAAAACAGATGGATGTTTCATGACGCAATCCTCAATCTCCCCCGGCCCAATACGATATCCGGCACTACTAATCACGTCGTCTGCCCTACCCAAAAACCATAGATAACCGTCGCTATCTTGATAGGCCACATCTCCCGTGTGAAACCAGTCCCCTGTGTATTTACTGGCAGTGGCTTCTGGATTATTCCAATACCCCAGAAAATGCACAGGATCATCGCGGTGTGCTACTAGTTCGCCGGGTAGATCACTGCCAAGCAAATTGCCATCATCTCCCATAATCGCGACACGATGGCCAGGATAAGCCTTGCCCATTGAACCGGGACGCACATCCATTAACTTGCTGCAGTTGCCCATCAAATAATTGTGTTCTGTTTGCCCACACATCTCGTTTATCGCTAAGCCCAGCTTTTCCTGCCCCCAGGCAAACAACTCCTCGCCTACTGCTTCTCCTGCACTCATGACGCTGCGTAAGAACAAGGGATACGTTTGTAACAGATCATCTTGGCTTCTGATCATTTTTAACGCTGTGGGCGGGATAAACGCGCAGGTCACCTTATGCCGCGACATTAGCGACAGAATAGCTGGCACGTCGAATTTCTTGTTGGCATAGGCAACAACTGGCACCGCGTAAAACCATGCTGGCATTAAGGCATCAAGTAAGCCACCAGTCCACGCCCAATCAGCCGGCGTATAAACGCAATCATCTGGTTCAGGGAAGCCATTATGAGACAACTCAAAACCCGTTAGATTGCCCACAAGAGAACGGTGCGCAATCAATGCGCCTTTCGGAGGCCCGGTAGTGCCTGAGGTGTACAACAAAAAGGCTGGATCGTCAGCCTTAGTTTGGGCAACGCTTAGCTCGCAGCTTCTTTCGCGAAGTGCTGACCAAAACGGTGTAGCTTCATTGTTAGCAGCCTTGATGCTGTCGTCATCCACAACCAATATGGTTGTTAGATCAGGTAATTGATCTCGCAATTGCGCTAAGTTTGCAGCTGTATCAGCTGTACATACCACCAGGCTACTACCGCTGTCTTGCAAACGATAAAGCAAGGCATCATCGCCAAACAACACAGACAATGGTAAAGACACCGCGGCTAATTTAAGCGAAGCTAAATGCACCAAGGCGGTTTCGATACGTTGCGGCAGTATTACGGCCACTCTATCGCCTTTACCTACACCTTCGCTTTTGAAAACGTTGGCTAGCCTGTTCGATAGGTCCTTCAACTCATCAAAGGTATATCTCTCGATATCACCGCCCTGCGACTCAGCAATGAGTGCGAGCTGGCCAGAACCATCTGCATGTCGATCGCAGACTGCGGTAGCCACATTGAAATTAAGCGGGATATCCCATTCGAATGATCTAAGCAGTGAGTCGAAATCCGAGTGCTGTGTGTCGAGCAATGAAGGCATATTGCGAGTGGTTCACAGTTGAGTATTTTTTGAGACGTGGATCAATCTGTTTAGTCGGCCAATAGGCACTATTACCGAAATTTCTGCGGTGTACTTCAGCGGTGACGACATAGAGTCAATATATCATTACTACAGCCAGAATAAACCCCTACGGAAATATAGTAAAGATGGCAAGCTTATTACACTCAACTATTACGTTCAATACTCCAGAGCCTACTGCAGACCAGTATGACGCGAGTGTAAATGCGGCGGAGTTTATAAGTACTAACATGATCCCGGCATTGGTCACTAGCGATTTGCTGCACCCCGGCAATACGGTATTTTCTGACCTAATCGAATCACATCTCGCTGCCAGCGATATGCAACTATTGATATGGATAGAAGACGACGCTGTGGCAAGCAACCCCGAGCTGCCCACTTCCATTAACAAATACTTAACAGCTTACCCATCATTGAAATTCCGTGAGAGCCAGATCACTAATGTTGACGCGCTTGATACGAAAAGCCACACAACTAATAATACACAGCAGCTAGTGCTGGCCTTTGGTAGCCAACTATTTCTTAATGCAATTAGTCAATCAGACATACCGTGCATAGCAGTTGCCACGCGATCAGAAAACCAAGCAATTACAGACTACGATGAACTCACTCAATCAATACTAAACAAAGATCCCCTTGAGCAACTACTTTGTGTATGTTTTGATAGTCGCTTGATTATCAGTGATGCTCAATACGATCGCTCAACATGGATCGTTAGAGGCATTCAACATTCACTCTTCCATGATTCGCAGATGTTTCATTGGATAGAGGGAAATTTTCATCAACTACTGGGCGAAGATCGCACTGCAATTGATCACTTGTTTCTAAAAGTAATTGATAAACTTTTAGCCGCTTCCGATCAAGCCAGTGCAGAAAATCATTTACATACATTCTTTTTAGGCTTGTGGAGCAAGCAGCAATCAAAAGCTCATATCGGCTTATCTGGATACGCACAAGCGATGACGACGACCTTATTGTTGTGCATCCGATACGCAGTGGAAACTGAAACAATTGAAGAAGGCTTAGATGCTCGAGTATTATTTTTGCTAAAACAGATTGTTTGGATCACGCCGGGTAATGCGCGGCGCTTACAGCCAAGCCAAATGCTTCAGGAATTACCTGTGCTAAATGCCTTGGCTAAGTATGACATCAAAGCACTAGACAAACGTGCTATGAAAAACGCCGAAGCTTGGTTATCAGAAGAAGTTGAAAAGTTGATTCACGCTGCGTAACTTGGGAATAGTCACCCTTCGCGAGGATGACATTAAACGCGGCTTATTAACTTAGGCCTGAACAAAGCTCTTCGATTTGAGCGTCAGTTAGTATCTTTGCTAGTGCACCTTGCTTAAAACCTGATCCACGAGTGTTGATAATTTCAGGGAGGTCTACTTTGTTTTCCTTCATGCGTTTGCATGCAGCAGCGATAGACCGGCTACCTCGAGCAACAAGTTTACCCTTAATAATTTTAATCTCTTCGCCCTTGTGGATTTCTTCGCTGTCGCTAGTGGCGATAATGATCTCGTCAATGGCGGCCTTCCAGCGAATGCCATCATTATTGCAACCGATAATTTCGTCGCCTTCGGTAATTGCGAGGTAATCTTTTGCAAGCGCCTTAGTTGAAGCGGCAGCAACATTAGCAATTGCCAGCCCTCTCACCATACCGTGCTCGACAGTTTCGACTTTTTGCTCGGTGTTTAGAAATACAAGGAATGTTTGCACGCGGCTCTGCTTATTGATTAGACAGCTAGTAGTCTAATGCATACAACTGCTCACGTCCAATATAGGGACACTTTGACACAGTTTATTGAATATACCCGTTGTAAATAACTGCAATAGCACTTTATTTGATCAGTTGAGAACATTTATTGACACAAGAACTGCAGACGCTCAATGGCACTAAACGCTATTAAGACTCTACTGCTCGCTAAGCTTACGGTAGTACTCCGCTGCCGCTTCTGAAACTTCTCCCTGCCGCAATGCTTGTTCAACTTCGCTACTTTGTTGTTCACCCGCTTTAGCTAATTGCAACTCAAGCGATTCCAAGCTACGCAATATCCGCGCGTACTCGGATTCAATGCGACCAGTATTGACACCGTTTTCTGCATTACGCAATATCTCCGACGCTTCTTTCAGTGCTTCTATATCAGTCGGTTCAACACCTAAGGAACCTAGCCTTGGCACGAGGTTATCTAGTGCATCAGCACTTTGCCCTGCAGACTCTCTAGTCATACCTCGCTGCGGGCTTGATGAGGCGCTAGCTGCACCTGACTGTCCAGCGCCTTGGGACGATTCAATGCCCGCACTTTGTGTGCCTTCACTGCCTTGGCCTTGTTGCCCACCCTGTCCCTGACCACCTTCACCTGCTTGCTGACCACCTTCACCTGCTTGCTGACCACCTTCACCTGCTTGCTGACCACCTT
>CALGND010000066.1 GCA_937958675.1 uncultured Granulosicoccaceae bacterium
GCCCATTGTGGATGGGATGGTATTGTTAATAGGGTCTGATGAATGCCCATCCCCCGTTAATTGGGTAGAGCCCATGAAAACGCCTGCAAAAGATGGATCGTAATGTAAGGGAGTGTCATCCCTGGCGAAGGCCAGGAAAAATGGTGGGCCGTGCAAGATTCGAACTTGCGACCAATTGATTAAAAGTCAACTGCTCTACCAACTGAGCTAACGGCCCTTACCGAGCCACGCATAATACCGTAAACGTGGCCCTTTGTGCGTTATCGAGGCATCAATCTTGGCGTATTTCTTCCCAGCGCCCTGCAGCCACCTGATTTACCTGATCACTATGAAAGCGCGCGGCCTGTTGGCTGGGCGGAAGTGCCTCATCGTAGAAGAAGGATGGTAGCTCGTCATCTGAGTCGGTAAAGCCTGCATCTTTATTAAATTGAGCCTCCATCTCTAGCGCTTCGCGGCCTAAGTTCCTGAAAAATGATTCTTCAAGCGTCACACCGTGGGCGTCATTAATAGCGTCAATCAAGAAATCGATATGGGTATTGGTTACCGAGCGACCAAAAATGCACAAACCGAGTGAATCTGCAGAGGCGGATACGATTTGGATTTCCAGGCTAGCTGCAACCAGTTCTTCGGCAGTTTTGCCCTTGCAATCGTATTGGGGCATGTTGCCAGCAGTGTGATCGGCACCCTGAGCTGTCATCATCATAGTGATGCCAGTAACTTCGATCACGCGAGGATCGTAGGCGCTAATAGCTTGGCGTTTGATCACAGGTATGCGGGCTACCTTAAAGTGTTCGCCAACGCGGGCGGTACCCTGCGCATACAAGCGACCGTCTTCATTGCCTGCGCGAATATCGTCAAGCACTGTTTGCATGTAGGCGGCGTCGCCAAATTTGCCGTGGCCTGCTTCCATCAATACGCCGATAGTAGCGCCTAGTTCGATCGTATCGATTCCGAGGTCATTGGCGTGCCAATTAAGCACTGCAAGTTCATCGGGATCCTTCAAGCCGCAGTTGGTGCCTAGCAAGCCAATTGTTTCGTATTCAACTGGCGATACCACCTCATTGCCATCCTTATCTGCATATACGTTACTGCATTGAATAGTGCAGCCCGGCATACAGGCGTGAGTAGTGATGCCGCCACGTTCGATGTTGCGCTCACGCAATGCATCGCCGCCCATTTGAAATACTTCAACGTTGGTATCGGTCTGTCGGCCAATAGCAAAGTTGTTTACCGGTAGCCCGCCAACATGGTTGGTATAGTCTGCAACCATGGCTGTGCCGATATCTTGAAATGCCTTGATTGCGGGCTCTGCATCAAGCATCTTTTTGTATTGCTTTACTGCGCCCATTACCTTCTTGCGGTCTTTGAAAGTGGGCATGCGGTTTAGATCCAATACTATGGCTTTGACTTTTTTCGATCCCATTACCGCGCCAACGCCACCGCGCGCGGCAAGCCTAGATGGGCGTAAGTCAACATCACTAAATGAGATACCCGATAGTAAACCTTGATATTCCCCTACAAGGCCGCACAGGCCAATGCTAACCTTCTTGCCGTATTCTTCGTGCAACTTAGCGGCGGTTTCGAAGTTGCCCATGCCCATATAGGCGCTGGCATCAGTGAAGGTGATGTCGCCCTCTTTAGTAATGCGTATGATGACCCATTCTTTGGAGGCGTTATGTAGTGTGAAACCTGCGATTTCCAACTGGCCCATAGCAAAGCCGAAAGTACCGCCGCCGTTAGCCTCTTTGATGCCGCCAGTTAGTGGGCTTTTGCAACCCACGCTCACTCTGTTAGCGTTAGAGAAATTAGTACCAGCAAACGGGCCTGCAGAGAAGATCAGTGGGTTTTCCTCAGATAAAGGATCCACTGTGGCCTTGTTTTGCTCTAACAATGTCTTTGCAATCAGGTATCTGCCGCAACGGGCAATATCCTCGCCGAGAACCTCTGAGGTGTTGACCGTTTGAGTGCTGAGATCTATATCGTGATAATTTCGCATTGTGATCGAATTAGTGCTTTGGATTATGGTCTCAGTGTAGCGGATTCTCCTGCGGCACACTGGCTGTAGCGCCGCAAAAATGTTTAGAAAATGACGTAATCGTGAGACCTGTGAAAAAAACTCAATGGATGCTGGTAGGTTTTGTCCTGCTGCTGCTCTCGTTAGTCTTTGTGGTGGCAAAAACGCCTGCCAATTACCTGCAACACGCGCAGTACCTAGGGGCTTATTTACAATCCGCCGGCGTGATTGGGTTTACGGTTATGTTGCTGGTGGCGAGCCTTTGTATTGCGGTGGGTTTGCCAAGGCAGTTATTTGCCTTTGTTTTTGGTTTTGCTTATGGATTACCCGTGGGTTTTTTAGCAGCGTTGCTTAGTGCGATAGTGGGTTGTGCGTTTACTTATACTGCAGTGCGCTACGTGTTGTCGGCACGTTTTCAAGAGCGCTATCCTGAGGCAAAAGCCAAGTTGGCTGCATGGGTTAAAGAAGATGTTTTTTTGAAAATTGTGATACTACGGTTTCAACCGTTGGGCACAAACCTAATTAGTAACGTTTGTGCGGGTTTGTTGCCTGTGCCAGCTATCACATTTTTTGCAGCTTCTGCTGTTGGGTTTGTCCCTCAGTCTTTAGTGTTCTCGATGTTAGGTTCGGGAGTACGTCTTGGGTCAACAACGCAAATGTGGATAAGCCTTGCCTTGTTATTGATATCCGTACTGCTAGCGCTTGTGGTTTACAAGCGCGCCGTTTGATGGTCTATCGCCAACTCTAAATTTGCAATACTTTGCTGTGTAGTTTGGTTTAACCAAATTTTTTCCCACCACTTAACAGCCATAAGCTCACTCGATTTGCAGAATCAGTCGAACCTTGCCGCTCGTGTTGCAATGCGTTGGCTGCTTGTAGATCTTTAGGTGGGCCGTAAACATTCTCGATTTTTGTATGTTGCTTTATTGATGCTGCGCTTCTATTTTCGGTTGTTTTTTTCGAAACCTTCTGAACGTGTTCATAACCAGTTGAGTCTATAAAATGAGGTACGTACGAGCCTCTATATAACTCAATAAAGAGTGCTTGCTCAGGATTGTTGTTGTAATAGTTTTTCAATGATGCACGTAGTCTATTGGCTAACACTCTTACCGATGGATCATTCTGCGGATCAAAGCTTGGTGGTTTTCCAAGAGCATCAACTGCTACTGTATAAGCTTTGATTCGATCCGCGTTGCCTGCCATGGTTTCGTGGACAACATAACTAAGAAACGCAGACATCTGTGGTGATGCTGCAAATTTACTGTCTGATAAAACGTTATTTAGGGCGCCGTGAATCGCATCGATCGTATTTACGGCGGCGCTGTTGTTCAGATTTTTATCGTTATCACTATTCTGTGGTTCGATAGAGATTGCATTGTCCTTCATTAATTCGTTCATTATTGCCTGTGTCCTATTAATTGCTGCGACGCATCGCGAAACAGTTTGTTGTTAAAATTACAACGTTTGCTACCTGATAAAGTTTTTTGCAAAATTCAGACGAGGGTTAATTGTGAGATGATGTATCTAACGTTGGGGTTGATGTTAGAAGTTACTGTTAGATTTTCAGATTGTTACTGTATATAAGTGCGAAGTGTTATTGAAGTTGCAAGAATATTTATTTTCAAATTACGCGTTACATTTTCCATAAAACATTCATTGAACTGTTACGCGTTATAGTTGCCTGCAAAGTTAGCCGT
The DNA here is from genome assembly GCA_937958675.1 of uncultured Granulosicoccaceae bacterium. GTDB lineage: Bacteria > Pseudomonadota > Gammaproteobacteria > Granulosicoccales > Granulosicoccaceae > Granulosicoccus. The sequence goes on from CALGND010000066.1 coordinate 3,712, forward strand.
TAATGCAAGAACTTATTAGTTTGATTATTTGATCGTCATAGCGGTCACAAGGAGCTGGCATTGTTAATTCTCACGCGACGTTCAAACGAACGAATCTTCATCGGCGAGAACGTTGTATTGTCTGTATTGGCGATAGAAGGTAATAGGGTGAAGCTAGGTATTGATGCACCCAAAGATGTATCCATCTTGCGAGAAGAGATTCGTGATACCACGATCGAACTGGAAGTGACCGAGCAGCCGGTATTAAAGGTCGCTGGCGACAATTAACGCAGCGGCTTGCCATTACTATTTTGGGGCGTAATTCTTGCTCCTAGTGGGGGATGCCACATGTCATCTCCCTACAAAACCCGCCGGATGCTTGTTTTGAGTTTCGGGCAGCCTTTCGATGGCTCTTCTGCCTCTTTGCATTGTGCGTTCTTAATGCTCTGCAGCCTGCAGTAGCCGCCGATACCGTATTTACCTATTCTTCCGCCGCACAATTGCGCGGCATTAATTTGACACGCGGAGTTGATAATCTTCTGACAACTTCGCCTATCACTAGTAGCGTCAATGGATTGGCGGTCAATATTGATTCTGGATTGGTCTACTACGGTTCGGATACCAGTATGTATTACTGGAACCCCGCTGAGGGCAGTGGCGGTGGCGCTCACCACCTTCTGCACAATTTCAGTACAGGATCCCCTTCAGCACCAATCCAAAATATCAACAGTACTGCCGGCAGCTACTTGGACGGCAAATACTATGTTGGCTCTGAATCAGCTGTTGGGTATATAGAAGAGTTGTATGAAGTTCAAATGTCGTCCAACGGCACTCAAGTTGTCTCGATAACACCTCTCAACCTACTTAATGCCTGTAATTGTAATGGTGTACAGATTGGTGGGTTTGGTGATATCGCTGCACGCTACGAAGGTGGTTCGGTTGTAATTTATGGGTCGACTGCAGATATCAGCGGAAATGGCAGTGGCACGTCGGCTGGGCGATGGCGTTTTGAGCCTAGCGCTAACAGTTGGACTTTGTTAGCCACTGGCACAGGCGGTCAGATGACCAATAGCCCAACAGGCGATATGTTCACTAACGTTGGCAACTCCATTAGAAGCTTTAATCCGGTAAGTGGGCAAGCTGGTTCTAATACTATTTTTACAAGCAGTGTAGCGATCTGGGATTTCTCTAGCGGTTTTAATTTAGATTTTGGTGATGCGCCAGATAGTTATGGTTCCGCTTTTCATAGAATGCCGTCGGTAGGAACATCGCCGTATTACGTCGGGCAAGTCGCGCCGGACAACGAAGCATATTCATTAAACACAACGGGTGGTGTTAATGGCTCGGGTGACGATAACGACGGCACCTTAGATGAGGATGCAGTATCTTCACTTCAATCTATTACTGTTGGTAGCAGTGATTACACTTTGGCCGTGCAATGCACCGCGGGTGCTTACGTCACTGCTTGGATTGATGCAAATGTTAATGGTGTGTTTGACGCTAACGAGCGTAACGCTAATCATCCCCTTAATTGTAACTCTGGTACTTCAACTTTGATTTGGAGTGGTATAAATCTAAATCAGGCGGGCGATTCAATGGTGCGAATTCGTACGTCAACCAATATTGGTTCTATTTCCAGCCCGGTTGGGCTTGCACCAGACGGTGAGGTAGAGGACCACGCGGTGAGTATTGTTGAGCCTGTTGTTGGTTCGTGCCCAGCAGGTAGTATCAGCAATATTTATAGTGCATCGGGGTTAACTCTTCCTATTGGCCCAAATGCAAATCAAATTACTCGATCCACATTAACAGTGCCGCAGTCGGCGGTGGTTTCTGATGTCAATTTGCGTAACGTCGTTGGTACGCATACGTATATTAACGATTTGGTTTTTACCCTTGATTTTAACGGTGAAAGGCAGGGTTTGTATGGGCCAGCCTGCAATAGTCGCAATGACTTCTCGTTCGGATTTGATGATCAATCGACAGGCTCGCCTCCGTGCGCACCTACAGATGGTTTGAGCTACCCACCGGTAGGCTCGTTAGCAGCTTATAACGGTATGGATGCTCAAGGTGACTGGACCTTGGAGATATTAGATCGCTATAACCAAGATGGTGGTCAGTTGCAATCTTGGGAGCTTGAGGTGTGTACCTTAGCTCCTGTTGCTAATCCTGATATTCGTATGGCTAAAGATGTAGTCGTAAATAACAACGATGTTGAATTTAGTTTACGTGTTGTTAATACAGGTGATGTTGAACTAAGCGATGTTGTTGTTCAAGATAACTTAGATACTACATTTGGTGCGGGTAACTATAGTGTGTCGCAAGCACCTCAAATTGTTACAGCGCCAAGTGGCTTCGTTGTTAATAGCACTTATGATGGTTCAGCTAACGTTGATCTACTTAGTACCTCGGGTGTGTTAGCGGTACAAGAAGAATTAATCGTTACAATATTTGTTACCGTTCAAAATGTGCAGGCAACAGATGGGCAGTATTTCAACCAAGCAACTGTTTCTGCAGACGATAATTTAGGTACAACTATTTCAGATTTATCGGGCGAGGGTACAGATGTTAGTGTTGATATAGATACGCCAACACCGTTTCAACTTTCAACTGACATCACAATAGGTGGCGTCGTGTTTATCGATAGTTCGGCGTCTTCGATAAATTCGCATGACGGAATTTTCCAAACTAGCGAAATTGGTTTAGGTAATCGATTTGTGTCAGTTAGCGATGCTAGCGGAAATAGTTTGGGTACGGCGCTAAGTGATGGTACTGGTGCATGGACAATGCAAGTTGCTCGTGCATTAGTTGGCACTGAATTAACGATTAGTGTGTCGCCACAAGCCGGCTCAATGTTTATTTCAGAATCACCCAATCACGTATCTGGATTGCCAAGTGATGGCCAGTTTGTTATTCCATCGTTGCCCAGTACGGGTTATAGCGATTTAGATTTTGGTTTGATTAACATGCCGACGTTAACTGCCGACCAGTCGGTCTCGGCAAGCGCTGGTACGTCAGCTACGTTTGCGCATCGTTACTCGGCTTCAACATCGGGTCTTGTTAACTTTGCGATAAGCGATAGCAATAGCTGGAATACGGTCCTGTATCGCGACGATAATTGTGACTCACAGATAAGCGCTGGCGAGGGTTTAGTTACTACCGGCGTGCCAGTTAGTATGGGTCAGCAGTTATGTCTAATTATTGACACCTTTGTTCCGAGCACAGCGGTGCCTGGTGGTCGTCAGCAAATTGACATCGAATCTGTGCTAGTTGTTTCGGATGATGCCAGTACAGGCCATGCAGTCACTATAGGCGTGAGGAACGCGGACTCTGTAACCGTCACTGCCGCGACGAGTGGTCGTCTCGTGCTAACAAAAAATGTGATCAACGTCACAAAAAATGGTGCGCTATCGATCGATAACGCTGCATCGCCGGGCGATACGCTTGAATACGCTATTGCGTACAGCAACCAAGGTACCGGACCACTAACGCAGTTAGAAATCAATGATGAAACCCCCGCCTTTACCACTCTTACAGCTGGAACGATGGATTGCGGCCCTGCGATAAGCGGTGTGCAATGTTCTTCTGTGGTGAGCGGTGCTAGCTTGAAGTGGGTGTTTAGTGGCAGCCTTGCCGCTGGTGCCGGCGGTACGGTCAGTTACCGCGTAGTGGTGGATTGAACTTTGTGACCGTGGTCGCAGAACCAGTTCAAAGTTAGGCACTTACATGTTAATTCTATCAAAAATAACCTGTTAAACAGTTCAAAGGCCTAGTCCCTGCAATGTTGGCATGCGAAGCATTTCGCTTGTTCAACAAATTATTGGAGGGCCCCAATGGCCAACGTTAAAACAGTTGTTGTTTTTGTATTAGTTCTCTTCTTGGCCGGGATTTCCCATGCGGCTGCGCCCGTTAGCGGCGAGATTCAAGCTTATCTAGTTACCGTTAATAAAAACGGTGAAGAGCAAGTAACCAAAACCGATCAGGTTGAGCCTGGGCAGGTTATGGAGTTCGAATTGGTGTTCACTAACAACGGTGATACCAGTGTAAGTGGTATTCAAGTGGTAGATCCCATTCCTGAAAACACACTTTTCATCGGCGAGTCGCACAACTCTGATGTGCAATCAAACTTCGAAGTAAGCATCGATGGGGGTCAGTCTTTCGAGTCTGAGCCAGTTATTCGCATTGAAACCCAATTAGACGGCACTCAAAAGGAAGTTGTTATTCCAGCAGAGCAGTACACGCACGTTCGTTGGTTAGCCAAAGATGCATTGCCTTCTAAAGGTGGCAAACACCGTTTCACCTATCGAGTTTCGGTCAAATAAAGCAACGATGTATTTGATTGCGAATATCTAATTTAGAAATTGTAAAACAAGGAAACATAAATGAACTGGTTATACCCTCGTAAAAAACTTGTTCAGGCGTGTGCAGTAGCATTAACGGTTGGCGGAGTAATCTGCTACGGCCCACAAGTGCTAGCTGCAACAGCTGCCGGAACGCAAATAAAAAACTTAGCGACTGTCACTTACGAAGATGCTGCAGGTAACGTTTACTCTGCGCAATCTAACGAAGCGATTGTTACTGTTGCACAAGTATATGCTGCAACAATTGGTGTTGATAACGACACTACAGCTGCACCTGGTCAATTAGTTTACTTACCGTATGTGTTAACTAACACAGGTAACGGAACTGACACGTTCGATCTTAGCGCTGCTAACGGCATCACTCTAGCTGGTGGAGATGATATCGATTCTTCGAATATTACTGTATACAACGACGCAAATGGTAATGGTGTGCCTGATGCAGGTGAGCCTGCTATCTCTAGTGTCACTCTACCTGCAAACGTTGGTAATTTCGCTAACTTAGTGGTTGCTGTAGATGTACCTGCAAGTGCTACTGCTGGACAAACTCTTGGTGTTACTCTTACTGCTGAAGCGCAGAACGGTACGGGTACGGCAGTTGCGGGCAGTGTAACTGACCTATCTACCGGCGGTGGCCGAGATGGTGCAGATGGTACAAACGAATCGTTGATCACTGTAACTGGTGATGCTGTACTTGTTACGACTAAGAGCTCAGTACACGATGTTGCCAACGGTACTATCGCATACACCATAACAGTAAGAAATAACGGTAATCAATCAGCATCTAACGTTGTTATATTTGACGGTTTGCCAGAAAACACCACGCTAGTAAGTGCTGGTGTATCAGGCTTGCTTGCCACGAATGGTGACACGCTTGATACTGCTGCTAATCTTGACGAGGTAGCATTATCACTCGACTTAAATGCGGATGGCGACATAACAGATGCTGATGAGGCTTCTATGGGTATTGATTTAAATACCGATGGTGATTCAACAGATGCAGCTGTACCAGGTGTTTATGCTATTGATGCAGAGTTACCATCTCAAGCAAGTGTTACCTTAACGTTTACCGTTAGCTATAACGCGGCAACATTGCCAGGTGGAACTCAAATTAATAACGTAGGTTACGCAGCTGGTGATACAAATGGTGACGGAGTCGCTGATCAACTCGCTGCTTCAAACCCGCGTCAGGATACTGTTGCTGCCGATTTCGGTGTCACTATTACTGATACAGGAGCTAATCCTGCTGCTGGCGTAAACGACGGTGGTGATGACGACGCTTCAGCCAATGGTGATCAATTCGTTGATCAAATCTCCACTGGTGCTACCGTTTTGTTTACTAACGTAATTACTAACAACGGTAATTCTGATGATATTTTCGAATTATCAGTTAACCCGGGTAACTTCCCAGTGGGTACTGTATTCACTTTCTTTGATGACTCAGGTGTTGTTCAGCTTACTGATACCAACGGTTCAGGTATTGATAGTGGTGTAGTGGCTAGTGGTGCATCAAAGACGATCATTGTGAAGGCAACATTGCCGGCTTCGGCATCGGGTGCTGCTCCAGCGCCAGCTACAGAGTATGAAGCAATTGTTACTGCCATATCTGCTAATGATCCATCTGCGTCTCCTGTAAGTGATACGGTTGCAAACAGCTTGGGTACAATTATCGAAGCTGGTGCAGATATTCATAACGTGGCAGATGGTGCATTGGGCACCAATGAAGGTGAGCTTGTTACACCTTATACGTCTGCGTTTTCTGTTGTGGGCACTGTAGGTACAACAGTTAATATCCCATTGTTTATTGATAACGAGTCAGGTAGTTCTGATTCTTATATATTGACTACGGGTTCAAGCTGGGACGGTGCGGTTTTAGGCGGTTTGCCTGCAGGCTGGACTGTTGAGTTCTTTGAAGCTGATGCTTCTGGTGCTCCAACTGGTGCTCCAGTAACGTCAACGCCAGTAATACCGGCAGGTCAATTGGACTATCCAATGGTTGCAGTTGTGTCAATACCTGCTGATTCGGCTCTTGCAGTTGAAGACGCGCTAATTGACAACAACGCTGATGGTACACCTACTTCGCTTGATGGTAATGCTGATGGCGACGGTGACTACCCGTTGTTCTTCCAGATTACTTCAGGTAACACTGGTGCAACTGATATCGTGCTTGATTCAGTAGATGTTGATTCAACTCGACAATTGTCTCTTGTTACTCCTGGTATCAATCAAGTCGAGGCTGGTGGTACTGCAGCCTACGGTCATACATTGACCAACAACGGTAACGTGTCTGAAGTGGTTGAAATTGAAGCGACTAACTCACAAGCTGCTTGGTCTAATACAGTTAGCATTGATACTGATGGTGACGGTGTTGCCGATACTGTATTGGGTAACTTAGTAGCGGGTCCGATAACTGTTCAACAGCCAAATGGTACTGACATTGTTATCGAAGTTACTGATGTTGATGCGGATGGTCTTCCTGAGTTAACTTTAGAGCCGGGCGAGGTTGTTCCACTTGACGCGACAATATTTGCTCCGTCAAATGCTGCTCCAGGTGAAACTGATGTGCTAACTCTATCAGCGAACAACACTGATACAGCACCAGGTGCGCCCTCAGTGTCGGTTACTGATCAAACTACGGTGATAAATGGTCAAGTACGTTTGACTAAATCCGTTGGCGTTGATGCTAATTGTGATGGTGATGTGCTGGATGCCGGTGATTCAGGCTTCCAAGCTGTGCAGACTGCCGGTGTTGAGCCGGGTCAGTGTGCAATTTGGCAGGTTATTGCTGAAAATCAGGGTACGACACAAGCCAATAATGTCACTATTAATGATGCAGTCCCAGCATTTAGTACATATGAATTGGGTTCTTTGCAATATTGTTTGTCTAGCGGGTGTGCTACAGCTCCAGTGACAGCTACAACAGGCCTTCAATCAGTAACTGATGGTCCTGGTGATGATGCCGGTAATATCATTGGCAACAACATTGTGTTTTATGTCGGTACAGGTTCGAACCCTGCTGCTGGCGAAGGCGGAGTCTTGGTTGCTGGTGAGCAAGCAACTGCTCAGTTCAGCGTTAAGGTTCAGTAAGGGCCTATAGTGTGATTTGGTTCCACCGCAATCTGCGGTGGAACCAATAGCCTTGATATCATTCGCGTAACTTATCATGCAGCCCTGGCGTATTATAGTCGCATTGCTATGCGTATGGTGCTGGTTCGTGCCCGCATCAATCGCGGCGACAAGTGCTGGCACTAATATTGTCAACCAAGCTAGGCTTGTTTATTTTGACACCTTCTCAGGTGAACAAATTGAAATTCTCTCTAACACCTCCAGTATTAATGTAGCCGCGCTACAAAGCTTCGAGCTTAACTCCTCCCAAGAAATTGACGCCAAAGCTGGCGACACAGTTTCGTTCGCTCATCAATTAGTGAATACCGGTAACGTTGCTGATACCTATCAGGCGTTTGTTGAGAATTCTACTGATGACGCTTCTGATTTAGTCAATTTAGTTTTATATATTGATGAGAATGAAAACGGCGTAGTCGATCCTGACGAGCAAGCTGCAGTTGAAGCGTTCACTCTTGAGCCAGATGAGGTTAAGTACCTTATTGCGACTGGTAATGTGCCGCTTGGAGAATTTGAAAACGCTATCATCGAACTAGTCGTTAGTGCTACTAGTGAAAACGACGAGCTACCATCGATCGATAATATCGACACCATAACAATAACAGCTGATGCTAATTTAGATATACAGCTGATAAGCTCTAAGGAGTGCGGTGATTCGCATGCGACTGGAGAGCGAATAGAGCTCACCTTAGAAGTCGTTAACACCATTGCAAATTTGCCAGAAGAAAGACTCATCATCGTAGATGGCTTAGAACGTTCTGGCGTGTTAATAGAATATATGCTGCCAAAAGATGCGCAGTTATCTCACGACGAGTTTCTTGATGTGGTTGGTTTTCAAGCCATAGGGCTTGTCAAGCCAGAAGGTCTTACCGATTGGATGCGATACGAAAGTTGGGACGGGTCTAGTCGAATAGAAGCTGTTGGCATGGTTGTGCCTCAAGACGCTTTTGTCATTGATGAATCAGTGCAATTAGGTTTCGCTGTGTCCTATGCAGCCACCGAAGAAGAAACAATAGTCAGTAACGCAACAATCGATATTGACGGAGACGGCGTCAACGAGTTTGTATCAAACGCTATTTGCCATTCCCCTACACGGTTAGAGAAAGCTGATGCGCCGGTTGTGCGATTTATTGAGCCTACACTTGCTTTGCAACAAGCTTTACAAGCACCGGATTTTTATAGTGACGAACAATTTATTGATTCCAATTTTTATCATTTACAAGATAGTGGCCTAGATAACGCAAGCAAAGGTCAGGACGGATATAACGCAGCCATAGATGGAGTCTATGTAGAGTTAGATGCCACAGTGCCGGTAGAACAAATTCTTGCTGATGAGTTTGGCGTCAGGTATGTATTGGTGCAAGTTACATCCGAATTAACAAGTGACACATTACAGCTGCTGTTAAGAGAGACCGAACCTGGGGGCGAAATATTTCGTAGTATCAGGCCAATAGTTGCTAGTCCGATTGAGTCTGCTGAAAATAGTTTTTGTCCTGGCGACGACATCGCCTTGTTGTTCGACCTGCCTGACTTTTCATCGCAAAGTTCGGTGTGTCATATTTTATCTGAGGTTGGCGATGAGTTAAATGTTAACTATGTTGATCTAATAACGGGTGAAAATGTATCAGACATCGCAAGCGTGGATCCTGTCAGTACCGTTTTTGACTCTGGTAGCTTAGCTGGTGTTGCTGGCGCCACTGTCACGATAGTTGAAGCCGGCGCCGGGCAGAGCGGTACAAGGGCTGACGATGCTCTACTAATGGTAAGTAACGAGGTGGGAGATTTCTATATTCCCCGCCTTAAACTTGGGCAACGATACTTTTTTACTGTGTCGCCACCAGGTGGGTATGTATTTCCATCTGTGGTGCCGCCTGATAAGTTTCAAAGCTATTTGGTTACAGATGCGTCCTATGGCGAAAACGGATTTGAATCAGACGGCAGTGGTTTTTTCACTGTTTCTGAATCAGATCCATTTATGCGTCTTGATATACCGCTTGATCCTTCGGCAAGCGATGCATTATTGGTGGTAGAAAAAACCGCTGTGGTGGATCGTGTCGAGCCTGGTGAGGAATTGACATATCATCTGGACATTCGAAATTCTAGTACCGGCGATTATAACGACGTCAATATTATTGATGCGCTCCCGTTCGGCTTTAAGTATGTGCCTGGGTCTGCTCATATTGACGGTGAAAGATTAGCCGATCCTGAACGAGTTCAACTTTCAGAGAGTACGCACTTGGTGGAGGGCAATGATCGTGGAATGATTTTCATGGTCGATTCAGTTGCTGCGGGCGAATCTCGGCTACTTCAGTATCGTTTACTCGCAACAGCTGCAGCATTAGAAAGCAATGGTCTTAATGCTGTGAGTGCGTCTGCAACCACGTTAAGTGGATTGACAGTTGTGTCATCGGTATCAACTGCACAAGTAAAAATTGAACAGCAAGGTGTGTTGTCTGATAAGGCGATTGTGTTCGGTAAAGTGTATGTTGATAGTAGCTGCGATGATATTCAAAATAATGGCGAATGGCCTATAGGTGGCGTGCGTTTGTATATGCAAGATGGCACCTATGTGATAACCGACGAAGATGGTCAATACAGCCTCTTCGGCTTAGACCCAGGGTTCAACGTTATTAAAATTGATAACGAAACTCTACCAGATGGCTTAGTGCTTAAACCTCTAGACAGCCGACATGGTGCAGACCCGGATAGTCGTTTTGTTGAACTATCTAACGGCGATTTCCATCGAGCGGATTTTGCAGCCCTTTGTCCAAAAGATAATGGCGTCGAGATATTCGAAAAGATTAAGCGTAGGAACAAATCAATCGTTACGCCATGGATACTCGATAGTGATTCTAGCTACACATCCAATGAAAAGTGGTTCAACGGCGCTGATGACGAACGTGCAATAGCAAATGGTGATGTATCCAACGGCACGCTTGGCTTGCGAACACAGGTGCTAACTAACGATACTGATGTCGAGGCTGTCGATACCGACGATAGTAAAAATGTTGCAGACCATCCCGCCATTGAAAAACCGCAAGTTGTTATGGGAGATCCTAAAAAGCTTGCGCCGACAATAACGGCAGACCAAGCAAAGGACGGTACATGGTTGTGGCCAGAAAGCGACATCAGCAATGATGGGCGTTTTATGGCTGTGGTCAGAGCAGGTGTTGAGCCGCGACTTAATGTTAATGGTGTGGCAGTAGCGGGAACGCAGATCGGCGAGCGAATAGTGAATACCCGAGAGGCCGCGCAAATTGTCGCTTGGTATGGCGTGAAGCTTAACCCCGGTGTTAACAATCTGACAATTACTGGCCAGGATAGTTTTGGTAACTCGCGCGTGTTGGCTGAGAAATCAGTTAAGCGTCCAACAGCCGGTGTTCGTATGGTCATGAGAACACGCGATGAAAGTATCGCAGCTGATGGCGGGCGCTCGCAGCTTCCGATCGACCTATTGATTTTGGATGGCAATGGCTATCCTGCCAGTGGCGTCTACTTTGTTACAGTTGAGTCGTCACGCGGTCGATTCGCTGAAGAGGATCTGCAGGAAAACGAACCGGGTTTACAAATACGAATTGAAGATGGGCGCGGAAAGGTTCATCTGCAAAGCACCGACGAAAGCGGCAAGGTGTTTGTGCGTGCCAAAACAGGTTCGCTTAGTGCGCAATTACGTATTGTCCAGCTAGCGCAAGCCAGGCCGTTGATCGGCTCGGGTTTAGTTTCCATTAACGGTAATTGGCGCAAAGATCGATTTAGTGAAGAGACTTTCGAGACAGCTGCTCGAGTAGCGCTGTTTCTTAAAGGCAAGATCAAGAACCAACTAAAGCTTACGCTTGCCTACGATAGCAAGCGTAAGGAAGACAACAGCCTACTTAGAGATGTGGATCCAAGCGAACACTATGCAAGCTATGGTGATGGCTCTGTGCGTGGTTACGAGGCGCAAAGTAGAAGCAAGCTTTACGCAAAGATCGAAAAAGATAGGCACAGTGTCATGTGGGGCGACTACATTACGGATAATTATCGAGATAACGATGATTTGGCGAGAGTGCAGAGAACCTTTACTGGTCTAAATGGCGTATTTGATAACACTAAAACTCGTGTGCAAGTGTTTGCAGCCGAGCAATCTTCTAATCGAGAGTTTGAAGAAATCCGTGGCAATGGCACCGCGATGCTTTATCAAATTGCCAATGCGCCGGTTATTCGAAACAGCGAAATTGTCGAACTGATAGTACGAGACAGAGATAATCCCGGTGTAGTAATTGAAACCACTAAATTGCTTCGCTACCGAGATTACGTTTTAGATGATCTGACAGGTTTCATCCGCTTTACAGATGCTATACCGAGTTTGGACGACAATCTAAACCCTGTGTTTATTCGTATTAGCTACGAAACTCAAAGCCCTAATCAGGACTATCTGGTAGCGGGTTTACGGGTGCAACATAATTTTTCGGAAGGCTCTCATGTTGGCTTTAGTCTGACAGAGGATCAAAACCCACTAAGCGGAAGCGTGCTCTCAGGTATCTACGCTGCTTATGGGGTTAATACCAATACGGAGCTAAGCGTTGCTGTAGCACATCAGAGGCATACAGTCACCGGCCGGCAGGGAAAAGCTGGCCGTGTAAGGCTCGAGCATAAATGGGGTAAGTCCCGAGATATGCGCACAGCGATGAGCTGGGCCAGATCAACCCGATTTTTTGATAATCCTGGCGCTGGTTTAAGCTCGGATCGTTTGGAATGGCGCATTGATCATCAGCAGCCGTTATCTAATACCATCATTGCTAATGCAGAAGCGGTGCATAGCGAGGCGGTCACTGAAGATCAGTCTCAATCGCATGTAGGCCTAAGGTTTGAACGCACCCTGCGTGATTGGACACTAACGTTGGGTGGTAAACATTATCGTATTCGAGAGCGTGATGATCGAGACGAATTTAATACTATGCTGTTAGGCGCTGAGAGGCGATTCGAGCTAAGAAATGGCAAGCGCGCCAGTATTGGTGTTGATTACGAATGGGATCTTCAGCGCAGCAATCGTCATCGAATTGGTGTGGTTGGCCGCGTACAAGTACACAAAAGTGTTGATGTTTATGCACGCTTCGAAAGAGAGCGTGCTTTGCGATCACCTGCGATCAACGCTGCCGGTGCTGCGAGCACTCAGTTTACTCTGGGTGTCGAATCAACTGTATTGCCTAACACGCGTTTGTATAGCGAATACCGTATGCGCTCTAGCTTTGGTGCTGAGGACTTTGAAACAGCAAGCGGTATCAAGGGTCGTTACGAGCTTGTGAAAGGCCTAAGCATATCGCCTGGGATTGAGATAATCGACGCGCTAGAGGGGCAGCAAGCTGAAGACTCCATTGCCTTATCCCTAGGTGTAACAGACAAAAGATATTTAAATCGAAAGATTACCGCACAAGCGGAGATCAGAGAAACGGATTCGAATCGTTACTACGGTTTCAGAGGCTCTTTGGCGCAGCGCTTAAATGTAGATTGGACAGGCATAGTGCGAGAAGAATTTACTCGTCAGATACCCGTTACGGGAGAGATGACTTCTCGACATCGTTTTACGCTTGGGTTTGCCCGCAGGCCTAAGCTTGAAAATAAACATCATCAGTTATACATGGCGAAATGGCTTGAAGACTACGGACCAGCCGATGGCGCAGATAGAAAGCGCTACTTGCTCTCTACTCATCAGAATTTTCAACTCAGAAAGAATGTCACGCTTAGCGGACGCTTTGGCGCTAAGTGGCAGCGTACGCAATTTTCAACCGGAGATAGCCACACAAAATTTATGCTGGCTGATGCGCGGCTCACGGTTGATCTGTATCGCCGTTTAGAGCTTGATCTGCAAGCCGGTTGGCTTGGTGTAGGTGGTGGCGGTGGAAACCGCTATTCGCTGGGCGCTCGATTAGCGTGGTTAGTTAATCGCAATGTGCGGTTTGGTGTTGGCTACAACGTGGTGGGTTTTCGTGAAGAGGATCTCGACGAGAATGGCTACAACGAAGAAGGTTTGCAACTGGGTTTGCAACTGAAGTTTGATGAGGATTGGTTCCGATGGCTGGAATAATAGATAAAACAAAACGTCGCTTCTTACTAACAACGCTTAGGTGCTCCGCAGCTGCGTCCCCATTGATGTTGGGTGCCTGTGTAAGCACAGAAGAGTTATATGCAAAATATGATGAGCAAGCGTGTGTGTTTGTTGTTGAAGAAGGGCCGGGGAAAACCTTAACTTTGCGAGAAGAGGTGTCGAACCTAGCTTATGCGTGGGAGCCAGCTGTGTATTTTGACTACGACGATGCGAGTCTGACTGAAGAGAGCAAAAATAAATTGGATACCGCATTTCCTATTCTCAAGCAGTTTCCTCAGCTGCGCTTAGGTTTGCAGGGATTCACTGATAGTGTCGGAAGTTATAACTACAACATCAAGCTTGCCGATCGCCGCGTGGATGCAGTGCTGGATTACCTCAAAGCGAACGGTATCGATGCTGAACGTATTAGCTCACAACCGATAGGTGAAGGTTTGCCAGATTTGGGTGATGATCTAGCGCTTGCGCATGCCAACAATCGAAGAGTGGAGCTTATGTTGTTGGATGAATTGGGCAGGCCATTACACCCTCGCTATAGTTTTGCGAGTGACTAATGTGAAGCTGCGAAATCTGCCTATTGTATTTTTTGTATTGATGCTGGCGTTGTTTTTAACGTCGGCATGGGCTGCAACGCCTGCAGGTACGATAATCAGGAACCAAGCTTCAGCAACTTATCTTGACACGGATGGCCGCCAAGTAACCGTTACCTCTAACATTGTTCAAACTACGATAGACCAAGTGGCTGGTGTACAACTAGTGCAGGATCAAACAATCACGGGCTTAGCAGATACACAAGTCGGCATGACTCATCGTATTCGCAATACAGGCAACGGCAGCGATCGGTTTGATATTCAACTGACTAACGCTACTGGGGATGACTACAATCTCGCTAGCTTAGTAGCCTATGCGGATGAAGATCAAAATGGTGTCGCTGATAACAATACGCCGATCACGCAAACGCCATGGCTAAGTGCTGACGAAGAATTCTATTTCGTGGTGGTTGCTAATATACCTGCCTCAGTTAATGAGAATGATGAAGGCAAGGTGTCTGTTTCGGTTAGTAGTAATTTTAGTAGTGCGCAGAATGATACCAACACCGACACGGTGCGGGTTATAGACACTGCCAATATTGTGGTGAATAAATCTATCAGCGAACAAGTTGGGCTGTCTCCTAGTGGTGGTTACTTGGTCACTCTAAATTATCTTAATAACGGAAACGAAGAGGCGCAAGGTGTGGCATTGTTAGATGCACTGCCGGCAGGCATGAGCTATGTTGCCAACTCTGCGCGCTGGAATAATAGTGGCACTGTGTTAAGCGATGCTAATCCAAACGATGTCCAAAATGGCTCTGCGGGAGAGATACGTTTTTGCGCTTATCATGCCTCCTGTGTCGGGTTGCCAGAGTCAGCGATTGATGGCGATTCTGATTCGACTAATCAGCTTACAGCTCTTATTGATGCGGTAGCCGCTGGAGAAAGTGGGACACTAACGTTTAGTGTCTCTATCGATTCTGACTTGCCGGGTTCTACTTTATACAATACTGCTGAAACACTACATGATGATGCTGATCCGCAAACGCTACAGTATTCCAACTCGGTTGCGTTTACTGTTTTATCATCTATCGCTGTAGTAGCTAACGGTTCAATCGCTACATCGATAGATGGTATGAACGAACCCATTAACGTTGTTTCCGCCGCGCAAGGCACCACAGTGCAATTTGTAAACATCATTTGGAATACTGGCAGCAATGCTGATACGTTTAATATCGAACTCGATAATAGCGCGTCGACTTTTCCAGCAGGCAGTATTTATCGATTGCTTAAATCCGACGGCGCAACACCACTACTTGACACCAATGCCGATGGTCAGCTGGACACAGGTCCGATTCAAGCCGGTCAATATTCGGTTGTGGTTTTAAGTGTAGAGTTGCCTCAAGGTTTGGCGGGTGATAATGGCGGCCTGGGCTTTTCGATTCCAAAAATCGCACGCTCAATAACTGACCCCGCTGTGTTTAATGCTGTTGAAGATCATCTAGATGAAATCATTGGTAATAGCGTTGACTTAACTAATCAAGCTGCTGCAGGTAGTTTGGGTGCCTTGGGTGTTGGACCAGGGCCTGAGCTTTCTCCGGTGAGTTCAACTCCTGTCAATGCGCATAGTGTCGCGCAATTTGATTTATATATTCGTAACCAAGGGCAGACTCCCGATCAATATCAATTGTCAGCCAGCCTTGCGATCAATGATGCGCCGTTACCTAGCGCCTGGTCGATTAGTTTTACCAACGCACAAACCAATCAAGCCATTAGCAATACTGCTTACTTGCAATCGGGTGAATCAACTCATGTTGTTGCTAACGTAACAGTGCCAGAAGAGGTAGCAGCAGGCAGCCATAGCATCTACTTCAAGGTGGAGTCGTTGCTGACAGGGACAAGTGATAAAAAGCATGATGCTGTTTTAGTGGTGCATGCGCCTAACTTACTACTAGAACCCAACTTGAGTGCGCAGCTGGAGCCTGGTGGCTCTGTCGTATACGAACATTTAGCAAGCAACACTGGCAGCGCAATACTGACTGGTTTGCAGTTTGTGATGACGCAAAGTCAGGCAAATTGGACTGCAGCAATGTACGAGGATACCGACAACAATGGTTTTTTAAGCCCAGATGATCAAGTCATTTTGCAAGATTGGACGCTAGCGCCAGGTGAATCAAGAGATCTTTTTGTCAAAGTGTTTGCGCCAACTACGGCGACTTTAGGACAACAGAACATCACTCACATTGTGAGCAGTTGGGACGGTGGTAGCGGCGCTCAAGTGCACGACATCAGCACCGTTAGCACTACAAACGTGTCGATCAAAAAAGAACAAGCAGTTGATGTGGGCTGCGACGGTGGTCCAGATACTGGAACTGATTTTGGCTCTGGTGTTATAGAAGTAGCGCCGGGTAACAACTGCGTTATTTATCGCTTAACCGCGACTAATCTAGGGAAGGACCCTTCGTATAATGTCACTATCCATGATTACACGCCGCCATACACGTTATATGTGCCTAGCGCAGCCTGTACGCGCACCCCTTGCTGGGTAACCGAACCCAATATTGATGAAACAGGCACAATTAATGCGGAAACAGATCAATTACTGCCAGGTGACTCGTTCGCTTTGCAATTTTCAGTACGCGTGCAATGAATTTAAAAATGAAAACTAGATCTAGAATATTTACACCCGTAATTGCGTTGATGTTGGCCTTTGTTACTTCAATGCCGGCAGTTGCGATCGAACGTAATCCGTACTTCGGCCTTGGAGCCGGTGTGTCCAAGTTATCCCCTGATGTGGGTGATTCTGGCCTTACGCTTGATGAAGACAGCAGTACTGCTGTGTCGCTAACGCTCGGCATACCGATGTCGCATCGATTCAACGCCGAGTTGGGTTATTCGCAATTGGGGACGGCCGAACTATCAGGCGAAGACATAGAGTATTCAGCATTCTCATTAGGTGCAGTTGCCTATGTGTTTGGCAACGAAGCTCGTGTGAGCAACCAACCGGGCTTACGGGCTTACGTTCGTCTTGGTTTAAACATTATGGACAACGAAACTGATATTCGTTTACAAGAAGCGGATAACACCGCCATATGGTTGGGTGCAGGTCTTGAGTGGCCTCTGTCTACTCGTTTTGGTATCCGAGGTGAATTAGCAAGCTTTGATGGTGATGCTCAAGCATTAACCCTTGCACTGTTGTTTCAACCTGGCGCACGTCAGTCTCGCGCACCAACAAGCGTCAGCACACCTGTTGCCGCTCCAACGGCTGAGGTAGAACCGCTACCTACACCAGAGCCCACTATTGAGTCTCAGCCTGAACCGGAACCTGAAATCGTTGCACTGCCTGAAATCGTTCCAGTGCCTGAGCCGACAGTTGAGCCAGCGGTTGTACCTGCCCCAGAAAGTGGTGTGCTAGCTGGCGTCGAATTTGAAACCGGTACGGCCATTTTGACCTCAATTGGTCAGGGTGTATTAGCTCGCTTAGCTGAATCAATGCAGGCTTATCCGGGTGTGAGCATCGAAATTGGTGCACATACCGATGGCGCGAAAGGAGATGCCAATAAATTGGCGCTCACTCGTAGCCGGGCGATCGCTGTTGCTCGTTACCTCGTATCCACCGGCGTGCCTGTCCAACGCATGAAAGCTCGATCTTTTGGTGCAAATGTGCCACGAGCTGAGGGCGACTCAGCTGGAGCTCGGCGTCTGAACAACCGAGTTGAAATCACCGTTCAATAGCTCGCGTCGCCTGAGGCGGCTCAGCCGCTCCAACCAATACGGTCCCAAAAGCCTCTAGAGCATTAGAGGCGCTGATCTCCTTGCCTGCTTGCATCTCCAGCTTGGAGACCTACGTCACGTTTAACCTAGAAATTGTCTACGGTAGTGGATCAGGGGCGTGAAAATTGCTGAACCAGAGCACTAATTAATGGTTTGCGGTTATTCACCAGTGGTGATGCCTGCACAACAAAAATAGCAGCCTTGCTGTATTTAGCCGGGCGTCTAATGAGATCGCCAAAAGTGAAGATAAACCGAGTTCGATCAAACAATATCAAATCATGGTTGCCACCTATGGTGATTGCCGTGGCATTACTCTTGGGCGGCTGTAATACGCTTAGCGGTTCGTTACCCTCTAGTATATCGATACCTGCTAATGACCCGTCCTTTCAATCTAGGTTGTATGGCGGCGCGAGCATTGGTAGTTCTTCACTAGATCCCAATCTATCCTCAGCACCTGCATTTAATCTGGCCAGTGATTCAGATCAAACGACACAAATGCGTCTTGGCTATGACATTCATAATATGTTGTCCGTCGAAGTTGAAAATAGTGTTCTTGGCGCAGCTGAGTTGGTTGAAGCGGGCACTTCTGTTAAATATTCCGCGTTTGGCGTGAGCGCGCTGATCTATGGCATCAATGGTGTGCAAAACCGTTCGCGTCGTGAGGGCTGGAGCGCTTATGGCCGCCTCGGTTATTCTTATATAAAGCGATCATCAGCTGTTCTTCCACTGGACAACAGTAACTCATCAGCAGTGCTTGGCTTGGGCGCTGAATACGGTATGAGAAATGGCATTGGTATTCGTGGCGAGTTTACTCGCTATGATAACGATGCATCTAATTTTAGTATTGGCGCGATTTACCGTTTTGGTTTGTCAGCTAGGGAAATCGGTAACGTGTTTGCAACGGCAGCTAAGCCTGCATTAACTAGCGCTACCTCCCGTGTAGGAGCTAATGGCAGAAGTCGTGGCAATAGCGATCAAGGTGGACCGCAGAATGCTCCGATACAACGTCAGCAAACAACTCACTATCCAAACAATGCGCTGGCTGCACAAGCTTGGGCGCCTCGCGTAACTCGAAATGATGATGACGGCGATGGTATTTCAAATAATACTGATCGCTGTCCCGACACATCGGCAAGCAGCACAGTAGGTAGTGATGGTTGTGGGCTGTTTGATGCGACATTATCTGATGTTGTTTTTAAACCAGGTTCGCACTGGCTAACACCTAAAGCGCGCGGGCAGCTGGATAAACTAGCCGATACTCTATTGGCATTTCCTGAAGCCCGTATCCAAGTGCGCGCACACACTGATAATAAAGGGTCAGCCGACATCAACATGAGTTTATCGGAGCGACGTGCAGAGGCTGTCGTTGAGTATATGCAAACTAAAGGGATTGCAGAGCTACAGTTAGAAGCGATCGGTCTGGGTGAATCTCAGCCTATGGATACTAATGATACAGCTGCTGGACGTAAGCGAAATCGTCGCGTTGAAATTGCGACGCTATCTAATATTGATCCAGATATGTGGAACTCCATAAACGAAAGAGCTGAAAAAGAAAAAATAGAAATAGAGGTTGCGGTTGCCGCTGTTGCTAAAGCACCAAAAGCGCCTGCTAGAAGTAAAATGCCTAGCGAGCCGATATTCCCAACGGCAACAGCCATTGCCGTGCCTGCGATACCTAAGCCTGGTTACGTTGCAGGCTTTACGATGACAGGTGTTGTTTCCGGAGTGAGCTTTTTATCTGATTCTGCTGCACTGACTGAGTCATCAAACAATGCGCTAAAAGAGTTGAGCGATCAACTAAAAGCTGTGCCTGATGTGAGCATTGCGATAATGGCGCACACTGATAATCAGGGAGAAGAATCTGCAAACCAGACATTGTCCGTATCGCGTGCGTTGGCAGTGGTGGATTTTCTGGTCGCTCAAGGTATCAGCAAGCCACGCTTGCTACCTGAAGGTTATGGTGAAACATTGCCATTAGTGCAAAATGTCACCGACGCTGACCGAGCTCGCAATCGTCGTATCGAAGTGCGTGTTCTGAACTAAACATACCCGCTGCGGTATGTATTGGCTCTGCTTGCAGCTTGCGCGGCGGCCAAAAGCGCGATCGCTCTGATCGCGCTTACATCATCATAAATCAGCTTGGTTTAGTGTAGTCACCACTGAATTGTTCAATTTTTGAGCAATTAGCTTGTGGCGCAACCCTGATAGAGCCACTCGCGCTCTTAGCGTTGATTTTATCCTGTGCCCAAGATTAGCTAAGTTACGTTAATCAGCACTACTCTTATAGCTGTCAATCACATGACACATTTTACGAATTGGTAACATAAAAACTGTTATCGTTAAACGCGAATAACCAGCGTAAGCGCTGTTCTGGGCGGGTGAGCCCTTTTTCTGCGGATAATATTTCAAACTATGTACAACAAGCTATTCGAGTTAGGCCGAATGGTGCCAGCTGCATCTTTAAAGATGATGTTAGCGATAGTTCTGACCCTAGGCACTACTATTCTCAACGCACAATTAGTCTCGGCTGCAGATGACGGCCCAGATGAAGATGGCGATGGCATCGTCAATATGATTGATCTGGACGATGATAACGACGGTATCTTGGATACTGACGAAGGTATTGTCGATCGGGATAAAAATGGTGTGGCCGACGCCGATTCAACAGATACCGATGGCGACGGAACAGTCGATGGTTATGACTTAGATAGTGATAACGATGGCATTCTAGATAACCTTGAAGCACGTGTTGACCGCGACGCCGTCAAGGCTTTGGATCTAATACCCAACGGCGCTATCGACATCTCAGTATTTGTCGGGGCTAATGGCGTCGCTGATGTTATCGAAACCTCACCTGACTCAGGTGTTCTAGTCTATCCATTAATGGATTCCGACCAAGATGGCACGCCCGATTTTCGTGATCAAGACAGCGATAACGATGGTATTTTTGATGTGATCGAAGCGGGTGCGCCTGACTCCGACAACAACGGCCGTATTGATTCGTTTGCTGATGCCGATGGCAAAGGCGTAAGCGACACAATCCAATTAAGTGGTTTGCCAATTTTTGATACCGATGGAGATGGTCAACTTGATTTTCGCGACATGGACTCAGATGGCGATGGGATTTCGGACTTAGTTGAAGGTGGTGGCAACCCAAGTAAACCATTCGACTCAGATAACGATGGAGCGGCGGATTATCGTGAGCTGGATAGTGATGGCGATGGCATCTCGGACAACGATGAAGCGGGTGTGGATTTATCTTCACCGGCTGACTCAAACGGCAATGGTATAGCAGATTATCGCGAAGTTAATAGTACATCTAGTGGCGAATCTAGCAACCAAGCAAGCCAACATGATGGGCCCGATCGAGATGCGGACGGCATCGCAAATCAATACGATCTTGACGATGATAACGATGGCATACCCGACACTGTAGAAGGATTGATTGATGCTGATGGCAATGGCGTGGCTGACGCAAATTCAAGAGACAGCGACGGTGATGGCCGACCTGATGCAAACGACTTGGACAGCGATAACGATGGCCTGTTAGATAACCGCGAAGCGCGGCTGGATTTCGCAGCAGTTAGCGCGTTGGATATAAAGGTTGATGGGGCGATAGATATTAGTTTTCCTGTTGGTAATAATGGTATTGCAGACGCTATCGAGACCAATGTAGATTCGGGCCAGTTGGTTTATGTTATTGCCGATACCGACAGCGATGGGACGCCCGATTATTTAGACACCGATAGCGATAACGACGGCATCCCTGACTTGGTTGAAGCTGGTGGTACAGACGTTGATTCTGATGGCCGCATAGATAACTTTTTTGATGCTGATAGCAAAGGAGTCGATGAATCAATTCAAGCCAGCGCGCTACCTGTATTTGATACGGATGCTGATGGCATTGCAGATTATCGCGATACTGACTCTGATAATGATGGCTTGTCTGATGCCAGTGAAGCAGGTGATAACCCATCAAATCCGACAGATACAGACGGTGATGGCGCCGCTGACTATCGTGAACAAGATTCCAACGGCGATGGCGTTGGCGATTCTCAAGAGCAACAGCAAGTGCAAATTCCCATTGTTGGATCAATTGATTCCGACGGCGATGGCATTGCCGACTCTGTCGATATTGATGACGATAACGATGGTTTGCTAGATCTGATCGAGGGTCAGGAAGATAACGACGGTGATGGCATTATTAATTCGTTGGATTTAGACAGTGATGGCGATGGTCTGTTCGATAGCCTGGAGGCTGCTGAAACCACCAGTTTATTGACCGATTTGGACAATAACGGCGATGGCCGGCTGGACTTTAACGTTGGCCGAAATGGATTTGTTGACCTACTCGAGTCGACACTTGATTCAGGTACGTCTATCTTTATGGTGGCTGATAGTGATCGCGATGGGGTTCCGGACTTCCTTGACCTCGATAGTGACAATGACAGCGTGTACGATTCGATCGAGTTAAGCGTTGACACCGACGGGGATACATACGCAAATTTTCGAGATCTGGATAGTGATCAAGATGGTTTGAGTGATTTGCTTGAAGCGGTTAGCGGTGCGCAGGATCAAGACAACGATGGCGTGTTAGACACCTTCGTTGATGCCAATTTTGATGGGGCTGACGATAATTCGGCGTCGATCAAACCATTCGACAGTGATGGCGATGGTATACCCGACATGCTTGATTTGGATAGCGATGGCGATGGCGTGTTTGATCTGATCGAATCGGGAGGGGTCGATGCGAACGATACTGGTCGTTTCGATGGTACGGATGATACCGATGGTAATGGTGTTCCAGATAGCGTGGATGCCGGTTTCACGTCGGGAATTGATACAGATAACGATGGAATAGATGACATGGCTGATATCAGCTTTACTGGTGGTGTTGATACTGATGGTGATGGGATTGACGACCAATATGATGCGGATCCAAACGGCAGTGGTTTAGTCGATCCGAATTTTCGAACCCCCTTTGGTGATGACAACGATGGTTTAGGTGTTCTTGAAGGGGTGGCAGAAGCAGAGGCGCTCGAAACAGGGCTAAATGGTTCTTCCGTTGGTTGTTCCATTAGCAGCGTAAGCGGCGGTCATGGTGGAGTGAGTAACGCTAAGTCTGGTTTCGATCCTATTTTCCCACTAATGTTAGGGGCAGCGTTTATGACTCTATTACTTCGAATGCGTAAATTACGTAATGTTGCTGCACTATCTGTGCTTGGCCTTTCGTTAACTGCCTGCGGCTCTTTAAGCTTGCCCAGTCTTGGCGGCGGTGATAATTACGATTCTGATTTCAATCGACGTGTCTATGCTGGCTTGTCAGGCTTGGGCAGTACGGTTGAACCGCGGACGACAGACGATCGCATCAGGGTAACGGAAACCTCTAGCGCTGGCGGTACGGTGGCATTGGGGTACGACATCAGTAATCGGTTTTCGATAGAAGGGCATTACAGTGATTTGGGCGAAGCTGAGCTCGTTTCTGATGATACTGGCGATGCAACGATCGGTTATCAAGTGGCTGGCTTAAGTGCCATCATTTACGGTTTAAATAGCCATGAGAATCGATCACGTCGTGAAGGTTTTTCAGTATTTGGTCGTCTTGGTTTGGGTGCTTTGCAAAACGAAGCGGAAGGGGTTGAATTTGAACGCTTGAATGATGCGCATTTGTTGGCTGGCTTGGGCCTTGAATACGGCCTGTCTAACGGATTAGCTGTGCGTGCAGAATATGTCGCTCATGAAACTGACGCAAAATACGCTCAGCTAGGTTTGGTTTACCGCTTTGGTGATGCTGACGACAGCCGACCTGCAGCAGTTGCTGCCACCGTACCAACGTTGCCGGAACCAACCGAAACAGCGCCGGCTATAACAGCGTCTATATTGGATAATGATTCTGACGGCGTACCAGATTCGCTTGATAATTGCCCTGATACTGCTGCCGGTTTGCCGGTTGATAGTGTTGGTTGCGATGAACTCACTGGCGCTATTGATGGTGTTAATTTTGAATCGGGCTCCGACGTACTGACTGCAGGTTCTCAAGAAAAGCTTGCTGAAGTTGCACAAGTGCTAAACCAATTCCCAGCTATTCGAGTGGCTGTTGCAGCGCACACCGATAACCAAGGGCCGGCTGCATCCAATTTGGAGTTGTCCAAGCGCCGTGCGATCTCAGTGGCTCGCTACTTGGTGGAGCAAGGTGTTGCAGGTAATCGCTTGGCGCCACAGGCGTATGGCGAATCGCAACCAATAGCAAGCAACGCCTCTGCTGATGGTAGAGCTAGTAATCGTCGTGTTGAACTGCAAGTATTGAAGTAAGCTTTCACAAGCTGAACTGCGACAAAAGCGTCATGCATTTGCATGACGCTTTTTTTTGCTCGCATTTTTGTTAACTGATAGACATAGCCCGTTATTCATTTAAGTCTCTTGTCAGCTTAGAACTCGATTTGTTGCATACTTTGAGGATGAGTATCGTTGACCGAGGTTGCACCTTAATGACCCAGATAAACAGCCGGAGATTTTGGTTGAAGCGAGAGGTCCGGCTATGCGTCTGGATTATCTTGCCTTTGGCCGTTGCAAGTTGTGCAAACACACCTAGGATAAGTATCCCGGTTTACCAAACACCCGTCGCCTATGCTGGTTTAGGTGTTGGTGTTAGTCAGCTAGATGTCGGCACTACTGGTCAAGAAATAGAGCAGCTCGGCTCCACTAGCATGGCTGCACAAGCGACCATTGGTTTGGAGATGGCTGACAGCTGGGCAATCGAGTTACGCGGAGCTGATTTGGGCGAGGCAGAGTTTGATAACGGTCTGAAGCTGGGCTATCAAGTTGCTGATCTGACAGCATTGGGCAAAATTTCTCTGGGTACGAGAGCAAAGGTGTTTGGGCGTTTAGGGCTGGGCGCTTTGGAAAACGATGTGGAATTCGACGGGGAGTTTGATGTTAAGCAACGAAATCAAAACCATGTGGTGATTGGCGTTGGCCTCGATGTTAGTTTGTCACGACGCTTTGGTTTGCGCTTTGAAGCAATGGGGCATGATGTTGATGCCAGCCATGCGCAATTAAGTTTGCTCTATCGTTTTAACCCTCGTGCATCGACCTCTGTAATAACGAGCAACGCAGCACCTAGTGATGCAGTGGTGGTTAGTGACCCAGTAGTTAGTGATGAAAAAAAGGATGATGTAATAACGAATCAAACCATTGCTGAGGCCCCAGCAGCTTCAAACTCTACGTCTAAAGCGGTTGTTAACCCTACTAAACCATCAATTACTCCGATACCGACAATAACGCCCAGGCCGGCTCGCATTGAACGGCAGACTACACCTCAGACAACACCTCAATTGAGTAGTAATAGAAAGCCCATTGCTCCAGCAACTGTTCCAAGCCCAAGTAACGACACCAATGTCGCTATTGTAAAAGCTGATCCTGTAAGTACGCTTACGCAAGATACCGATAAAGATGGTGTAGCTGATTCAATAGACGCCTGTGCAAGTTCGCCGCTTAATGCCATTGTGAACAGCCAAGGTTGCGATTTTTTCGGCACTGCAGCACCAGGGGTGGAGTTTGCTGATGAGGCCTCAACGCTAGATGCTAATTCCATGGAAGCGCTTAACGAGGTTGTTGCTAGCTTGCAAGAGTTTCCCGACATCAAAGTGGCAATCGGGGCTTACTCGCCACTTACTGGAGATCCAGCCGCAGATTTACTACTTTCGAGGCGAAGAACCATCGCCGTGATTCGGTATTTGAGAGGCGAAGGCGTTGATGCCACTCGAACTCAACCGATAGCCAAGCCATTGCTGGCGGAAGAGGGCGGCGAGTCGTTAGTTAACCGTATAGCAATCCGCCAACGCCAGTAGTGAAAGAGTAAGGAATGGGCCGGGCTCTGATTTGGTGGCCGGCGGTAAAAAATGAGAAGCAGTTAACAAGGAATACTTTGTTTTCATTGCTGATAAGCAGTTGTGGCTACAATCTACATAAAAGCGCCTAAGCAAAGGATTTAATCATGTTCAAGACCAACCCCAGTAAGATCAGTGTATACGTTTGTATCGCTCTACCTCTCTCCATGGCGCCATTGAGCTCTGCCTTCGCGTTGGACAGCGGTGACGCACCCGCAAGCTACGGTTTAGCCACGCATGTAGTCGTTGCTGATGCTCCGCATTTGGGGCTTTTACCTGGTTCAGACAATACGGCAGCCAATAGCGCGTTAGCGGACGCTGATGGAGCAGAAGAAGACGGCGTCTTTGGGCATCCTGAATTGGTACAAAACGGTAAAGCCTACGATACCAATGTGTTCGTTTATAACCCAAGCGCTACAGCTGCCAACCTAGTTGCCTGGGTAGATTTTGACGGCAACGGAGTATTTGATGCTGACGAAGCTTCATTCTCAACTGTACCCGCAGGCGCCAGTAACCAGAAAATCAAAATGGTTTGGCCTGACTTAACTGGCTTATCAACTGAATATGCCGGTGGTACCTTTTTGCGTGTCCGTATCAGTAATGATCCAATATCTGCAAACGATGCCACTGGTGCATTGTCAAACGGCGAAGTAGAAGACTACGCGTTTAATATTTTAGAAGATGTTGATGGTGATGAAATTGCCGACATCAACGATGAAGATAATGACAACGATGGTATTCCGGATATCGTAGAACAAGTTGGTTTGGACACCGATGGTGATGGGCTCGAGGATTATCTCGATACTGACTCTGACAACGATGGAATCCCTGATTATATCGAAGCAGGTAGCGATGCTAGACAGCCGATTGATACTGATAACGACGGCAACCCTGATTATATCGATACCGACTCTAACAACGATGGTGTGTTAGACGGTACCGTTGATGTTAATGATGATGATGGCGATGGCATTGACAATGTCGTAGAAGGAAGTGGTGATTATGATCAAGACGGCGTCGCTAATTCAAACGACCTTGATTCAGATAACGATACGATCCCCGATGCAATTGAAGTAGGCCTAGATGGCACTATGCCAGTAGATACTGATACAGATGGGATCGCTGATTATCTTGACTTAGATAGTGATAACGATGGTATTTACGATATACAAGAAGGTAATTCGGGCGAAGTGGATGTAGCCGCCTTAGATGTAGATCGTAACGGTCAAGTGGATAGCAGTCAGTTATTTGGTGCTAATGGCCTAGTCGATGCGGTTGAAACATCTCCTGATTCTCGCGTACCACGCTTTGCAGTGCCTGATAGTGATGCGGATGCGGTGCGCGATTTCCGCGACACAGACAGTGATAACGATGGTGTTGGTGACATCCTTGAAGCTGGTGGAACCGATGTCGATGGCAATTTACTGGTTGATGATTATAACGATGCTAATGCAGATGGTATCCCTGATAGTGTGGATGCGACTGTGACTGGTATTAATGATGCCGATTCTGACGGTATTGATGACACTGCCGACGTTGATGTAGTGGGTGGTGCTGATAGCGATTTAGATGGCATTGTGGATAGCCGTGACGGTGATGCTAATAACGATGGTGTTCAAGATAGTGTTGCCAATTCCTTTTTGGATTCAGGTGCATTTCCTGATCTAGATGATGACAACATCCCTGATTACCGTGATGACGACAGCATTGGTAATGGCACGGGCGGTACGACGGGTACTACAACAGGCGACACCACTGGCGACACCACAGGTACAACAACGGCTAGCTCAACTCCATTAGTTGAGACAGGCTTGTCCGGGTCGGGTTGTTCAGTGAGTAGTTATGCGCCGGGCAAACAAGGTAGTTTTGGAGTGACATTGCTGCTTTTAAGTTTGCTTAGCGTGGCAAGGCTTGTCTGGAGACGTCAATCAACGCGCTAGACGCTAAGATTGCTTAGATTCAAAGCCCGGTTATCCGGGCTTTTTTTTGGCTTAAATTTGTGCAAATGTGCACTTACGCAAAATGAATTGAAACTACACAATATTGATTTTTTGATGATGAATTTGTTGTGCTTGTTAACGCTTTTCTATTTGGCCGCCAATAAAGGTATATCCAGCCTACCTAATGTGCTGCTATTGAATTGAACGACCTCACAAAAATGAGTAGCTAAATTACATAATTTGTAGTGCTGGTGAGAAGATAATATTTATCCTGCCGATATGAGAAAAATGCACGTTTTCAATAGCCTGCGAGTGTCGTATAGTCTCGCTCCTTGACAGACAAACATAACGTCTAAAACAGCAATACGGAGAGCACGATGACTGTGTCAGCCACACTTTTGACAGGCGGACTGGATTTGACTTCATACGGAATTACCAGCGTACGTGAAGTTATCTACAACCCCAGCTACGAACAACTCTATAAAGAAGAGACTGCGCCTGGCCTTGAAGGCTTTGAGCGTGCGCTGCCTAACAATAGCGGTGCTGTGGCTGTTGATACAGGTGCTTTTACAGGCAGAAGTCCAAAAGATAAGTTCATCGTGAAGGATGACCTTACTCGCGACACACTTTGGTGGTCAGAGCAGGGCTCAAACGACAACAAACCGATCAGCCAGGAAGTTTGGGATGATCTAAAGGTATTAACGGCTACGCAGCTTTCCGGCAAACGCCTGTTTGTTGTGGACGCCTATTGTGGTGCCAACGTAGGTACTCGCATAGCGGTCCGCTTTGTGACTGAAGTCGCTTGGCAAGCACACTTCGTGACCAACATGTTTATCCAACCCTCACTTGCCGAGCTGGCTAGCTTTGAGCCTGATTTTGTTGTTATGAATGCCGCTAAAGCGACTAATCCAGATTGGCAAAATCATGAATTGAACTCAGAGAACTTTTGCGTTTTTAATTTCACTGAAAAGATGCAACTTATCGGCGGCACTTGGTATGGCGGTGAGATGAAGAAAGGCATGTTTGGCTATATGAACTTCCTGCTGCCTTTACAAGGCATTGCATCAATGCATTGCTCTGCTAACGTTGGCAAAGACGGTGACACCGCAGTGTTTTTTGGTTTGTCGGGTACTGGTAAGACAACTTTATCAACAGACCCTGTTCGTAAGCTTATTGGTGATGATGAACACGGCTGGGACGATGATGGTGTCTTTAATTTTGAAGGTGGTTGTTAT
The DNA here is from genome assembly GCA_937958675.1 of uncultured Granulosicoccaceae bacterium. Lineage (GTDB taxonomy): Bacteria > Pseudomonadota > Gammaproteobacteria > Granulosicoccales > Granulosicoccaceae > Granulosicoccus. The sequence goes on from CALGND010000066.1 coordinate 32,619, forward strand.
GCTAAGACAATAAACCTAAGCGCCGATGCCGAGCCCGAAATTTACGGCGCTATTCGCCGCAATGCATTGTTAGAAAACGTTGTTATCAAAGACGACGGTGAAATCGATTTCGATGATGGCAGCAAAACTCAAAACGCCCGTGTTTCATATCCGATTAATCACATAGAGAACATTGTAAAACCGATCTCGCGTGCTGGGCATGCCGAGCGGGTAATCTTCTTGTCTGCTGATGCCTTTGGTGTGTTGCCCGCAGTATCAGTGTTGACTGCAGAGCAAACCCAATATCACTTTTTATCTGGATTTACTGCAAAGCTTGCAGGTACTGAGGTTGGTGTATCTGAAGCTCAGCCAACATTTTCTGCGTGCTTTGGTAAGGCGTTTTTGAGCCTGCACCCCACTAAGTACGCGGAAGAGCTCAACAAGCGAATGGTTGCATCCAACGCACGTGCCTACTTGGTTAACACCGGTTGGAATGGCTCTGGAAATCGTATTTCCCTAAAAGCTACACGAGCCATTATCAATGCCATTCTTGATGGTTCAATTGATGATAGTGATACGACAGTGGTGCCCTATTTCAACTTAGCTGTCCCCACATCACTAGGCGATATCGACTCAAGCCTGCTTGACCCACGTAAAACGTATGAAGACCAGGCGCAGTGGAGTGAGCGCGCTCAAAAGTTAGCGGGCTTGTTTATTGATAACTTTGAGCAGTACACTGATACTGAAAGCGGTAAAGCCTTGGTAGCTGCAGGGCCGCAACTGCCAAATTAGTTCCCGCCTTTAAGGTCGGTCTAGAAGATTTTTTAGGCTGGCTTGCAATCGCAGTTCGTCTTGCGATGCAGTTTCTACGTAGCGTAAAGCCAGCTTTAGCTGGCTTTGTGCTCTGTATAGCTCGTTCAAACCAATAAAGTACTGTGCAAGGGATTCGTGGCTAGCGGCTTGATCGCCTAGTTGCTCTTGAATGCTTGCAAGCTCTCGCCAGGCGAGAGGGTTGGGTTGGTCAACACTGCGTAAATATTGTTTAGCAAGGTTTTTGGCGTCACTGTGCTTACGTTTTCGCACTAGCGAAGTAATTTGTTTCTCCACTGCCGAATAACGATCCGGGTGCAGCTCTATTTGCGACTGCAGTATGTTTGAAGCTTGTTGATATTTGTTTTGCGCTAACAGGAGATCCGCTTCCAGTAATTGCGTTATGAAATGCTCGCCTGTGAGCTTTTTGAGTTCTTCCATATAGCGTTTTGATTGGTCGAGTCGATTTTCGCGCAACATTATGAGGCTTAGACCGTAGGTGTTGACGATGTTTGCTTGGTTGTTGAAGCTTGCTTTAAAACGTCGTACCAGTTGGCTGGAGTTTTTCTCAGTTAGCACCGCAAGGCGTGCTTTAAATAATTGATAGTCTACTTGTTGGCGCTTTTCGAAAGTCGATTGCGAATTTGCTCGGTCGCGCGCTTCTGCAATACGATTGTTGTCTAGTGGGTGAGTGCGTAAATATTCTAGTGCGCCAGCTGATGTATTAAGACGGTTTTTACGGCGCAAAATTGAAAACGATTCAGCCATGCCACTGGCGCTGTACTGTGCGTTAGCAAGTATCTCTATGCCTATTCGATCCGCTTCAACTTCGTTGGCCCGGGTAAAGTTCACTTGTGACTGTTGTGTTGCTGCCAGGCCTGCGGCTAAAGCCGCTTGGCCAGCTTGAGGTGATGCCTGGCCAATAACAATTGCAGCCAGTATTGCCGCCGCCGCGCTCATATTGTTTCTCGCGCCCAAGGCAAAGGATCGAGCGTGATGACGCTGAGTGACGTGTGCGACCTCGTGCGCCATAACCGCTGCGAGCTGCCCTTCGAGATCCATGGCGTCGATAAGCCCAACATTCACCCCTACGTAACCACCAGGTATCGCAAAAGCATTGATAGCTTTGTCTTTTACAATGAAGAAGGTGAACTGGGTATTGGCTGTTTTGCCTGAGGCCAAGGCAAGGCGATTGCCTAAATTCTGTATGTATTCCTGCAGCTGCACATCATTGATCAGAGGCACGGATGCGCGAATCTGGCGCATGAACCCAGCGCCCATCGCTCGTTCTTGCAAGGGTGACAATGTACTGTCGGCAGGTTCGCCCATATTGGGTAGGTTTTGCTGTGCCAGTGTTAGTGCCGCCATTGCACTGAGCAGTAGTCCACAAAACACAGCCGCACACCGCCGCCGCCAACAAAGATGCCGTTTGTGAGGTGTTGATTTACTGTTGTTTTGCGACATGAATAAGTAGTTGCAGCGCCGCATGAGCGGCAAAGGGCGCTGGTGTTAGATCCTGTATGTTGTTACAAGCGTGGTTTATGCCAATTTACCACGTGGAAGCAGCCTTTTTTGCCTTGAATTCATACGAGTCATGACGTACCCGTAAACCTTGTGATTGGTTATACTTGAACCATTCAGGGGCAAGACACAATCTGGCTCCAAGGTAGTCGGCGCAGCGCCGCGATCACCCATTCGCGCGATCTTCCGGCGGGCACCACACCGCTTCCTTTGCACCGACGCGCTACCTTGGCTCCACCTCGGACGTAAAAACACGGCATCCGGCATTGCTTCGGCGAGTTGGCTGTCCCTATAATTTTTGTCTGACGCAAGGTCGTCAGTGCATTATTTGCAAAAAAAAACGAGGCGAGTAACGTGGAATTATCTGGTGGTGAGGTGCTGATGGAGGCCCTCAAAGAAGAGGGTGTTGAATATATATTTGGCTACCCCGGTGGTGCAGTGCTGCATATCTATGACGCGCTCTATCAGCAAAATTCAGTGAAACATATTTTGGTGCGGCACGAACAAGCCGCCACGCACGCAGCAGATGGCTATGCGCGTTCAACTGGTAAGCCAGGTGTCGTGTTGGTTACCTCTGGTCCTGGTGCTACTAACGCAGTAACCGGTATCGCGACGGCGTTTCTGGACTCGATTCCAATGGTTGTCATCTCGGGCCAAGTGCCGAGCCGGCTCATCGGTAGTGATGCTTTTCAAGAAGTGGATTGTGTGGGTATCACTAGGCCGTGCGTAAAGCATAACTTTCTAGTCGACTCACTCGAAAACTTTGCCAGCACCATTAAAAAAGCATTTCACGTAGCGACCTCTGGTCGACCTGGCCCCGTGTTAGTTGATATACCAAAAGATCTCACGACGCCAGATATCAAAGTGCCGTTTGAGTACCCTGATCATGTAGAAATGCGTTCGTATAGTCCACCGGAGCTGGGTCACCCTGGTCAAATTCGAAAAGCGGTAGATCTAATTCTTAGTGCCAAGCGCCCGATGATTTATTCAGGGGGCGGTGTAGTGCTTGGAGATGCCTCGGAGCAGTTGTGTGCGCTCACTCGTGAGTTGGGCTTTCCAATTACCCAAACACTTATGGGCTTGGGTGCCTTTCCAGCATCTGATAAGCAGAATATAGGCATGCTTGGTATGCATGGCACCTATGAAGCGAATATGGCAATGCACGAATGTGATGTGCTTGTTGCCATCGGTGCGCGTTTTGATGATCGAATTACCGGCGAGATCGAAAAATTTTGTCCGTATGCCAAAATTGTACACGTGGATATTGATCCTGCGTCCATATCTAAAAACGTTGTGGTTGATGTGCCCATTGTTGGACACGTATCGCAAGTCCTCGATGCTATGGTCGCATTGGTGCGTGAATCAAGCCGTAGGCCTGAACAAGCTGAATTGGATTCGTGGTGGGCGCAAATTAAGAAATGGCAGGATGAAGATAGCCTAGGCTATGATAAAACAGCCGATATAATCAAACCGCAAGCGGTTGTTGAGTCGCTATGGCGCGCCACGAAAGGTGATGCGTACATCACATCCGATGTCGGGCAGCACCAAATGTGGGCAGCCCAGTTTTATGGTTTTGATAAGCCTCGTCGTTGGATTAATTCTGGCGGCCTGGGTACGATGGGTTTTGGTTTGCCCTCGGCGATTGGTGTGCAGTTAGCGCATCCAGAGGCAACTGTCGCTTGTATAACAGGTGAGGCCAGTATTCAAATGTGCATACAGGAACTCTCTACCTGTTTGCAGTACAACACACCGATCAAAATCATCAATCTGAATAACCGCTATATGGGAATGGTTAGGCAGTGGCAGGAGTTTGGTTACGAGAAGCGCTATTCGCATTCCTACATGGATGCCTTGCCCGACTTCGTCAAGCTAGCTGAAAGTTATGGTCACGTGGGTATGCGTATCGACAAGCCAGGCGATGTTGATGATGCGATTAAAGAGGCCTTATCGTTAACTGATCGTACGGTGTTTATGGACTTCATAACGGATCAGTCAGAAAACGTTTATCCGATGATAGAAGCGGGTAAGGGGCATCATGAGATGCGCCTTAATCCTTGGAAGGAGCCGGCATAATGCGTCACGTTATATCGGTTTTACTTGAGAACGAGTCGGGGGCGTTGTCGCGAGTGTCTGGTTTGTTCAGCGCACGTGGCTACAATATCGAGTCGCTTACCGTTGCGCCAACCAATGACCCTACACTGTCTCGGATGACAATTGTCACCATCGGTTCAGAAAGAAGAATCGAGCAAATCATCAAACAGTTGAATAAGCTGGTTGATGTGGTTCGATTGACCGATCTTACCGAAGTGCAGTTTATCGAACGTGAGATTATGATGGTCAAGGTTAGAGCCGTCGGAGAGGGGCGAGAAGAGCTAAAGCGAATGACCGATATTTTTCGTGGTCGCATTCTCGATGTCACCGAGTCCAGCTATGTTATCGAGCTAACGGGCGATGATCACAAGATCGCGGCGTTTCTTGATACTCTGGGCGCTGAAAATATTATCGAAGTTGTCAGGTCAGGCGCTACGGGTATTGCTCGAGGCGAGAAATCCCTGAAAGTGTAGTTCCGTAGGAAGAGCGTTAGTATGCATAAGCATTCGAGCTAAATAGTTAGCTCGTTAACAATAGGCAGTGAACGATGAGCCCGAGTAACGTTACCGGACAAAATCGCGGGCGGGGCATTTATCTATTGCCAAACCTGTTTACAACCAGTGCGTTATTTGCTGGTTTTTACAGCATGATTGCATCGATTGGCGGCCGATACGAAACGGCTGCCATCGCAATTTTGGTTGCGATGGTCCTCGATGGATTCGATGGTCGTGTTGCCAGAATGACCAACACCACAACGGCCTTTGGTGCCGAATACGACAGCATGGCAGATATGGTGTCTTTTGGTGCGGCACCTGCAATTCTGATGTACACCTGGTCACTTAACAGTCTCACCGTGGCCCAATACGGGCAGCTAAGTTGGGTAATTGCCTTTGTATTTACCGCCTGTTGTGGTTTACGTTTAGCACGATTTAATGTGGCGGTAGGTACTGCAGATAAACGTTTTTTTCAGGGTTTAGCGTGCCCGGCAGCCGCGGCATGTTTGGCAAGTCTTGTATGGGTGGCGGAGGAGGCTCATGTCGCCGGCGCTGATATTGTTTGGCTGGTAGCGCTAGTCACCGTATTGGGTGGCTTGTTAATGGTGAGTTCATTTACCTATTACAGCTTCAAAGATTTCGGCGACAGTAAGAAGGTTCCGTTTGCGATGTTGTTGGGTCTGCTGATGTTGTTTGTTATCACAGCTGTAGATCCACCAAAGATGATTCTGATCGCATCTATGGCGTACGGCTTATCAGGGCCGGCTTACACGCTGTTTCGGCGCTTGCGAAAACGAAATCGATCACCGCGCAACCCTTCCTGATATCATCGCCTGATAATGTATAACTCGCGTCAGATACAATGCATGGAAGCTATTGGCCTAGTACCATGGGTGCGCCGTACAGCGGATGCGCAAATACTGGCTGAGCAGGCGGACGCTTCGTTGCAGCCAGCCTCATCTCCAGTCAACTCCTTGAGTCCCACTGCGGGCATTCCTATCACAGCTAAGGAACAGTCGGATGATCAAGCCGTGGTGGTATCTGGCGACACAAAATCAGCCCTTTTACTCATATTCGACCTTCAAGACGGTGGTGCTTGGCCGTTGAATAAGGAAGATGATGCCTTGCTTGAAGGCATGTTGCGAGCCATTGGTATGTCTAAGGCGTCGGTCTGTAGCTGTGCAATATTGCAAGATGCGCCGGTGCTGTCAGCGGAGCGGCCTTCGGCAAGTCTACAGAGCCTATGCCAAAGCCCGCGTAAACGATTTATGTATTTTGGCGGCGATGCAATCGCTGCAGACACAATCGATCCAATACCGATGTCTCAAGCTGCCACTGATAGTGCCTTAGATGGCTGGCGCTTACCGACACTTGCCAAGCTCCGCGAAGAACCCCTGCGTAAGAGACACGCTTGGGTGACACTTAAAAAATTACGATCCTCGTTAGACCATAACTGACATGAGCAATCTTGGCAGCAACTTGGGTGGCGAGTTGCGCGTGCACGCAATGGTGCTCGATGATGTCGAGACTATTCACGATATAGAATTACGCAATTACGAGTATTGCTGGACGCCAGGCATTATCCGGGATTGTATTATTGCAGGTTACGAATGCATGAAGTTTCTGCGCGATGGAGAGCTCATTGGTTACTACGTTTTACAGATTGTGGCTAACGAGGCGCATTTACTTAATATCTGTATTGATAAGCCCTATCAAGCAAAAGGCTATGCACTACAGTTACTAAGGATTGCCATGCGTTCGGCAGAAGCGCAACAAGCTGCTGAATTGTTTCTTGAGGTTAGGCCGTCTAACAAACGAGCCATGAAGTTATACGAAGGGATGGGTTTCAACGAAATCGGTTGTAGGCCAAACTACTATGATGCCAAGCAAGGGCGCGAAGACGCTATCGTGATGGCATTGCATTTACAGGTATGAATCTACAGGTACATGATCATGGCTGACGCCGAATTTTTAAGTGAAGTGGGTAGGCGGCGTACGTTCGCTATCATTTCGCACCCAGATGCGGGTAAAACAACCTTAACTGAGAAGCTTTTACTGTTTGGTGGCGCTATTCAATTGGCGGGTACAGTAAAAGGGCGAAAAGCTGCGCGACATGCTACATCGGATTGGATGAAGATGGAGCAAGAACGTGGCATCTCGGTTACCTCCTCTGTGATGCAATTTCCGTATAAAGATCACATTATCAATTTACTTGATACACCGGGACACGAAGATTTCTCTGAAGATACCTATCGCACCCTAACGGCAGTTGATTCAGCATTGATGGTTATTGACGTTGCAAAAGGTGTTGAAGCGCGTACCGAAAAATTAATGGACGTTTGCCGCTTGCGCACTACGCCAGTTATGACGTTTATCAATAAACTAGATCGTGAAGGTCGTGACCCGATTGAGTTAATGGATGAAGTAGAAAAAATGCTTAACATCCGCTGCGCGCCGATTACATGGCCAATTGGTATGGGCAAGCGTTTTAAGGGCGTCTATCATCTGCGCCGCGACACTGTACATTTTTTCTCAGCAACTCACGGTGGCAAGATGCTAGAGGGCGAAGTGGTTGAAGGTATAAACAACCCTAAGCTTGATGAGATTCTTGGCGATATGGCTGCAGAGTTTCGAGAGGAGCTGGAGCTGGTGCAAGGTGCTTGTCATGAGTTTGATAAAGAAGCGTACCTTGCCGGTGATCTAACGCCAGTATTTTTTGGTTCTGCTATCAATAACTTTGGTATTGCAGAATTGCTAGATGATTTTGTTGATTATGCGCCAGCGCCTCAACCACGTACAACGGTTAGCCGCGAAGTGCTTCCCAGCGAAGAAACCTTCACAGGTTTTGCGTTTAAGATCCAAGCCAATATGGATCCGCAGCACCGAGATCGTGTTGCATTTGTGCGTATCTGTTCGGGTAAGTACACCAAGTCTATGAAGGCTAAACATGTGCGTATCGGCAAAGATGTGCGCTTTAGTGACGCGCTAACGTTTATGGCGTCTGATCGTGGGCATGTTGAAGAGGCATACAGTGGCGACATCATTGGTTTGCACAATCACGGCACGATTCGTATCGGCGACACCTTTACCGCGGGCGAAGAGCTCATATTTACGGGTATACCAAATTTTGCGCCTGAACTATTTAGACGTGCAGTGCTTAAAGACCCTCTAAAGATGAAAGCCTTGCAAAAAGGCTTAGGTCAATTGTGTGAGGAAGGGGCGACTCAGTTATTTAAGCCAATTGTCAGTAATGATTTGATATTGGGTGCGGTTGGTGTGCTGCAGTTTGAAGTGGTTGCGCAACGGCTACGCGATGAATACAAGGTTGAATGTCAATTCGAAACGGTGGCTGTGCAGCAGGCGCGTTGGATAAGATGTAGCGACGATAAGATGTTGGCAGATTTTCGTAAGAAGCTGGATATCCAACTTGCATTTGATCACGCCGATGAGCTTGTTTACTTAGCGCCAACTCGCGTCAATTTACAGATGGCCACAGAACGATGGCCTGATGTTGAGTTTCTTGCCACACGTGAGCAGGTGTTTAACTAAAATTTGATCTTTTTTGATCAAAATTTAGCAGACAATACCCGGCGGATGGCTGATATGTCATCTATAATTGGCTACCAAGTGGCGTAATAGATAACAGCGAACACAAGCTGATGAACACAAAATACGTCTTATTTGCGTACAACCCAACTCCTAAGGTGAATGGAATATGATCTTACAAAAAGTAATTCCTGCAGTTCTGCTGCTATTCGTGAGCACTGTAGCTACAGCCGAGATTGGTGGCTTGCTTAACGGGCGTTCTGCTGATTTAAATAAATTACCCGATTCCTCTATTGAATTAGGAATCGATTTCGGTGAATTCGGCGGCGCTGATTATCGATACGTTGGTGCAAGATACAACCACCGCATAAATCCGGATCTAATGGCTTTCGCTGATGCGGGTTCAATGGAGATTTCTATCCCCAGCTTCACCATATTTGGGCAGAGCGTCGGCGGTGATGTCGATGGATTCAGCTTTGGTGTTGGCGCTTTCTACATGCTCCAAGACATGCTAGACACTGCTGATACTGCGGTAAAGGCTAGTTTCCACATGGCTGGCGGCGATATTGACTTTAATATTCTGTCGCTAGAGGGAATTGTTAGTGGTCGCAACGGCATTGGTAGTAACCCTGATCTGCAATGGTACGCAAATGGCGGTATCAACAGTGTTGATAGTGAAACTGAGTTTCTGCTGGGCTTTGGCCTTGTATTACCAATGCAGTCAGGTCAGCTTTTCGGCGGAGTTGACTTAATCGACGATATCCATTTTGGCATCGGTTACCGACACTTTATGTAAACATTGCCGGCACTTATTTGCTGGCGAAAAAATCGATTTACTACAAGGCCCGCGAATGCGGGCCTTGTGCGTTACACGGTTTGTAAATACACGGTATAGTTGACGCATCGTACAATTTTGTACAGCTCGAATATCAAGAAGGATGCGCGTCTATGACAGTCAGTACTGACGTTGTCATTATTGGTGCAGGCCCGGTGGGTTTGTTCCAAGTATTTGAATTAGGCTTGCATGGCATCAATGCGCATCTAATTGATGCTTTGCCTCACGCTGGAGGTCAGTGCGCAGAGCTCTATCCAGACAAGCCCATTTACGATATCCCCGCTATTCCGATTTGTACCGGACAAGAGCTAACTGATCGTCTTCTAAAACAAATAGAACCCTTTGATCCGGTATTTCATTTTAATCAAGCCGTTAGTGATGTTAAAAAAAATGGCGATAGCGATTTTTCTGTGACCACCGAAGACGGTTTGCAAATCAACTGTCGAGCAGTGGTGATAGCGGCTGGAGCTGGGTCATTTACGCCAGTCAAGGTAAGAGTGGAGGGAATGGACCGCTTTGAAAATACGCAATTGTTCTATCGAGTGCGAAAGCCTGAACAACATCACGGTAAGCATCTGGTTATTTTAGGTGGTGGCGACTCAGCCATTGATTGGGCCTTAGCCCTTGCCGATCAAGCTGCTAGTTTAACCGTAGTTAATCGAACCGAAAAATTTCGAGCAGCGAAAGCCTCTGTGGACAAGCTTATGGACTTAAGCGAGCAGGGAAAAGTCAGTGTGTTGCTTGGTGCGCTTAAAGAGTACAAAGCAGAAGATGACACGCTGAAGCAGGTAAAGTTTGTATTGCGTGATGAAAACAAAACAGAAAAATGGGTTGATGTCGATCATCTATTGGTATTTTTTGGATTATCGCCAAAGCTTGGTCCGGTTGAAAACTGGGGTATGCAAATCGAGAAAAAAGCGCTCACTGTTGATTTGTCGACATTCGAAACTAGCGTGCCGGGTATCTATGCCGTGGGTGATATCAATACCTATAAAGGTAAAAAGAAACTTATATTAAGCGGCTTTCATGAAAACGCAATGGCGGCTCATGCAATATTGCAGCAGTTTGAGCCCGATACAAAAATCCACACGCAATACACCACTACCAGCCCTAAGCTGCAGGCTCGCTTAGGTGTGTCGTCAGACTAAGCAGTAGTCAGGCTCGAGATTTGAGTTTGACCGATTGACCCATGATGTAAGTGTCGTACACGGCGCGATCATCGCCTAACATCAATAAGGCGAACAGTTGGTCTTGCCAGTGTTTGGTATTGCTGTTTCGTCGTTTTAGTAATGGTGTGGCTTCTGGGTCTAGCACGACAAAATCAGCTTCCTTGTTGGAGGCAAAGTTGCCAATATGATTGTCTAAGTCTAAAGCGGTAGCACCACCTAGTGTTGCTCTGTATAAGGCGTCTAAGGGA
>CALGND010000067.1 GCA_937958675.1 uncultured Granulosicoccaceae bacterium
TGATTCGACCACGAGCCGCTGCCTGATTTTCCATACCAACTGCAAGGTTGTTGATTGCACTATCGAAACGACTCTGAACAGCACCGTAGGCAGCACGTTGGCTTGTGACAGTTTCGAGTGCTGTATCTATAGCGTCCAATGCGGCAGTTGAGTTTGCTGCATCTAGTACATCTCCACCCACCGCCGCAACAGCTACAGTGTCGATATTGAGAGTTTCGCCCGAATTTGCACCCACTTGAAACGTATAAGTGTCAGCATCTGTACCAATTATGGCATTTCCGTTAAATGCGGTTACTTCGGCTATACGGCCAATCTCGAGATTAAGTGCTTGATATTCTGCGTCTAGATTTGCGCGATCCGAAGCACTGTTGGTACCGTTTGCGGATTGCACAGCAAGTTCACGCATACGTTGCATCATATTACTGACTTCTGCCAAGCCGCCTTCAGCAGTTTGAGCTAAGGAGATGCCGTCGTTGGCATTTCGCATCGCGACATTCATTCCACGGACTTGCGTATTCATTCGTTCTGCAATCGCAAGACCCGCAGCATCGTCCCGCGCACTATTGACTCGAAGTCCTGAGGATAGGCGTTCCATGGAGGTAGCCAATGTCGATTGAGACACATTCAGATTTCTCTGCGCCGTCAACGACATTACGTTTGTATTTATAGTTTGTGCCATTAATCTATCCTATTAAGATTGATCCATGTTTTCGAGGCATGTGGCACCTTTTCCTAAGAGTAGCGCTTAATAAACGACTACTGCCCATACACCCCTGTTATCGGGATACGAAATAATATCCTTAGAGATGTATTTCATACTTTGCTTCAAATAAAGTTGAACAAGGACATATTTTCAACACGAGCATAGGATTGTTGGAGAGCTTCTAATGAGTTGATGTTGTTTTGCAGTTGAATTACGCTATCTGTGAGGTCGGCATTTTCTAAGTCAGACACAGTTTGGTTTAACTGAATGTTAACTGCTTCGTTTTCGTTACGTGCAGAGTCGATAGTGTTGAGCCGTGCGCCAACCGCGCTGCGTTTGGTGCTTAAATGACTTAAGGCTTGGTCTAGATTAACGAGTACTGAGTTAAAGCTCTGTTGCTGATTGGCTTTTTCTGCAGATGTCACGGGTGAGTTTTGCATCGCAAGGGTAAAATCATTAACCATAGAGAATATATCTTGATTCTCACTCGGACGTATAACAAACGCGTCGCCAGTATCCGGCTCCCCGGTGATGTTGATACTATGCCCTTCGAATTCTATAGCTTCGCCGCTTTGGTAGTTAAGACCAGATTGCAAAACAGTGCCTGTATCTGTGTCGTTTATATCAAACGTAGTAGGGGAGGTGAAAGTTATTTCAAATTGTGAATTGCTATAGTTGCTAAGATCCGTCACGCTTCCGGCAGAAACTATTGCATTGCCGGTGTTTGCCGATGCCATCGATGTTTGAAATGTACCGTTGCCGTTTCTAACTCTTTGGAATACATCTGCGCCTGAGTCACCCAGTTGAATTTGTCGTCCTAGGCCAATCGACAAATGATTGTTTTCGTCGCTTCCTGCATAGTTCACTGGAACTTGCCGATGAAAAGGTTTAGTACTGACATTGCTACCACTAAACAAAAAGTCTCCGTTGGCATCACGGATGTTGGCTGTATTATAAAGTTCATCGCTTAGCTGCACTAACTCAGCCTCAATAGCAGAGCGGGCCACGTCATCTACCGCTCCGCTGTTCGCTGATAAGGCTAGCTCACGAATTCGCATTAGTGTTTCGGATGCTGAAGCGATTGCAGTTTCTTCGAGTCCTAATCGTGACTCCGCAGCGATTGAATTCCGATTAAATTGCTCTAAGCGGCTAGTAGCTTCCTCAAGCCCGAGCAGTTGACCAGCTGCGGCAGGGTCATCCGATGGATCATTAACACGTTTGCCTGTCGTGATCTGTTCTTGATATTTAGCGATGTCAACTTGACGCTGCATCATCTCTGCAGATGCACGAGATGTTATTTGATTACTTGATATTCTCATACCTACCTGGCTACCACGCCTAGCATTGTCTGGAAAATAGTATCTGCCGTGGAAATGATTTGCGCTGAAGCCTGATAAGACTGCTCATAGCGCGTTAAATTTATAGCCTCTTCATCCAAATTAACCCCCGACACCGATTGCTGTCGTTCTATGGCATCTAATCGAATATGATCGAGCGCTTCACTTCGTGTTTGAGAGGATCGAGTTTGACCACCCACGCGCGAAACCAAAGTGCTATAGGCATCATTGAACGATGTGCCTCCAGTCATTTCAGGAGAAATTTGTAAGGCTGCTATCGCAAGCCCGTTACTGTTGTTACCTTGGGCTGTATTGTTTGCTTGAATGGAAAATTCGTCGCCCGCTTGAGGAGCACCGTCAATGTTTACTTGCCAACCGTTATAGCTAATTGCCGTATTTGGCGCGTAAGTGTTGCCAGCCGACAAAACGGTACCGGTGTTGCCATCGACTAAATCGAAAGTTGTGTCGGTGTTAAAACGAATATCAACGTTGTTTTGCAACGCTGGGTTGTCGATGTCGTTAACCTGTGGGTCACTGACGCTTGCGTCACTTAGGTTACTGACGTCACCCGAACTACTTATTGGGCTGGATAAGGCCAAAGAATCTGCATTGTTGAGCACGCTCTCTATACCGGCGGCCGCGCGTCGAACCGGCGAAATTCTAAATGTGTCTCCACTAGCTGGCACGCCAGAAAAGCTGATTTGCATGCCATCGAGCGTTAGTGGCATTGTGCTACTTGTCTGCGTTTGATCGCTTAGCCTCGTGATTAAGAAGTCGGTACCCGTGTACTGCACATCATATTCGGTAGCCTCTACTTGTGATATATCTGTAAACGTAGATGAAATGGTTGCGGAGCCGCTGTTTTGATCATTAGCCGTAACATTTGGCTCTGAAACGCTAAACATGTCCGAGCCGGGGTTGCCATTTAAATCAACGCCTTGTGCATTTTGAGTGTTCATGCTGTTAGCAAACTGAAGAGCAATAAGCCCTAGTTCATTCATGCTGGGTTTTAAAGTTTGGTTTTGAAATTCTAGTAAGCCACCAATGACGCCTCCACTCAGGCGAGGTGTCACATTCTGCCATGAGTTGCCATACGAAATTTCTATTTGCGTCTGATCTGATGATAATGAATTCGCGGTTGTACGTAGCTCACTTACGTGACCGCCAATGACTAAGCCAACACCATTGCCCATAAAAATGCTTGCTGAACCGTCGTCCTGTTCTAGTTTTGTGATATCAACGAATTCAGATATTTTTTTGATGAGCAGATCACGTTTATCGAGTAAATCATTTACTTCAGTACCGCCGCTATGAAACCCGGTGGATATAATTCGCTGATTTAGCTCAGCAACTTCGGTGGCATATTGATTGATTTCATTAACAGCGGCATTAGTGCGTAGATTGACTTCTTCTTGGGAGTTGTCTAGCTGAGACTGTAACGCTTGCAGGCGGGACGCTACGCCTTCTGTGCTACTTAAAAATATCTCTCTGGCGGCACTGGATGATGGGTTACTATTGACATCTTCGATAGCTGTAAAGAAGTCATTTAATACTGGTGTTAAACTTAATGCGTCGTCAGCGACCAAGTTGTCAATGCGGCTGGTAAGCTGGTATTGCGTATCCTGGTGAGCGTGGGCGCTTGTTGATTGTATTATCTGAGCTACAGCAAATTGGTCGTGCAGCCGCTCGACTCCAACAGCGCGCACACCATTGCCAACAAATCCATTTGATGTTTTTGATGGCGAAACTGCTTCTAGTTCAACTCGTTGGCGAGAGTATCCCTCTGTATTTAGGTTCGCGATATTATGCGATGTAGTGGTCAATGCTCGCTGGAACGCCTGCAAGCTATTGCTACCATTTCTAAGAAGATCGGTCACAACGCTGGGCTCTGTTGAATTGTTTCTATTTGTCTCAGTATTTCGATAGCCTTGTTAGCGTACTCGGGGTCGGTTGCGTAACCTGCGCGCTGTAATTCATGCAAGAAAGAATGGTTATCAGCGCCAGCATCAAGTGCATTTTCGTATCGAGGATTAGTCAATAAGAAGTCAGCAAAATCGTTAACTGCGTAGGAGTGATTTTGATAACGTCTAAATGGTTCGTCGACAGTGATTGCTTGATTATTTATATACTCAGTTGTTTTGTGCATTGTGTATGGTGTTGTTTTGCCATGTGCCTTTATACCAAATAGGTTATGTGAGCTAGCGCCATTTGAATCTTTAATGACATGCTTTCCCCAACCGGTTTCCAATGCTGCAATAGCGACTACTATATTGGGTTCAATTCCCAGGCGAGCGGCACTTCGTTTAGCGTCAGGTAGCAAAGACTCGATAAATTGTCTTTTGGTTTCCCCTAGGGGGAGTTCATCTGCATTTGCTACTGATCTAAGAGAATCGCTACTGATTGAGCCATACGGAGATGACTGTAATTGATTGACTGAATCTGCCTCATTCATTAACGCTTTGTAGTGGCTAATATTGTCTACTGCGGAGCTTAGTTTGCCGTTACGTGCCAAAGTGTTTGGATGGTTTGACAAATTCTGCATACTTTTATCAAACTCTGACACTTGACCGTGAGACTGATTAGCATCGATTCCAAGCTGCGCGTTGAGCTGCCTACTGATAGCAGTTGCGATACCTAGTCCGCCGGATTCAGATAATTTACTTGCCAACTCCTTGTCAAACATGTCGTCATACATCGCACGCTCGTTAGAAGGTTTATCGCCCAAGGTCGTACTGCGCATTGCTTTGAGCATATTGTGGACCAATAAGGCTTCAAATTTTTTTGCGACCTTCTCGGTGTCTTCGGAGGTTTTTAATTGCTCCTTATCTATTGCAGCGTCGCGCGCCTGATGGGGTCGCATAGCATTGAGCGAATCAAGAGGAATACCTGTGGACGCTAATGTACTCATCCTAAATAATGATCAACTGGGCTCTCAAAGCGCCCGCTTGCTTTAGTGCTTCAAGAATGGCTACTAGGTCACCTGGTGCTGCACCAACATTATTTATTGCTTGTACTATTTCTGATAACGTCGTGCCTCTACCAAGTTCGAACATGCGGCTATCCTCTTGCGTAACTGCGATTTTGGACTCTGGTGCTACGACTGTTTGGCCTTCGCTTAGTGGTTGCGGCTGGTTAACCAAAGTATCTTCAGTAATAGTGACAGAGAGGCTGCCATGTGTGACTGCAGCAGGTCCGACAGTAACATTGCTACCAATAACGATCGTGCCAGTACGTGAATTAACAATGATCTTTCCCGATCCTTGGCCAGGATCCACGTTTAGCTCTTGCAGTAAGCCGGTAAATGTGACTTTTTGAGAGAGGTCTTTAGGTGCTCTTACTGAGATAGATACGGCATCTAAGGCGACTGCTGCGCTCATATCCAGATACGAATTTATGGCTTCAACAACTCGGTGAGCAGTAGTGAAGTCGGCTTGATGAAGATTAAAGATAACTTGTTTACTGTCCGTAAATGGGTTTGGAACTGTTCGTTCAACACTTGCGCCATTTGGTATTCGGCCAACACTGGGTACATTAATCGAAACTGATGAGCCATCGGCACCCGCTATTCCTAAGCCACCAACAGCTAGATTCCCCTGAGCAATAGCGTATACCTCACCATCTGCACCTCGTAGTGGGGACATAAGCAAACTACCGCCACGTAGTGACTTTGAATTACCTAAGGAGGAAACTGTAATATCTATTGTCTGGCCTGGTTTAGTAAATGGAGGCAGTACAGCGTGAATTGATACCGCGGCTACATTCTTAGGCTGTAATTTAATGTCAGGGGGGATGGTTACGCCGTACTGGGTAAGCATGCTCCGCAAACTTTGTTCCGTGAATCCCACTTGGCTAGTTTGATCGCCTGTACCGTCTAAGCCGACCACGAGTCCATATCCTAAAAGAGGATTGTCTCTCATGCCTGCTATACTGGTCAGGTCCTTGATACGCTCTGCTTTAGCATTTATTGGTGTAAGGATTGCCGTAAGGCACAGCAGCGCACGGACAAAATAGGCGTATTTAGATTTCATTATTATTCAATCCTAGAATGGCCATAGTGGGCTGTGAAATACGCGTGTTAGCCAGCCGGCAGTGTTAGCGTCAGCCAAAAGACCAGTACCGCCGTAAGTAATTTGCGCATCGGCAATTTTAGATGAATGCACAGAGTTATCGGGTGCGATATCGGTGGGCCGTATTTGCCCTGATACTTTTACAATTTCGCTTCCCTGATTTAATGTTAAGGTTTTTTGGCCTTGTATCCATAGGTTGCCATTAGCCAATTTGTGCGAAATAGTGACTGCAACACTGCCACTAAGTCGATTGCTTTGGCTGCTATCAGCTTGGCCGGAAAAATCGCTTTGTGATGACACGTCGGCTGATAAAATCTCTTTACCTGACAACGTAACCGGACCGCCAAACAGGGTAGGGCCAGGGATGTTTATTCCCGATCCCTTGTTTGTTGAAGTAGAAGCTGCTTTTGTTGCATCTGTACGCTCTTCCAGCACGACGTTGATGACGTCTCCAACGCGCCGTGCCCGTACATCTTCAAACAGGAAGCGATTATTGTTGGTGTTGTAAATTGACCCATCAACGACCGTGGGAGTGACTTCTGCGGCCCTGATTACAGGGGGAGGTTCGCTTGTTTGAACTGGCACTGTTTTGCAAGCGCTGATGGCACTCAAAACAAACATTGCGAAACCGACCCTCGGCACGCTACGCGCCATGAAATGCGACTGTTGGCAAAAACAATGAAAGATGTTAATCAACATAACCATTGCCTTACAAGTTGTTGTTGATGTATTGCAGCATGCCATCGGTTGTCGATATCGCTTTAGAACTGATTTCGTAAGCACGTTGAGTTTCTATCATGCTAACTAACTCCTCTACGATATTGACATTTGATGTCTCCACGGATCCCTGTATCAGTGAACCCAAGCCACCGACTCCTGCCGTGCCTTGTATTGGAGCACCACTTGCCGCTGTCTCGTTAAAAAGGTTTCCCCCTATGGCTTGTAAACCTGCTGGGTTCATGAAGTCGGTCAGTGTTACTGAACCTATTTGTGTGCCTGCGCTAACCCCGGGAAGCTGGACAGTGACTATGCCGTCTTCACCTATAGTGAGGCTTTGTGCATTTTGTGGAACTGAAATGCCGGGTTGTAGAACGTAGCCACTGGCATTGACCATTTGCCCTTGAGAATCAAGTTGGAAAGAACCATCTCGTGTATAGGCCAATCCGCCATCGGGTTTTAGTACTTCGAAGAATCCTCGGCCCTGAATGGCTAGATCAAGCGCATCTTCGGTACGCGCAAGATTACCTTGTATAAACAGTTTCTCTGTTGATACAACGCGTACACCAGTACCAACGCTTAATCCTGAGGGTAGTTGTGTATTTTGAGAGGACTGAGCTCCGGGTTGGCGCATAGTCTGATACAGGAGATCCTGAAATACAGCCCGGTCTCGTTTAAATCCAGTTGTGTTTGTGTTCGCAAGGTTGTTTGATATAACTTGCATGCGCGTTTGTTGTGCGTCAAGCCCTGTCTTTGCTGCCCATAGTGCACCGTTCATAACTTATATTTCCCTTCAAAGCGTAATTTTGGAGTGTCGGTGTTTACAAAACCGTTACTCAAATTAACTTGCTTGTAGTAATTTGCTGGCCGCGGCATCGTTTTCTTCCGCAATGCCCATCATTTTTATTTGAGTTTCGAATTGACGTGAAAGCTCTATCATCGTGACCAGGGCTTGAACGCTATTCACGTTACTGGATTCGATAGCACCGGATTCGATTTGCACACTACCGTCGGCTTCTTCGATACCTTCGTCACTGACAAACAAACCTCGCTCATTACGTTTTAAAGTTTCGGTTTCGGGGTTAACGAGTTTGATGCGATCGATCACTGCTAATTCAGCTTGGCCTTGCCCTAGCGGTCTAATGGTTATTGTTCCATCCTTGCCAATAGATATTTCATCATAAGGAGAAAGGCTAATTGGCCCACCATTTCCAAGTACGAGGTTACCGTTGGAGGTTTGTAAAAGGCCTTCCGCCGTAATTTTTAAATCCCCAGCTCGTGTATAGGCTTCATTGCCATCAACGTCTTGTACTGCGATAAAACCATCACCGTCTATAGCAATATCCAGCGGGTTTCCAGTTCTAATAATGTTGCCTTGTACATGGCTTGCCCCAACGTGGTTTGTTTGGGTATAAGCGCGATCCGGATGGCCTGGGCCATATACCGGTACAGCTTGGAATGCATCCATTTGCGCTTTAAACCCTGTCGTATTTACATTGGCCAGGTTATGGTTATTAGTGCTTTGCTCGATCAATGTCTGGCGTGCACCAGACATTGATAAATAAACCAACTTATCCATCAGTTATTTCCTTGCTTACGCTATGTCAATTACCGCTTGATATTAATGACAGTTTGAGTCAGCGTGTCGCCTGTGCTGATGACCTGTGCATTAGCTTGGAAGCTACGTTGGGCGCCGATCATAGAAACCAGCTCCTGCGTAATATCAACATTGGAAGATTCTATTGCGCCCGATTGTAATGTGCCAAGGGTGCCACCACCTGGAATACCGGTGATAGGCTCGCCTGAAGAATAAGACTCAGCCCAACTGCTGTCTCCTATTTGCTGCAAGCCTTGAGTATTCGCAAATTTTGTTAAGGTTATTTGGCCCATGATTTTCGCTTGGCTATTAGTAAATCGACCAAATATGACACCGTCTGCGTCAATATCGAAATTATCTAACCGCCCAGCGGCATAGCCATCCTGCGATATTTTGTTCACCCCAAATGGATTATCAAACTGTGTTGTGTTACCAAAGTCGATATCAACTGACATTGGAGCACCGCCAGATGATGGGTTAAAAGCGCTAGTTGTTATTTCGCTACCGGGTGCACCATTTACCGTATCAATTTCGCCGTCATCGGTAAAGGTGATTTCATCACCACCGGGTTGACTTACTTCAACATCGTCAATGTAGGTGAATGCAGACCAAGAATTGGGCGTATCTTTGTGAAAGTAAATTGACGCGACTTGAGGCGTGCCTAGTGAGTCATACACGCTCACCGATGTTGAATAATTAATTGTAGATGGATCTGTTATGTCAAAGGCTGGTAACACCT
This sequence comes from uncultured Granulosicoccaceae bacterium, assembly GCA_937958675.1. GTDB lineage: Bacteria > Pseudomonadota > Gammaproteobacteria > Granulosicoccales > Granulosicoccaceae > Granulosicoccus. The sequence continues at coordinate 9,161 of CALGND010000067.1, forward strand.
CAGCGGTGGCGTCGAGGTTGAGAGTTAGTTCCATACCTGTTGTAGGTCTCGGTGATAGCTCAGAGAAATCCAACTTTAAGTCATTTGTGAGAGGTAGAATTTCGTTGTTTTCATCGGCTGGATACCCTGTAAGGCGGCCACCTTGGTTGTTAACGATATATCCATCGGGATCTAGGCCGAATGTACCTGAACGAGTGTAATAGGGCGTGTTGCCATCCGTTACTCTAAACATGCCTTCACCTGAAATGGCGATATCCAAATTGTTATTAGTGAAACTTAGATCGCCTTGGGTAAAATCTTGTTTAATGGCTGTGGTACTAACGCCTTGTCCAATTGAAACCTCCGAGTAGCCTAGTGTACTCTGGGCAAAGATATCGGCAAATTCTGCTCGTGAGCGTTTAAAGCCGGTAGTGGCATTATTGGCTATGTTATTTGATATTACATCCAATTGCGCCGAGGCTGCGTTTAAACCTGTAAGTGCGATTTCAGTTGTCATTTTTTTTCCAGTATTTATTTGTTTAAATTTAGAACTAATTTAGTTTTAGTTTGCAACAACGGATTGCCTAATTTGTTTCACTTGCTCAAGCGTGATCGCTTCACCGTCGACTGTATTGAGTTGTACATCACCCTCGTTACCAAATTCGACAGAATCTATTTTGCGAGACAGCAATGTTGATACACCAACGAAAGAATCTCCACTCGCGGCGGAAATAGCTATGTTGTACTGGCCAGATGGAAGTTGTTCACCAAGAGCGTCTTTTCCATCCCAAGTAAAGTCATGCCCACCTGATGATTTCTCCCCCATCCCTATTTCTCGCACTAGGCGTCCGCTGCTATCTGTAATGTCAATTTTTACTGACCCAGATGAGCTAGCTAGCTCAAAACGACCTTCGACTGGGGTGTCTGCTTTTAAATGTGCCATTGAATCTTCAACAAGGACAGATTGACCAATAAGCTGCGACGCTTGCAACGTCTGGTTAGCGCCGAATGATCCCGTCATTTTCTCTAGTGAGCTTTGCATCCCTTCTATGCCAGATACGGTGCTAAATTGAGCCATTTGCCCGAGAAACTCACCATTCTCCATTGGCTTAAACGGATCCTGGTGCTTAAGCTGTGCCATCATCAGTTCAAGAAAGTCTTCTTGTCCTAAGTCGTTTGATTTCTCATCCTGAGGGCGCTGGTCAACTTGGTACTGAGAAAGCGCTGTCGGTATAATTGTGTCAACCACGATTATTGTCCCATTTTGAGTGTTTGTAACATCAACTGTCGAGTGGTATTGAGTAGCTCAACGTTAGTTTGATAGCTACGAGATGCAGACATCATGTTGGCCATTTCCTCCACCACATCAACGTTTGATGCGTAGATGTATCCTTGATCGTCTGCCATAGGATGGCCGGGTTCAAATCTCATCTCGGGTTCACGCTGACTCTCCACAATACCCACGGATTGCACACCGCCAATTTGGTCTTCAAGCACCGCGGCAAATACAGGCTGTCTGGATTTATATGCCTGATCGGCAGTACCGGCGACTGAGTTGGCGTTGGCAAGGTTACTGGCGGTTACGTTCAAACGAATGCTTTGTGCCTGCATTGCGCTTCCCGCAATATCAAAAATACTTTGCATACTGTTTATTCTCCTCTCAGGGTTCGTATTACTGAACCGATACGACTACCGATGAATTCTAGGCTTGCTTGATAGCGAACAGCGTTTTCAGCAAACCGTGCTTGCTCGGCATCCTTGTCTACCGTGTTCCCATCCAACGATGCGTGATTGGGCTGTCGGTACATGATCGTTGCCGCTGTACCACTTGAATTTACATTCATATGATTTTTATGCGTTGTATTCATCGTTGCTTGCAATTGATTGGGTTGCGTAGCTCTAGTGTTGTGCCAGCCCGCATCCTTAAGTGTGTCGGCAAACGCAATATCGCGAGCTTTATAATTGGGTGTATCACTGTTAGCAATGTTTGATGCGAGGAGCTTAGTTCTTTGCGCCCTTACTTGAAGTGCTTCACTGTGTACGCCGATTAGTTTGTCTATATTCATTTTTTTGTTAGCTGTTTAGAATTCCTTCCACTTCCCTTGATCGGCCAACTTCAACTGATAGCGTAGGGTGAGTATTGAAAGATACTGTTAGTTGACACCGTTACGCGCTATTGCGTTGGGATATTAATAAATTGTGGATTCCATCTGCTTATTGGTGCATCTTCGAAGATTACAAGGTCCAGTGATTTCAGGCCATTTGGCGTTTGGGCTGTTCTGAAAAAGCTCACGTTACCGGATATCATGACGCCACTCGGGGCGGTGGTTTTAACTTCTGCAAACCCGGTTTCTACACCCAAACTGTGGGTACGTCCTTCGTATTGCTCTCCACTAACTCCAATAGCGGTTGCGCCAGCATCAAGTACGATATCCATATCTCGTTGCGATACCGCATTGAAATTTACATTCAAGCGGCCATTCGCTGTGTGACCGCCAACGGCTACTAAATTGATCGAGACATCCCCTTGTGTCGATTCCCATTCGCAGGGCAGTACGTTGGCACAATTGACGGCAACGTTATTTGGGGTGCCGACCGGTAAATTGATAAAACCGACTGTGCGTGGCAAACCGTTGTCGACGATAGTTAACGTCAAACCAGCTAGTGTGTTGGAACTGGCTTCGCGATCATAGGTTGCCGAACCAGTGACCTGCTCGCCAGCGAGTGCTGCCAGCGGTGTTATGCCGTTCCCTGTGCCAAGCGATTGTTGAATCAAACTATAACTTTCGCCGCCAGCTGCTAATGCTGTAGAGCCGTTGCCTAGGAGTAATTCTGTATCATAAGAGGCGTTAACTGTGTACTGGATAGAAAGCCGTCCTAGGGTTCCAGTGTTGTCAACATTGCCCATAGTCAGCGTTAAGTCTTCACTTGCACTTACCCAACGACATGGCAGAAGTAAATCGCAGTCAACGATCGCTCCAGGTTCGCCGATTACCGCGGGAGCGTGAATCGTATCGGTGCTCAGGCTCACCGCATTAGCGACCAATGCATTGACTTGAGAGGTTTCGTCTAGTGCGGTCGTAGCTGTTGATGTATTACTAGAGACAACCGTATTAGAAAGTGTTGTGGGACTTTCATCCGTAGTACTGTTGCTTGTATTGTTCGCAGTGACGGTCGCTGCAGTAGCGTTACCTGGCACGCTGGTGGAGCTGATTGGGTCGTTCTGTGCGCCAGTGCTGGGCGTAGCCGTCGCCTCTGTTGCCGGTGATTCTGTTACTGGAGTGTCTGTTACTGCAGTGTTTGTTACCGGAAAGGGTTGATAAACAGTTTCAGTGCAAGCCGATAGCGATAGCGCTGCCGCCACAACGCACAGATTAATTCGAATTTGTTCCATCATGAGTCCTTGTTCACATAATTAAATTACAATGCCTATTTCGTCTAGCGTTAAGGAATATGTAGGACTTAACACCGGCGTAACGGTTAGATGCTCTCAAGCAACAGGGGTTAACTGCGCAATGGAATCAATATTGCGATCCGATTGCTATGAAAAGCCGAATAATTATTCAATGCTGTGCTGTGGTTGCTTTATGTTTCTGCCATTTATTGGCTTTTGGCAGCACGCAAGACCTTGCAAAAATAGAGCTCGCTGTTGTGGACTTTATCAAGCAGCAGTATCCACTTGACGCAACACTTAACGTTGAAATTCAACAGTTGGATAATCGCTTAAAGTTATCAGTCTGTGAAAAAAATCTGACGGTCGACTGGTCACCGGGTAGCAATCGAATTGGCCGTACGACAGTAGGTGTGAGCTGTACGACACCAAAACCGTGGCGAATATTTGTGCGCGCTTCAGTGGAAAAAGAATCGTTCACATGGGTGCTGAATTCTGCAGTGCGCAAAGGTGATGTTCTGTCTCAGCAGTTGGTATCGCGTAAAAGTGTCATGTTAGGAGAGGGAGGGCGTATGGGTATGGCGCTTGGCGAACCCATAACTGATTTAGAGCCTTGGTTGGGTCAGGTGTTTGTACGTGCGATGCAAGCTGGCAGGATTGTTGGTGATCGTTCGTTGGAATTACCTAATTTAGTGACCAAGGGTGAGCAGGTTTCGATTGTTTATCAGACACCTCGGCTAGCAATCAGAACAAAGGGGGTAGCACTTGAATCAGGTGCACTTGAGCAAAGAATATCGGTTAAAAATAGCGAATCCAACAAAGTGATTGATGTGATTGTGACTGGTCGATCTAACGTTACTACGTTAAATTGACGTCCGCTTCTTTCGTTTCGGCAGTGCATTCTTTGTTTGGTGGTAGATAAAATGTAAGCATAATAGTTAAAGTAAGGATAACGTTATGAATATGAAAAATGATGATTTGACTACAGATACGATCTCTAGTCAGTCCGAGTTAATAGAGCTTGTAACTCAAAATGCTGAGAAACTTAGCGATGTTTTGGAGCGTGAGTATCGAGCACTTTTGATTCGAGATGTATCGTTGATCAACTCCTTAGCTTCAGAGAAGGCCGCGCTTTTAGATTCACTAAGTCGCCTGGAGCCTTATTTGCGAGAAATATACAACGAGGCTGACGTGCAAGAGGGCGAGGACTCGGTGAAACAGCTTTTGCAATTGTGCAAAGACATGAATTCACGGAACCACTCTTTAGTTTTGATTGCGATGGATCAAAACCGAAAGACGTTATCACTTTTACGAGGGGTTTTAAATATCGAACAAACTAATGTTTACAGTGCCAACGGTGAACTAGCCTTTGATCGATCCAAGCGATATTTAGGGAGCGCTTGAATCTAGAAAGTAGTAAATAGGTGTGGTTTTATCTATCAAAATTTGGCGTGTAGGAATGTATGCATTTAATAATATTAATAGGTCAACGCTGTCATTAAGAGGGTTACATGCGTGTTTTAAGTAAGCAATTATGGCTTGATTTGCGCAAGTTTGAATTGTGTAGCAAACTGCTACTATTTAAAAAATGGAACGTTAGGAATTGTTATATGAATTACCAAAATGCTATTAAGCGACCTTCTATCTACACTCTCTTTTCTCTCTATATGACTCGCTTTTCGAAGTGTGCAACCAAGAAGTGTGTAGCCATGTTGATTGGTTTAAATTTTGTGATTGCCTCTCCGCTGTTGGCGGAAACACAGGTCAAACGTTTTTTGGTCAATCAGGCAACGGTAAGTTATACAACAGCCGAACAAGCCTTCGTAATCAGGTCCAATGAATCGCGTGTACCCATTGTTTCACCAGTTGAGCTTGCTCGCAAGATTGCTCTAAGGTATTTAAAGTTTAATGGCTTAAGCCCGGAGATTGTTTCTCTGCTGCTGCTAGAAGCTAAACCTCAACGCTTTTTGGTCAATCAGGCAACGGTTAGCTATGAAAAATTGGGAAAAGAGATTATTGCTACTTCCAATGAGTCTGTTGTAGGCGTTGGATCGGCTCCGGATATCAAGCTTACAAGTAGAAGCTCATATAAGCCAGAAGCTAAGCCAGAAGCCTTAACCAAAATTGTAAGACCTCGTTTATAAAGTCAGAATACTATGCGGCTACTCAAGAGTATATAGCGGAGAATTTAGTCATCCAGTTTTTTTAAATGTATAAATGCCACACCCATACTTAACTGCGTCGATAGCGTCGCTTACATTCGCATCCATATTGATTTCGCCGGCAGCATCAACCCAGTCAAACCGTTGTAGCTTCATCTCACCTTTAATGCCTTCCCATTCAAAAATGCTCATAGGGTGAAATACGCGGTGAGCGTTAAAATGTACCGAATCGGCAAAGCCTATTGGGAAGCTGATATAAAACGTGCCGTTTTTTTCAACCATCTTGCTGATGTTTTTAACACCGGCTAAATGCCCTTGAGGATCGATGGGATCTCCGTACCGGCCAAGCCCAAAATGTTCAATCGCATGTAAACAGGATACCGAATCGCTAATCTCGGTTTCGGTAGGATCCATTAAATCTTTTTGTACAAATTTGATGTTGGTATGACGGCTTTCTGGTAGCGCTCGGATGTCGAACACTTCAATTGGGCGATACGATGCAACGTGTGATACAAATCCTTCGATTCGAGAACCGATATCAACATGCCGGCGAGGGTTGCTCTTTGCAATCAAACTGGCCACCAATAAATCTTGATGGTAGTAATGCCCACGCGCATTACCGGCTGTATCTTGGTAATCAGTCAGGATGCGGTAAGAGCGATTAATTACGCCGCCCTTGCTGAGCCATTGCTTTTTTTGTGACAAATATTGGGGTAAGTTTAGGATCGGGAATTTTCTATGCAGCAGAGCCTTTGACAGTTTTTCTCTAGGCTTGCGAACCGGCGGTTTTGCTGTGGTGGTTTGGGCTGTCATGATTAAAGGTCCGCTGTTGCTGTACAGGTAATTCTATCGCATTCGTGTAAGTTTTGAGGCTAACCAAACAAATCATCAATGGGTTCTGCCTCTAAGCAGGCCGGGCCTTCATTGCGTGAGGAATTAACGTAGCTGCTCACTTGTTTCAAGCCTAGAGCATCGTTGCTGGCTGGTTGCATCAATGCATCTATCGTTTCGGCGTCGTTGTTATCAATCCAGCTAAGTGCTTTGTCCACAGATAAAATCACCGGCAGGCGGTGATGTATCTGCTCAAACATGACGTTGGCTGCAGTGGTAACAATAGCGACCTCTGGTTTTTTGTCGCTGCCATCTTCGTTTTTTTGATCGCTGGGCAGTTGGTAGACGCCGCCTAAAAACATGGCAGCTTGATCTTTAGGGTGCACGTGATAAGGAGTTTTAATTTTGCCTTCACGTTTCCATTCGTAAAAGCCATTAATGGGTATTAGCACGCGCTGTGTAGCGATCAGTTGCCTAAATGAAGGCTTGGTGCGGATTGTTTCACTGCGAGCATTGATTAGTGGTGCTGAAAATTGTCCAGGCTTTGCCCATGCTGGCAGTAGACCCCAACGCATACTTTTTAGGGTGGCTTGTTGGTCTTGCCATTGAACTACATCTAAGGTTTGTGTGGGCGCTACGTTGAAACGTGGCTCGCGGCTTGGCCAAGTCTCCATGCCGAGCATTGATAACAAGAATCGCACACCTTCGTTGTCGGAGACATTGATTCGTCCACACATGGTTTTCTCCTCGGTCAAGCAAAAATGATAAGCCTTGCTATACCAAGAATACCTGAGCAGATTCATGAATGCAGTACAATCGCTAGATGAACGCCGAAAAACGCATAAAGATATTTAAACGCTGGGCAGAGGCAAACCCTAAGCCTGTTACTGAGCTTGAATATTCCAATCCTTTTGAGTTGCTGATAGCAGTGCTGTTGTCTGCTCAGGCCACCGACGTGAGTGTTAATTTGGCGACCCGCACATTGTTTCCAGCCGCTGGTACACCTAAGGCGATGATAAAGCTGGGCGTGTCAGGAGTTAAAGAGCACATTCGCCACATCGGCTTATTCAATACCAAAGCCAGTAATGTCATCAAAACCTGTGAGATTTTGCAGCAGCAATATGATGGTGTTGTGCCTGAGCAGCGCGAACAGTTAGAGGCGCTACCGGGGGTGGGTAGAAAAACAGCCAATGTGGTACTGAATACTGCATTCAGACAAATTGCCATGGCAGTCGATACTCATATCTTCAGAGTATCTAATCGCACCGGAATCGCGCCGGGTAAAGATGTGCTTGAAGTGGAGAAACGGCTTTTACGCCTAGTACCCAATGACTACTTGCTTGATGCTCACCATTGGTTAATTCTGCATGGCCGCTATGTGTGTGTGGCGCGCAAGCCACGTTGCCCCGAGTGCCCGATTGAAGACCTGTGTGAGTACAAGAAAAAAACAATCCCTGATGAGCCAATAAAAAGTCGTAAAACGGGCGCTGATTTAGGGATGTCAAGTAAAAAAGTGAAAGCAAAACGCAGCTCCACCAAGAAAATATCAAAGAAAAAGAAAATTGCTGCAAAGAAGCGCAAGTGATTAAGCGCCTTTAGAGCCTGAATGGCTGTAATTGCAACATAGTGTGGTTAATGTTGCCATGTTCGGAAACCCGATGCAGTGCGCCACTATCAAACCAATTTTTGGCTAAAAATAGCGCCTCAATTTCCTGATTTTACCGATTGTGATGTTTAAGTATTGACCAATCCGAAATTATTCAATAGGGTATGGCTTCAACTGTTTGTACAGCGCTCCAGCTAGATGTCAGGTACGTCCGTTAAATCAAGACCGTCACTAACTCCAACCGGCCCTGCCGCGCCTGCGGTTTTATCTGAATCCTTTCAACAAATGCTCAAGTCTGCTGCCATATTGGTGGTTGATGACGAACCGGGCATGCGTAATTTTTTACAACGGGCATTGCAAACACGCTGTGCCTTGCTGGAAGTAGCAGGCAGTGCAGAGGAAGCCGAAGCGCTGCGTTTGCGATACCAATTTGATTTGTTATTGGTTGATATCAGGCTACCTGGATTGTCGGGCCTGGAGTGGCTAAAGCAACTTCGTGGAAGAGGTGTGCGTACTCATGTGATTTACATGACTGCCTATGCTGATTTAGATATGGCTGTTGAAGCACTGCGAAACGGCGCAGATGATTTCATCATGAAGCCATTCAGAACTGAACAAATTTTTATGGCGATGCAACGCTCGCTGCAGAAGCGGCAAATTTTGCGTGAAAACTCGCTGCTGCGTTTGCAACTTGAGCAATTCATCGATGATCGTGCCGTAATCGGTGATAGTGAGGCGATCAAGAAAACGCTCAAATTAGCACACCGAGTTGCGCCCACTGCATCGACCGTACTGATAGAAGGCGAGTCTGGCACGGGTAAGGAAGTGATGGCACGCGTTATTCATTCAGCTAGCAAGCGATCAGGTGCGTTTGTTCCAATTAATTGCGGGACCATTGGTCCCGACAGATTTGAAATTGAATTATTCGGTTATGCAAAAGGGGCATTTAACGGTACGACTGAACCTCATGATGGCCTGTTTGTGTTTGCTGACAAGGGCACATTGTTTTTAGACGAGGTTGGCGAACTACCCCTGGCAATGCAAGCCAAGTTGCTGCGTGTATTAGAAGAGAAAGTGATTCGGCCTGTCGGTAGCGAGCAGGAGCTGTCGGTTAATGTGCGTGTGCTGGCTTCAACCAATCGTGATTTGTCCGCTATGGTGGATCGAGGTGAGTTTCGTCAAGATCTGTTTTTTCGTCTGAATGTATTGCCGTTGATTATCCCGCCGTTACGAGATCGTATTGAAGACGTTCCCTTGTTAGTGCAACATTTTCTGGATGCGCTTTCTGCAGAAATGAGAGTACATCCGATTGAGTTGATGCATACCGATTGGGAGCGCTTGCGTGTATATCATTGGCCTGGCAACGTCAGAGAACTTAAAAACGTCGTTGAGCGCGCTTTGTTGCTTGGCAGATTACCTCCTAACGGTATGCATGGCCACAATACCGAAAGCCATTTGCAAAGCGGTTATCCGTCAAGTTGGACAATGGATGCTGTAGAGCGTGCTCATATTGAGCAGGTGCTGGAGTCTTTTAATAATAATAAGTCCGCTGCTGCTCGCCAACTCGGCGTATCTCGTAAAACCTTAGAGCGAAAGCAACATATTTGGAACGATGCTGATAGCAAAACGGCTAGCTGATTGTCATGCTAGGGCAACTTTGGCACGCGATTAAATCAGGCCTCAGCCTTCGATATAAGATACTGCTGCTGGCTGTTGTGCCATTGCTGTTGTTAACGATTACTGTAGTTTATTTCTCAGCCAATTGGTCCACCAACTACGCTTATCAGCAACTGTTTAATAAAGTAAACACTGACTTGCACGTAGCACGGAATGAATTCCGTCGAATCCAAATAGATAAGCAAAACGGACTAGTTTCGCTTGCTGGTGGGTCGCAATTTCTGACATTGCTTCGGCGCGACGATACCGAAAAGCTATCAACTTTGCTCGAACAAATTCGTATCAAAGTAGGCTTTGATTATTTAAATTTACTGAATCAAAACGGTACTAAAAGGCTGACCGCTGATGGTTGGGTACCATGGGAAATGCCAGCCTCCAAATTGACTGAAAAATTACGTCAAGCTTCGCTCGCAGATGAGCGCGATGGTGTGTCGGGGATAGAAATCTACCCTAAAGAATATTGGTCATTACAAGAAACAGTTTCACCTGAGGTGATTGAGGTTCCGTTAGTAGAAACGCAGCACGCACTACCAACAAATCGTACGCAGGAGGATAGAGCAATGGTCGTCAGGGGTTTGCAGCGTGTGGTTAACGCTGACAACAAGCCTATTGCTTTACTTGAGGGTGGTACTTTACTTAATAGCAACTTCGGTGTTGTTGATGAAATCCGAGACCTTGTATACGCGGAAGGTAGCTTGGTTGAGGGCAGTATTGGTACTGTTACCGTATTCTTGGAGGACGTTCGGATTACCACTAATGTTCCCTCGGATGATCAAAGTCGAGCCTTGGGTACGCGTGTGTCCACTGAAGTTCGTAATCGAGTATTGCGTGAGGGTGAAACTTGGATCGATCGCGCATTTGTGGTGAACGATTGGTACATCTCGGCCTACGAGCCAATAGTCGATGTGGAAGGCAACAATGTAGGCATGCTATACGCGGGTTATTTGGAAGAGCCGTATCGTCACCAGTTGCACAAAGGTATCGCATTAATTTCTGCATTGTTGATTAGCGGCAGTTTGCTTGCTCTCGCTGCGGCGGTATATGGCGCTCAGTCCATATTTAAACCGGTTGAGGCGATAGCGCGTGTTATCAGAGCAACGGCCTTGGGTGAACGGCGTCGAATTGGCAAGATTGATTCGGGAGATGAACTAGGCGAAGTGGCTGGACAGTTTGATTCCATGCTCGATACCTTGGAGCAAAATCAGTTGCGAATCGAAAATGATGCGATGCAGTTGGAAGAAAAAGTGCGCTCGCGCACCAAGGAACTAGAGCAGCAAAATGTGCGATTGCAGGAATCTATGCTGTTAGTTAGCGAAACTCGACAACGCTTAGCGATGGCGGAAAAGCTGGCAGCTGTTGGTCAATTAACTGCTGGTGTGGCTCACGAGATCAATAATCCTACAGCTGTGATTCTTGGCAATATGGATATTCTGTTGGAGGAGATTGGTGATGCAAGAAGTGGGGTGCAAACCGAGATCGATTTGATCATTGAGCAGGTCTACCGGATTCGCTCGATTACTGATCGCCTGTTGCAGTACTCTCGACCCAGCACAGAGAGTTCGCGCTTTGAAAACTTTGAAGCGATTGCTGCAGGATCTAATGCCCCAGCAGGTTCGCTTGATTCGGTATCGCCGCTAGACACTATTGAGGATTTGGACATAAACGATGTGGTAAGCGATACGCTTCAACTCGTGCAGCATGAATTAGACGATAAGGCCATTAGCCTCGATATAGTGTTCGACGACGAAAATGCCAATGTTCGATTGGATCGTCAGGAGTTTCAGCAGGTGTTGGTCAACCTGCTGAGTAATGCGATCGATGCGGTTGACCACTGGGGGCACATATCGCTCAAGACGGGCTCTGATAGCCGCGAAGTCTGGTTTAGTGTTTCTGATAATGGAAAAGGTATAGCGCCAGATGACCTGCAGCGCTTGTTTGACCCTTTCTTCACACAAGGTAAAGAGGGCGGCACTGGCCTAGGATTGTCCGTAAGCTACGGAATTGTAAGGCGCTATGGTGGCCATATTGATGTTCAATCCGAACAATCGAAAGGGTCGCGGTTTACGGTCAGATTTCCTGTTAGCAAGCTAGTTACTGAGGAGGGCGGTCACACTGTAAGGCAAGCAACGCCTGTTTGAATTTAAAAGAATGATTACAGCTGCTTCACTTGTCATGTTATTCGGTTCCAAAATTGCCAGAGCTTGCTATTCTCTAGGTAACACTAATTCTGGATCAACATCGTGGCGCGTGCTTATCCGCTGTCCGACCTCGTCAAGCTCGTTCGAGCCTATGGCGTTCTGGCTGGTACTGGTGATACAGAAAGAGTCATAGCCGGGTCTATTTCCCGCCGCTGGATAGCTCGAGAAGTAGAACACCACGTCCCGCTTTCATCCTTGCCGCGAGCGCTCTTTGATACTCCGCGTGGCTGGGATCTGCTGGCTAACGAGCTATTTGCTGATCAGGATATCGATCCCGAAACAATTGAACCCGAAGAAATCGATCTGGCCGAACGCGGCCGAGATCGGCTGATCAACACCAACAGGCTACCCAAACTCGAGCCATCTATTCATGCTGCGGTGCTCTCGGCCAATATATTGCTCGGTGTGAAGCTCTATGGCGATCATGGCAAGGGAATGCCGAGCATGACTCACGACCTAATCATTGCGACGATGTTGCATGACACTCTCAATAAGCCCTACCGCTATAGTGCTATTAATACGTCTGATCATGAAATTGTCGACGACACGTACGTTTTTACCTGGTTTGGCGATACGGTTGCCAGCTACGTGCGTACCTTGCACGACTATGTTCAGCTATTCGAAGCTGCCGTCGAAGCAGAGGACATACCGCCGGAACCACCATCACCGGCAGTGGCTACGGCTGTTGCGGCCCTTGAAGCGAGTAGACTGAGATTAACTGCCCGCGCTGCAGGTGATCACGTAATAAGCTTCCTCGACATTGAAAGTCGAGAAGAGCTTGCTGCCAAAGGTGTTGATGTTAACAATGACTTTCCGGAACGCCCGTACTTACAGCGTGATTACAACCGTGCTGCAGCCGCATTTGGTCTTCCCGGCGTTGATCACTACGCACTACGAGAGCCATTGCGAAGCACCCTAATGATGGCTGTACGAGATGCTTTGGACGATGAAGGTAAGCGCGATCGCCTATCCGGACGTCGTGGTAAGGCGGTGCATGAAGTACATATGAACTTGCCAGTGATGGAATATTACGTGGCGTCCGAGGCGCCAAATGCCATCGAAACAGTACATATTGCAAGCCTCGAGATGATGCGCTCTCTGGAGAAGGGCAGGCGTAAGTCTCTGAGCACCATGTCCGCCCATGCGTTTAGAATCGCCGCGATTTCTGAGCGCGTTTTGGGTCGAGCAATGGAGCCTCTTATCATCACATTGGCATTGTTGCATGACGTAGTCGAGGATGGCTCTATGCGAGTAACCGGCTATGGGCACTCCTTGCGTAAAATACAGTTTCGATTTGGTGGTCCGATTGCAGCCATGGTGTCGGAATTGACAGATTCTTCTGTGGATACCGACGGCGCGAACAAGGCGCGGCTAACGCTCAATAACCCACACATATTGTTGCCGCAAGCGCAGTATAACGTCGATCGGTATACGCAAATGGAGCTGACGCCAACGGAGGCTGAAGTCCCGTACACTTTGTCTGGAATTGTGATCAAGCTACTCGACACAGTGGTTTCACTCGAAGAGGGCATAAAAGATCCTGAGCTGATGAATGGCCATTGGAAAAATAGTGGTGCAAGAATCTACTGGGCAGAGAAAGTGCGTGGCGAAATTATCTACCCGTTGATGGAACGATTACTGATAGAAATTAAAGCCAGTAAGATAGATCCAAAATATAACAGCAGACAGCACCGTATTAATGTAGTGCGCTTGCGCGCTGGTGAGGCGCTACTTGAATTGACTATGCAGTATTTGGATCTTTACGCCACGCAAAATTTGGCCATTCTTGCCAACGAATATCAACTAAACACCGCCCAACGCGACACCTTGCTGAGCCTGTTTAACGATAGCAACGTTGACAGCGAGCAGTTTAAATTAAGGGTGTTGGATGATTTGCTAAAGGATCAAGATCTATTCGACGCAGTGAACGCTGAACTTGTACCTTGTATCGCTTACTCTACATTGTTTAAAAAGAACGCTGAGGTAGGTGACGAAAGAGATGAGTCTACATTTCTTGCCTATCGGCAAAGCGCGTTACGGCTTCAGGAAATACGCAGAGAGTTGCAGCTGGACACTACTGAAAAACTATCGGCAATGGCCATCCGGCGTGAGCAGGTGTTGCGTGTTATCGATCATGCTGCCAATTATGCAAAAAACAAGAAGCAAACTGATTCAGCATCAATGGTTCGTAATGCTGGGTAGCGCTATTGCCTAGCGAAACATATCGACGGGGTTGTGTAGCGGGGCGGAGGCTAGACAACGCAGGTGAATTGCGCAGCTATCCGCGCAATCCACCCACTGGTAGGTATCACTGGTATACCGATTCTTTGTTTAAGAACTTCACAATTAGATAGTAAAAAACCGGGCGCAGTTTTTGTCGGTTGCTGGCACCGATCTTTTCAATCGCGTGTGCAATTGCGGCATCAGCTTGCTCGCCTTCCACGCCAAGCTTTCGTTGGATGAATCGCGTTTTCACATTTTCAAGTTCTTTCTTATCGCCTGCCGCTACTAAATTGGCGTCGCGATTGTATAAAGAGGGGCCTAGTCCTTTGGCTACCGATGACAGCAGTTTTTCGTCGCAGTCAATACCGGTACTCTTCATTTGTGTTTTGCAATCTTCTATGGCTTCATCGAATTTCGACATATAAAAAACTCCGCAGGCAAATGACTAGAAATATTAGTTATCTATTGCTTGTAAATTGGTTGTAAGTAACTTCGTTGCAAGTAACTCTGTTGTAAGTAACTCTGTTGTAAGTAACTGCTAGCAAGCAATTCGCACACAGTAATCACTTTAACAACAAGAGTGCCATGATAGTTGGCCTGTTACGCTTGGTGCGGTTTTGAGTGCTTGCTTTTATAATGATTTACATACTGTTACAAAGTGCTTATTGGCAGTAAACCCGTCCAATGAGCCAACTAGGCCTAGATTCTAGGCCTAGCTTCGGGTCGAGCTTCTCAATTTGTGACAATTGCTTAATCCAACACTACTTAAGCTAAAGTGGTTAGTTCCAGTGTGTTCGGAATACTGTACCCGCCTAAGTCCTTTGCTAGCGGCTGAGCGCTGTCGTGTTGAAGTCGTGTAACCAAATGCTGCAACAGTGTTCTGAAATACGTCTGTTTGTTCGTGACAAGGTCGAGTGAAACCGATGCTAACGGTATAAAACCGAGGTTATATTCAGAGGCCGTGCTTTCTACACCGCAGGTGATATCGGCGACTCCTCTACATACAGCAGCGACGGCACCTCTTTCACTGTTACACTGAGCGCCTTCCTTTAGATCGGATATGTCGATTTCATGTTCGCTGCATGCGTCAAGTAGCAGTCGGTTATTACCAGAATCCTCATTTCTCAGTGCCCATTTTAACTTTGGGTCGTTGAATATATCGATAGGACTAGGGTGTGTTTTAGCCATCTGCGATGAAACGATCAGCCCTTGTTGTCGTTGCAGCCCTCTTAGTACAACCCAATCAGAATGATTTTTGTAAGAGCGCAGTAAGCCTAGGTGTCGACGGGCGTCTTGTTCTGTTGCTCCCCAGTTAATAAAGCATGCGTCGGCACGCCGAGTATCGAGCATTCGTAGACCATGCCGAGTACCACAAGGGCTATAACTGACGAGGGCATTGTTTTGCACTTCGGCTGCGTAACGGCTCAACACTCGTTGAACTAAGCGATCCTCGCTGCCAGTCACAATTAGCCGATCATTAAGCACGCCGCTGTGGCAGTTCTCCGCTATCCAGTCTTCGATCAGGCGGCGAGGAAATATCCATTTACCGGTTATCTTGGTACCCGGCAGCTCTCCGTCGCCAGCGAGTTGGTATACCTTTTTTTCATTGATGTGGAGCAGGGCTGCTAGCTGAGGTACTGTCAAAAACGGGTTGCTATCGAGCGTTGGTGTGGCGAGTACGTTCATTGCGCTAGATCGCGCATGCCTTTACTTAAAGGAGGTTTGCCGCGCACTGCTGGAATGGCATCTAGGGTGACGTGCTCTTCTCCGTGGTAAACCAAGAAGTGTTTGCCTTTCGCTCTTGCGATTATGGTCATGCCGACTTCTTTAGCTAGTTCTAGGCCCATCTGCGTAACACCGGAGCGTGATAGCAACGCAGGAATACCCATGAATGCTGTTTTCATGACAATTTCAGATGTTAAGCGCCCAGTGGTATAGAAAATTTTATCGTCGCCACTCACATCGCCAAGCCACATTCTGCCTGCGATAGCGTCAGCTGCGTTGTGGCGGCCAACGTCTTCAATGTGCATAAGGGATTCAGTTGCAGAGCATAAACCGCAACCGTGCACTGCGCCTGAAACACGATAGACATTGTTGAGCTTGCCTACATTGGATATCAGTGTGTATATGTCAGATTGTTTTAGTGCGGGCGTGCTGAGCTTGACTTCGTAGAGCTTGTCCACGGTGCAGCTAAAAATAGTGCCTTGCCCACAACCGCTGGTGACAATGCGGCGTTTCATTTTTTCTTGCCAGTCGCCAATGCCTTCGCCAGTGAAGGTCTCGACATCTACGACTTCTCTGTCCCAATCGACAATCACCGATTTGATCGTGCGAATATCTTCGATGAGTTGTTGGTTGCGTATGTAACCAAGGGTGAGTGCTTCGGGCTCGGTACCCAGAGTCATCAGGGTGACAACTTCCATTCCATCAACTCGAATCGTTAATGGCAGTTCGCCGGGTACATGGACGTCGGTCACTTCGCCATATTCGTTGCGCGCTTTTACACCGTGCGCAGCCGTTAAACCGGCGTTGGTCATCTGAGGCGTATAAGGCTTAACTTCTGCGTTCATTAGTTGGTTTCTCGAGGCCTAGGATGCAGTCTACCAACCTCAGCTTTGAGCTGTAGGCGTCTAATCCGGTGGGATGTTGGTGATAGACAAAATGTCTCGCTTTCCAACATTATCGGTGATTTATGGTCCGAGAGCTAGCCATTTTTGTCGCTATTAGACCTAAGAGCCATTGCAACTGAATGGCTTTGCGTGTCAAATTCGTAAAGATGACTGAGCAACAATTGTTTCAACCGATATCTGAAGGCACTCGCCTGAGTCTGCCGGTCAGTGTTGTATTACGGCAACGAACCATCCGCCGTGGCCGCTGGTCAGTTCCAGTATGGGAATTAGAAGCCGTGGCTATGGGATCGCAAGCAAAACTCAGCGGTGGCTCTGGCGTTTTAGTCCGTCAAACCGATACTGAAAAATCCTACTCCTGGTCCGGTTGGAGCATCACTTTGTATAAAGACGCCTGTGAGCGCTATTGGCACGCACTGATTGGTGATAAACCACTGGTGTATGTAGTCTGCAGAGAACCGCTTGACGATGATTCGGAGCTTTCTACTGAGCCATTGTTGGTCTCCTGTGATTACGACGAGGCTACTGCTTATTTAGAGACTGATGACACTGTTTTGTCGATGCCAATCCCGGCGGATATTTATCGTCATATGGAAGCCTTTGTACTGCAGCATTATCAACCTAAGCCATTTAAAAAGCGCAAACGTAAGAAGTGGCTTGATGGCGAATCACGAGGTGGTCGCCATTGAATGACGAAACTTCAACTCTTTCTCGTTGGTCAAAATTAAAACACCAAGCGGAAGCGGAAAAGCAATCTTCAAAAAATCCTGCTCGAGACGTTGACGAAGACGCAGTGGTAGCCCCTGACTTGGGTGCACAGCTCGATGCCGCTAGCGATATTAATGATTTGCCTGAAGTGGTTTCTAACTCGCAGAGTACAGCCGGTTTAGAAGCAACTGATGAGGCGATTGAAGAAGAGCCATTATTAACTGATGACGATATGCCTGAAGTATCGACGCTTACATCGCAATCAGATATCAGCATGTTTTTTAACCGTGGTGTAAGCAAAACAGCACGAAACGCAGCGCTGAAATATTTGTTCCAATTGCCTCAATACAACATCAGAGATGGCCTTAACGACTACGACGAAGATTACACCTACTTCGAACCGCTAGGCGATACCGTCACTTGCGATATGAAATTTCATAAGGAGCGTAAAGAGCGCGAAGCGGAAGAGCGTGAAGCGTTGTTGGCAGAGCAAGAGGAAGCCGAGCGTCTAGAACAAGAGGCTAGTCAAGATGTTGAAAATGATAGTGAGCAAGTTGCTGAAGAAAAGTCTGAGGGTGAGTCTTCTGCAGGTGAAACACTAGAGGCAGATGCCACTGAAGAGACAAACCCAGAACAAGACCCCCAAAATACACAAGACAATATTCAAGATGGCGACGCATTGCATGCTGATTCACAATCAGCAACGGATCCATCAAAATCAAGAGACTACACAGCCGACGTATGACTACCGACAATCAAACGATAGGATTTACCCCACTAGCAAGCGTTGTTAGTCAGCAGCAATTGGTAGAGGCAACGTCAATTGTTGGTTATCACTCGAAAGGTAACGTGCTAGTGATTGGCTCATCGGAGGATGCACTTCCAGCAGTGAGCCAGCTATCTGAGCTGAACGCTACTTTGAAGGCCACAGTAGTGACAATCGACCCTCAGCTGTCAGCGATCGAAAAAAACCTAACAGAAGACGGCGTATCGCTTTATAGATCAAGTTCGTTGCAGCTTGAAGGGCATTTGGGCCACTATCATGCGGTTGCGGTTACCGATGCGGATAAGCTGGATTTGGGTGTGGGCGTGTACCTGGAAACAGGTCTGTTTGATTTGGTACTCGATTTATCGTCTGAGCCTCATTTAGTTTCAGAGCTGGCGCCGTTTGGTTATTTGCATGCGCCGGATGACACCGCATTAGCTGAAGCACTTACTCAATTACCCGATCTAATTGGCGATTTCGAAAAACCCAAGTACTTCAATTACCGAGCGGATGTTTGTGCCCATAGCCGCAGCGAATTAAATGGTTGCAGTAACTGTATTGATGTATGTGCCGCTAATGCCATTACCACCCAGGGCGAGGGCATCAGCGTTGATCCGTATTTGTGCCAAGGCTGTGGTAGCTGCGCCACGGTTTGTCCATCTGGCGCAATGAGCTATGCCTATCCTCGTGCCAGCGATGCAATTGATCGTTCACGTAAGCTTATGGCCGAACAAGAACAATGCGCGATAGCGCTTCTGCATTCCGAGGACCACCAACAACAAGTTGATGAAGCGAACTTGGCTGTAGGGGTGCTTCCACTGGCAGTGGAGGAAGTCACGGCATTTGGGATGGATTATTGGGCAGCATTAGTGGCCTCTGGCATTCAACGTATTTATCTGGTCTTTGATAGCCAAAAAATGCGCAGCGATCGCGATGCTGTGCTGGAGCAGGCAGCTTGGTTCCATCAGCTGATGGCTGGGCTTGGCGTAACGGATGAAATCGTAATTGCCATCGATGAGACTGATGTAGCCTCACTGACAAGCCGAGTGCTGCCAGAAAATGCGCTAGCTGGAATGCAGACTGCCCAGTTTGATACTCACGATGACAAGCGACAAACGCTGCGAATGGCGATGGATCACCTATATGAGCAGCTCGGTAGCGTTGAAGCTGTGCAGGCTTTGCCGCCAGCTGCAGCGCATGGTGTTATCTCTATTGATAAGTCCAGTTGCACATTATGTATGGCCTGTGTCTCGGTTTGCCCGGCTAAGGCCTTGCTTGATGGTCAAGATTCACCAGCTGTGCGGATGATCGAAGCTAACTGTTTGCAGTGCGGCCTGTGTGAAGCTGCTTGCCCCGAGTCGGCGATTACCCTGACCTCCCAATACCGTTACGACAGCATCGAAGCGCGCAAAATATTAGCACTGAATGAAGAAGAGCCGTTTCACTGCGTAACTTGCCACAAGGCATTTGCCAGTCAAGGGATGATCAGAAATATGCTGGGCAAGCTCAGTAGTCACTGGATGTATCAAGATGACAAAGCTTTGCGTCGCCTGAAGATGTGCGATGACTGCCGGGTTAAGGACATTTTTAATGATGACGGTAGCAAGGGTATTGAGGTGCATCGAGATGCTAGTGCTGAAGAGACGTAATTTTGACGAGCAACTGCCTGCGTCAAAAAGCACCACAGGGTGCTGAAACGTTCGGAATTTGCCGGGCAGCTAGGTAAGAATTGTCGGTTTAGGCGATCTAAATGAATGATTGGCAGGTTGGTAAAACCTTGCTTACACTACGGAGTTATGACTGCAATGGCTGTGGATTCACCCACTTTCGAAATTAAGAGCGATGACCAGTTCGTCCACGATGAGCTGCAGCTGATGCGTGCCAGTGTGTACGAGCTACTCGGTCGATTGCTTGCCTCTGAACCCGATAGCAACGTTCTGGGCATATTGCGCGAAATTGAGGGGGTCGATACCAGTGATGGGCCTCTTGCAATGGGCTGGGAGCTGCTGAAGCAGGCCAGCCTTAAAGCGGATGAGGACGCAGTTACCCAAGAGTACTTTGATCTATTTGTTGGTGTAGGGCGCGGTGAGTTAGTGCCATTTGGTTCCTGGTACATCACTGGCTTTTTGATGGAAAAACCACTTGCTGCTCTACGCGCGGATCTGCGCAAGATTGGCATTGAGCGCCAAGATGGCGTAAGAGAGTCAGAAGATCACATGGCGGCATTAGCCGATGTGATGAGCATCATGATACGCAGTAACGAGCCGATCGAATCGCAGCAACAATTTTTTAGCACTCACATTGCCCCATGGGCCAATGCTTTTTTTAATGATGTACAAAACGCACAAGCCGCGCGATTTTATCGTTCTGTCGGTTTTTTTGGTGCCAGTTTTATCGAATTTGAAAAACAACTATTGGCCATGAAAGTTTAATTGGTCTGTCGAAACGCACGCAACAATGTCACGCAACAACGTGGAGAAACGAATGACACATGATTCAAAAAAGAAACCAAAAATGATAGATGCAAAACGACGCGGGTTTCTGCAAGGCTCTGCGGTTGTGGGTACTGCGGCGGCAACGGGCGTTGCTTCAGCTGATTTGCTTGAAGTAGAGCCGGTTAAGACCCTAAAGAAAGATACTAGTAAGCACGCAGGTTACAAAGAAACCGATCGTGTTCGTGAATATTACGCCAAGGCGCGTTTCTAAGGAGCGACTATGAAACTCAAGAAAAAACAGATCGATCAAGGTGCGCAGGCACCAAGAGGCCTGCTTGGCGCAACGGTTAACCGACGCTCGTTTTTGAAAAATTCGGGTATTGCCGGTGGTGGCGCAGCCTTGGCATTTGCCGGTGGCCCCTCAATGCTGACCAAAGCTCATGCTGGTGCTGGCCCTAAAGCCGGTGTTGAAACCAAAGTCATACGTTCTGTCTGCACACACTGTTCAGTGGGTTGTGGCGTTATGGCTGAGGTTCAAGATGGTGTGTGGACAGGGCAGGAGCCGGATTTCGATTCACCTATTAATCTTGGTGCGCATTGTGCCAAAGGTGCTTCAGTGCGAGAACATGGCCATGGCGAGCGCCGACTCAAATACCCAATGAAGCTTGTTGGTGGCAAGTGGACCAAAGTATCTTGGGACACCGCCATTGGTGAGATTGGTGATCAGATGCTGAAGATTCGCGAAGAGTCATCACCTGATTCAGTGTATTGGCTAGGTTCTGCCAAATTCAATAACGAGCAAGCGTATTTGTTTCGCAAGTTTGCTGCGTTGTGGGGTACTAACAACGTTGATCACCAAGCGCGTATTTGCCACTCAACCACGGTTGCAGGTGTAGCAAATACTTGGGGCTACGGTGCGATGACTAACTCCTATAACGACATGCAAAATTCTAAAGCGATGTTTTTTATAGGGTCCAACGCTGCGGAAGCGCATCCGGTTGCAATGCAACATATCCTTAAAGCGAAGGAGGCTGGATCAAAACTGATCGTTGTTGATCCTCGGTTTACCCGTACTGCAGCACATGCCGATCAGTATATTCAGATGCGGCCAGGCACCGACGTGCCAGTAGTGTGGGGCATCCTGTGGCATATTTTTGAGAACGGTTGGGAAGATCAAGAGTTTATTAATCAGCGCGTTTACGGAATGGATGAAATCCGTACCGAGGTTGCCAAGTGGGAGCCTGCTGAAGTTGAGCGTGTTACGGGAATACCTGAAGCAGGTATTAAGGAAGCTGCTCAAACTATGGCTGAAAATCGCCCGGGTACTGTTGTTTGGTGCATGGGTGGTACGCAACACACGATCGGTAACAACAACACGCGTGCTTACTGCGTATTACAACTAGCGCTAGGCAATATGGGTGTCAGCGGTGGCGGAACTAACATCTTCCGTGGTCATGACAACGTGCAGGGTGCAACGGATATGTGCGTACTGAGTCATAGCTTGCCAGGCTACTTTGGTTTGTCTGGTGGCGCTTGGAAGCATTGGTCTGGAGTTTGGGGCCTAGATCCCGAGTGGGTTGCGGGTCGCTTTGATCCTGAATCTTATGAAACCATTAAGGACAAGCCTGTCCCTGTAATGAATCGACCAGGTATGCCGGTATCACGTTGGATAGACGGTGTGCTTGAAGATCCGGATAACATTGCACAAAAAGACAATATCCGCGCGATGGTGTTATGGGGCCATGCTCCTAACTCGCAAACACGTGGGCCCGAAATGAAGAAGGCGATGGAGAAGCTCGACTTGTTAGTCGTAATTGATCCATACCCAACTCATTCAGCCGTGCTTCCTGACAGACAAGAAGGCATGTATCTATTGCCAGCTTGTACGCAGTTTGAAACCTCCGGTTCAGTAACCGCGTCTAACCGTTCCTTGCAATGGCGTGACAAGGTTATTGAGCCTCTGTTTGAGTCATTACCCGATCACACTATCATGAGCAAGTTCGCGAAGAAGTTCGGCTACCAAGACGAGCTCTTCAAGAACATTGAAGTCAATGGTGAAGAACCACTGGTTGAAGACATCACTCGCGAGTTTAATCAGGGTATGTGGACAATTGGTTACACTGGTCAAAGCCCAGAGCGTATTAAAGAGCATATGGCGAATCGTCATACTTTTGATACCACAACCTTGCAAGCAGTGGGCGGGCCACTTGATGGTGAGTACTACGGATTGCCTTGGCCTTGTTGGGGTACGGCAGATATGAAACATCCGGGCACGCCTAACTTGTATGACACAAGCAAAGCAGTAGCTGAAGGCGGTTTGAACTTCCGTGCACGATTTGGCGTAGAACGCGACGGTGTCAATCTGCTTGCCGAAGGCTCTTATAGTGTGGGTGCAGAAATAGAAGATGGTTATCCAGAATTCACTGCCGATATTCTCAAGCAGCTTGGCTGGTGGGACGATCTCACGGCAGAAGAAAAAACGTCTGCCGAAGGCAAGAACTGGAAAACCGATGTCTCTGGTGGCATCCAACGTGTAGCAATCGAACATGGTTGTGCACCGTTTGGTAACGCCAAAGCACGAGCAGTCGTTTGGACATTTCCTGATCCGGTGCCAGTGCATCGTGAGCCGCTATACACGGCACGCTACGATTTGGTTGCTGACTATCCAACCTATGAAGATCGTAAATCGCATTACCGATTGCCTACTCGTTATGGTTCTATTCAGGCAACCGACTATTCAGGCGACTATCCACTGATACACACCAGTGGCCGCTTGGTTGAATACGAGGGTGGTGGTGATGAGTCTCGCTCTAACCCGTGGCTAGCGGAGCTTCAACAAGACATGTTTGTTGAGATCAATCCAGCTGATGCCAATGATGTGGGTATTAAAGACGAGCAAGATGTTTGGCTCGAAGGCCCAGAGGGCGGAAAGATAAAAGTAAAAGCAATGGTGACCAATCGCGTAGCGCGAGGAGTGGTGTTTACGCCATTCCACTTTGGTGGTCATTATCAAGGTGAGGACTTGCTGGATAAGTACCCAGAAGGTGCTGCACCTTTTGTGCGCGGTGAATCAGATAACACCACGATGACCTACGGCTACGACTCCGTAACTCAGATGCAAGAGAGCAAATGCTCTTTATGCAAAATAACAGCGGCTTAATCGCGAGGAGACCAGCATGGCTAGAATGAAATTCCTATGTGATGCAGAGCGCTGCATCGAGTGTAACGGTTGTGTTACAGCATGCAAAAACGAGCATGAAGTGCCTTGGGGTGTTAATCGCCGGCGTGTCGTCACGCTTGGTGATGGCGAGCCAGGGGAAAAATCTATTTCGGTTGCTTGCATGCATTGCTCTGACGCGCCTTGTCAGGCGGTGTGCCCGGTAGATTGTTTCTACACCACTGATGATGGCATCGTATTGCACGATAAAAACTTGTGCATTGGTTGTGGTTACTGTTTTTATGCTTGCCCGTTTGGCGCGCCACAGTATCCACAGCAATCATCTTTTGGTGCTCGTGGCAAGATGGACAAATGCACGTTCTGTGCAGGTGGTCCAGAGGATGATTTATCCGATGCTGAATATGAGCGTTATGGACGCAACCGTATTGCTGAAGGTACGCTACCTTTGTGCGCCGAGATGTGTGCAACCAAAGCGTTAATTGCCGGCGATGGTGATGAGGTTGCCGACATCTACCGTGAGCGTGTGCTGCAACGTGGCGGACGACCAAATACTTGGGGTTGGGAAACTGCCTACGAGGAGGGTTGATCATGAATCAAACCGTGAACCAGCCTGTTAAAAAAGCCAAAAAAACGCTGGCGCAACGCAATCGTATTGCTTTGTGGAGTGTGTTTTTTGTGCTTGCAACGTCGCTTGCTTTACCGCTGATGAGCTATTCGTTTCACTGGCTGGGTATGTCGGCGACAGCGCAGGAGGCGGCGGGTGTTACTAATCCACGCAACAGTATATGGAGTGCAGTTCGAGAGGGCGTTCCTGGCTACTCAGCCGTTAAAGGTGAAGGTGCCAATGTGCTTGTGCAGTCTGGTGGCACTGATTGGTTAGCAACGCGTAATGGCGCGCTTATTCAAAAGCTTCCGTGGATCATTGCGGGAATGGCTGGGTTAATTCTGTTGTTCCATTTGTTTGCTGGACGTAACAAACTGGACAATCGCGACAATCTATCTGGCCGCAAGATCAAACGTTGGAGTTGGATTGAGCGCCTAGTCCATTGGGTGACTGCCATTTCGTTTATCTTGCTGGCGATAACCGGCATTAGTATGTTGATCGGCAAAACTGCACTAATCCCTCTGCTGGGTAAAGCTGGCTTTGCTGCTTGGGCGGGTTTGGCTATCTCAATACACAACTATATTGGTCCACTGTTCAGCGTTGGTATTGCGCTGATGATTCTCATGTGGGTTTGGCACAACTTTCCCAACCGTGTTGACATGAAATGGTTGGCAGCAGGCGGTGGTTTGTTTAAGAAAAACCACCCTTCAGCTGGCCGGATGAATGCTGGTGAAAAAATCTGGTTCTGGTTGTTGGCAACGGTAGGTGTTGTAGTGTGTATTACCGGTGTGATCATGGTAGCGCCGCTACTAGGCTTTCAGCTTCCAGCTGGTCTTGATTACACTCGCGCCAATATGCAACAGGCTAATTTAATCCATGGAGTGCTTGGCGTGATTTGGACGGCTATTGCCTTGGGTCATATCTACATTGGCACCGCCGGCACAGAAGGCGCGTTTGAGGGAATGTCTACTGGTTATGTATCGGAAGAGTGGGCGCATCAGCATCACGATCTTTGGGCTGCGAAGATGGTCGCGAAGGGAAAGGTTATTGACCCCGCCGCAACCGTTGCAAACCGTGCTGAAGCCGCTACTCCAGCGACTCCAACTGCACAAAGCTAAAAAACTATTCCCGCCAGCGCCTGCTGGCGGGTTAGCATAGTGAATGTCAAAATTCCCTGATGAAGTCATCGTTGCCTTACACGAGACGCAACTAACGCTTAGTTGCATCCCTGTCCAAATTGATGATCAAAGTTGGCAGGCTGCGCTATTTTATGTGTTGCCGCCTGATGCGCCATGCCTTGGCAAGGGCGCTTTAATGGGTGGGCCGTTTGCAGTGGGCATTGAAGCCGATACGGTTGAACATGAAAATGCGACCTTAATCGAGATAGGTATAGATATCGCGGTTCCGGTAGAGCCCCTACAAGGTACCCTGTTGTTTCTGACCGGTCACAGCACCCCGCATCACGAAGCATTAAAATTACTCACCACTCAACAAGACATACCTTTATTTTTGGGCGATCAGCATTGCAATTTGCTGTGGCAGCAAAGGGTACCGTTAAGTGACGCTCATCGAGATGGCTTTAAACAGCTACTTGATGAAGCTATTGCCCGCGATGCGGTGATCCGAATGACTAGCCGTTACGATCCTGATGCAGCCTTTGCTGATTCATTGCAATCCAGACGATTAATTTAATTGTGATCTACCGACCGACACCGCTATTTTCTCGCGTTTGGCTAGCGTTAGTCGCAAAGTTATTTGCAATATTCATAGCCATTACTTTGAGTGGGACGTGCTTCGCAAACAGTGATGTCCTTAAGCTTGATACAACTGCTAGCACTGAATCCTTATGGATTAAAGCCATCAGTAATGATGATGTTAATCAGTTGCAATCCTTACTGTCTAAAAATTCTCAAACAAACTCCTTGCTTGAAACCTCCGCACCAAATGGTAAAACCGCCTTAATGGTTGCCAGTAAAAAGGGAAACCTGGCATTGGTTAAAGCGCTACTCAATTCTGGTGCGTCTGTTAACACGGTGACTAAAACAGGCGGTAATGCTTTTATGTTTGCCGTGCTTGGCAATCATATTGATATCGCTAAGTGGTTGGCTACGCAAAAAGCTCATATCAGTGCTGCAGGTTCGAATGGTTGGAGTGCGGTGACGATTGCGGCGGCGATGGGGCATACTGAGGTTTTAAGATGGTTAACAACCTTGGATTCGCCTATTGATGTGCCTGACGTATATCGTTTTACGCCATTAATGCGCGCGGCTGATAATGGTCACGTCGAGGTTGTGAAGTTATTGTTAGAGACGAAAGCTGTGGATGTTAACGCAGGCGATGAGTGGGAAAACACAGCCTTGCATTTCGTTATGGCTAACAGAAACATTGACGTACTTGAGCTATTACTGCAAAAGGGTGCGGATATTGATAAGGCTAATCGCGATGGGATTACCCCTGGCTCTATGTTGAGCCAGTGGCCGGAAGCTCAAGAGGTAGTTGATCGCTTTCAATAATGTCTTCAATTACTGTGGTTTGTGTTTTGATCAAGCCATGATCAGCCAGTGTTAGTTTGGCCTGTTCGTAACCGATATCGCTTATACGTTGGTAGCTCTTAAAATCCAGTAATGCTACTGCACTCACGTCTGGTTCGATGAGCACATCCAAAAGCGCTTTGGTTTCATTGAGTCTAAGAATACTTTTGATATCTGTGGATCGCAGCAGTGTTTCGGCGATTCGCGGTACTTTCATGCGCGGCCGGAACGGATTAAGGCGACTTAGTAACGCTTGCCAGCCTGATAATGAAGTACCGTAATCATACTCTGCTCGTAACTCGGCAATTTGGCTCACATTGACGCCAATAATGTTACCGCTGCCACCGAGTTTGTCGTGCATCACATCCACTGGAAAAGTGTTTAACACTGCGCCATCTATCAGTAACATTTCGCTGTTTATCGGCACTGGGGAGAATATCCCTGGCAGAGAAATAGTACTACGTACTACGTGCCACAACTCACCACTATCATGAAGAACTTCTTCACCGTCGTAGAGATTCGACGATACGGCAAAAAATGGAATCCATAGATCTTCTATGCGTTGGTCGCCATAGACGGTTTTGCAAAAGTGTGTAAGTTTTGCAGATTTCATGAGTGAGGTGATAGGCAGGGTGTAATCAAACAGTGCTTTTTTACTGGCGAAGGTTTTTGAAAGCTCGTAAATTGAATCAGTTTTTTGTTCCATTGCCATTGATGCGCCGAGCAGGCCACCCATGCTTGAGCCGCCGATATAATCGATCTCAATTCCTTCTTCTTCTATCAGTTTTTGTACGCCTAGATGAGCGTAACCTCGCGCACCGCCACCACTAAACACGATGCCTCGAGCGTTGCCACACAGCCGTCTAGCCAATCGAGCAGTGTGTTGGCTATCGCCCATTCGTACATGATAATGCGCGTGTAGATTACGTTTTTCTAGCCACTTGATGGTGCCGACAGGTTGTTCGGTGTCGCTGGAGTGCAGTAGTACTAATTCAACTCTCGGTTGATGATGATCCTCAGCAAAGTGTGATTTCAACGCCATCTCGATATCACGTAATTCTGAGGTGTTACCGTCTGCGTTTGCTACCAGCAAAACGCGATCTGCGCGGTTAACGCAACGCCTGGACCAGGCAGTCCATTCGCGATTTGCCACATAGATCATTTGCTTATAAGTGTTTTCTTTATCGTCCAACCATTCTGTTATTGCTGAATTGAATGGATCGTCAAATCGTGTTTGTGCGGCGCCTGTCTTGCCGTAGAGTGTGTCAAAGCCTCTGGCATGCAAAACCATTGGGTCGCCCTCACACTTGAGTTGGCCTTTTAGTTGGTTCAGAAATCGGCGCAATGGTAAGCGTTTATCCATGGGGATAACAGCGAAGGTTTGATCCGCTTTGCTAACGCCACTAGTGCGCGTATTTTCGATATGACGCTGTACGATCAACTTTGATAACGACATTAGCATGTCAGGCTTTTGTACGATTAGCTCATTAAATAAGCTTTTGCGTAAGAAGGCGACTGATGATTCGCGCATAGCGAATACACTGGCGCTTCTTGGTGTATCAGTGAGCAATGCCAGCTCGCCAACCGTTTCAGGTGCGCGTACTTCGGCAAGTGATAAACGCTTCCCGTCTGGCAATAATGTTTCGACGGAAAGCCTGCCTGACACCACGATGTGCAAACCATCTGCCTCGTCTCCCTCTCCGATAACCAGCTCTCCACTATTGTACTGGCGAATTTCAGTGCCTTCGAGCAAAGAGTTCATTGTGTTGGTTGTGACTTCACCGAATAAATCGAGAAACACTCGAGATAGCATCACGCGTTGGGATAAATCTGCTGCGGTGTCGTAAACAAGTGCCAGAACTTTTGGGCTAATATCGACAAGAAGCTCAAAAGCGAAGCGCGGAAATTTGGCGAGTTTGGTTGTTTTGGCCGCAACTGCGGTAACAAGATATAAGCCGCCATTTAGTACTGCAAAATCACCAGCTGTTTCGCCCTTGGTGCGTGAATGTAAGTAGAAGCCTTCGCCGTCTTTGCTGCCTGGCATAAATAAGCTGATTTCACCGCTCATCACCAGGTATAAATTTTCGGATTGCTTGCCTTCAGAAAAAAGCACTTCGCCTTCATCTAAATCTCGAAATGAAATGTGAGATGCGAGAGTGCTCCAACGTTCGTTGTCGATATCCTGAACAAAAGGCATCTTTCTCAATTGCTTGAGTAATCTTGCTTCTGAATTTAGCGGATTTAGTGACATGAGTTAGCAGCGTATTCGTTGTTGGGAAAATCTATCGGCAGGTGTGGCAACGGTTGTTTCACCGGCTGGCTGCCAAACGTCGGTAACCTTGTATTCCATTGCAAGTCTAAAACCAAATTTATCCAAAAAACGTTTGTATTGGTCTTCGCCAATACTACCGATTGCTGAAATATTTCCATTAGATTCTTGTTGCAGTTCTATTGCAGCCAATGGCATTGGAGCGGGGCCAGACAGTACTCGACCAGCATCTGCTGGATCATAGACACTGTGTTCGGAGCAGCAACTTATAAGTTGTGTTCTGGATTGTGCTTCACCTTTGCGGTCGAAAAAATTGACGACGTCTGATCGGTAGTTAATGTGGCTCACCGGTTTTGCTGGGTGTGACATCTTGTGGCTGCAAATTGCCGAGAAGGCAACGATGGATTGATCATCGCCAATTCCACCGGGCCAGCTATCTGTTGCACTAGCTTGTGTAGACAGGCGTAATAAAAAACAGGGAGTGGAGACATACGGGTAGCTAAAGATCAATGACTCTCCAGCTTTGAGCATTTTGATATTAACTGGCGTTTGATCTGCCAACACTATCGCTGATTTGGTATATTTTTTTGTCGTATCGTCAGCATGGGCGTGCAAGCTGGCTGCGCCAGCAACTAGCCCTGTACAAAGCTTTGTGAAGTGTCTTCTTTCCATCGCTCATATCCGTCGTTGGGTCCGTCGTTCGGTTGCCGTGGGTACAGGCCGGGCTTGGTTTAGCAATATGGGATTAGCTTAGAAGAAGTGTACACTGACTTATTGCCCGTTGCTAAACTCGATTGCACCAAAATGTGCCACCGCTGATAGTCCTGTGTTATCAGCGTCTACCATTACTGCTACACCGTTTAGCGACTTTATGTCAACGTCAAATAGTTCAGCAAAATCATCGGCCACATTGCGTGTTTCGTATTGCCAACTCCCCGCCAATGTGTTCCCACTTTGTACAGCAATCATTTTAGACTTTGTCGTATAAGGACTATCCCAGCTCTCATCTTTTGGGGTATTTGACGCCCATACATAGTTAATTGCATAACTTTGCCACGGCAGAAAACCGTGTCGATAGACAACGTAAACCCGAGCCGGAAAATCATCACCCTCACGAGTTCGTTCGTCAGTGCCTTCAAACACGCTGTCTATTTTCCAGTGCCAGGAAAGAAGGGGAGTGGCCGATAGAGAGACTTCGAATTCTTTATATAGTAGTGAGGCACTGGCCTTAGCGCTTCCCTTCAACACGCTAACGCCGTTATCGCTTGTTAGTTGGTATTGTGTATTGCCGACAAAGGAATGTTCCTTCCAAAGCGCTAGAGAAGTATCGGCAAAGGGTTGTAATGTCGAGGCATGTAATTTTACGTCGGCCACAGCGAACGCGTTGGCTGATAGCAATAGCCAAGCAACACTACTGAGTAGGCTTGTACCGAGTCTTGAAATATCTTTTTTGCTCATAATTGTTGGTCAGTCTACTGGCTAGTTGGTTCAGCTGGCAGCAGCAGAGCGTGATGTTCATTGTGCCATTGAGGAGTCCTAGCCGATTTATGGGCATTATTCAGGCCGTTAAGGTGCCTAAGTCGGTGGGTTTACCCTCCTGTGAATCCATTTGAGGTGTAAAAAGCGTAAAATAAGGGCATCCCAAACCGGTTTCGTATCCTACATGGTTAACACAAAGGCGCAAAGACGCTTCCTGATATGTGCGCTTAGCACGGTCGTGATCATTTATATGCTGATTTTGGTAGGCGGGATTGTGCGCGCAACTGGGGCAGGAATGGGATGCCCGGACTGGCCTACTTGTTTCGGGCAGTGGATACCGCCCACTAGCGAAGCTCAATTACCCGCTAATTACCAAACTATTTATGCCGATCGTGGCTATGCTGAAACCACCTTCAATTTGCGTAAAACCTGGACGGAGTATCTAAATCGTCTATTGGGTGTGTTTACTGGCTTCGCCATACTCGTAACGCTGTTGTTCTCCAGTGGGTACAGACGATCTGATAAGCCTGTGTTCTATTTGTCGCTTGCTGGTTTCATCTTAGTTGCAGTGCAGGGTTGGCTGGGGTCGCGAGTGGTCGCTAGCAACCTACACCCGGGAATGATTACCTTGCATATGTTGCTTGCACAAGTGATCGTGTGTTTGATCATCATGGCCTGTATACGAGCATATCGGCACAAGATTGATCGCACAGCAATCCTTAATTTACCAGCGGCTATTTACCCGTTGATGTGGTTTGCAATGATTGCAGGCCTAGCACAACTGTTGATTGGCACCCAAGTACGTGAAGAAATCGATTTAATGGCAAAACAAAGCAACTATCTGAACCGCCATTTATGGATTGATAATTTACCGTTAATTTTTAGCGTGCATAAGTATCTGTCAATACCCGTGGTGGTGCTAAATTTGTGGTTTGCCTATCGTATTCGCGGATCGCAAGCGTCCTCTCTATTGTCGTCCTTGGCTTTGCTTCTTATCGGCTTGGTAGTGGGTACTGCGATAATGGGCATGTCTATGGAAAGGCTAAATCTTCCCATGTTCGCACAACCGCTTCACCTGTGGTTCGCATCACTGATTCTGGGGGTTCAGTTCGCAATCTATTTGATTATGAGACAAGGCCGCTCCTCATCAGAGATCGCCCAACCAGATCGCTCCGACCCGGTCAACGCTGGGCAGTATCCAGCCTGACTTGCAAACCAATGCTTAATTGATTAAGTTGTAGGTGTCGCCAGGAAGGCGCAACCGCAACGCACCGGCCTCCGTGGCCCGGCCATGCGGTCAGCAATAACAAGGAGGTTGCTTATGAGCAACGATCGTCATGCATCACTTAGTCGCTTGTTTACAATTGGCGAGACTGCGTTTGCGATAGCGTTCGCTACAGCATTTATCGTAATGGCAATATTCGTCCCGACAGCGTCCGCTGCCGAGCAGTTAAATATCAACCATGCGACAGCATCGCAAATTGAATCGCGATTGCCTGGTATAGGCAAAGTTAAAGCACAAGCGATTGTCGACTACAGAAATCAAAATGGTCCATTTGTTAGGCCTGAGCAATTGCTGAATATCAAAGGTGTGGGGCCACATACACTTGACCGAATCCGCCTGCTGATTAGCTTTGATGGCGTAGGTGCGCAGTTTTTTTCAAAGCTGGGACAACAGGATCTCACTGATAGGGACCGTGCAATACGCCAACACATAAAACGAATTGTGACCCGGGCCAAGCAGGCCGCAACGCAGTAGCAAACTCTGTGGTCGTTTATTGACGCTGCACTCTATCCAGCCTGAAAACAACTCACGCTTAACACTGTTGGTGCGCGATTGTTTAGGTGTTGTTTGGTAGATGATGGATGCAAGCGGTGGCCGTCAATTATAAAACGGTGCGAAAGTTGCTTTGTTACATAGTGCGAAGTTTCAAGATCGTCAGCGATGATGTTTTTGCTGTGTCACCCGAGTGGGAATAGTGGCAAATAGCCTAAAATTCAATAACGATAATAGCGTCGTTTCACGACTACGACTGACCCTCGGGTTTATCGTTCTCATGTTATTCGCATCGTATCTGGTTGGTGGGTATTTGCTGAATGATTTGAAAAATTCTCAACAACACGCCATAGAAAACTCTGTTCCGGCTTTATACCAGGCTCACGATTTCGAAAGCGAGCTTGTAGCGATATCCGAACTAACGTCGATGCTGAGGGGTGTCTCCAATGTCTCGGCGGCAATATCACTGCGAGTTAAATTGCTTGCGCACA
Source organism: uncultured Granulosicoccaceae bacterium (assembly GCA_937958675.1). Taxonomy (GTDB): domain Bacteria; phylum Pseudomonadota; class Gammaproteobacteria; order Granulosicoccales; family Granulosicoccaceae; genus Granulosicoccus. The sequence goes on from CALGND010000067.1 coordinate 42,093, forward strand.
AAAATCATCTACGCGATCTTATAGATGCAAGCATCATTAAATCCGGTGCTGATGGTTTGCAAGATTCCGTGCGATCGCTTGAATCGTCGAGCAGAAGGGTGGTCAGCTCCAAGTTAAATATGATCTGGTTGGATGATTCTATGCGAGCCAAGTTGGTTCGCTTGACAGAAATTCGTGAAGAATTTGATGGCTGGCTTGAACCACTGTTGCAGCTTGATGAGGCGCCAGTTGCTTCGACGCTGGAAGCAGGCGTTATAAATTTAGCTGCCGCGGACTTTCGAACAAGAGGGTTGCAAGGTCAGTCTAGTGGCCGAAATCAATTGTTGGAAATATCCCATAGCTTGTCGACTTTGATTGAGATGATCGATACCTTAGCCACTTCTCGTTTTGTCAATAATCAGAAAAAGACCATTCTTAGTATTAAATCCCAACTGACCGATATTGATCAAGTTCTAGCAAATGTAGCTGATCTAGATACTCGCCGTGCGTTGGCAAAAATGATTGTTGAGCTGCGAGCCCTAACGATAGGTGATAAAGGCATTATCGAGAGCATCGTGCAGTATGGAGAGAAGAATACCCAGTTTAGACAAAATCGCCGAGTTTTATTGGACCAGATTAGCGAAACCTCGAACAAGATAGACGGAATAGTTTTTAATACAGAACAAGAAGTTAAATCAAATACCAATAAATTTAATAATACGCTTAGTAGAATCGTTCTTATCCTCGGTGTTTTTGGCTTAGGAGTATTTGGCATTATCGTGTTGGTTAAGGTGAATGTGGTGGAGCGGCAAATCAATAGCCGTATGCGGCGCTTAACATCGGCGGTCGCCGATATTGCCGGTGGTGAGCACGAACGAAAAGTGGATGTATCCGGTGGCGATGAAATAGGTGCGATGGCAGGTGCGCTCGAAATATTTAAAGAGAACGCTAAGGAGCTGCAACGATCAAATACTGAGCTTGAACAATTTGCGTATGCGGCGTCTCATGATCTTAAATCACCACTTCGAGCTATCGAGAGCTTGGCGCGTTGGACCTTGGAGGATTCAGGAGACGAGTTACCAAGCGATGCAAAAGACAACCTCGAAAAGCTTTTAGTCAGAGCCCATAGGCTTTCGCAGTTACAATCAGACCTGCTTGAATATTCTAAAGTCGGTAAGCCCGATGAAAGTATTGAAGAGGTTGATTTCGATCGTATGGTGGAGGATTTGGCTGGAATACTAGACCCTGATCAACATTTTAGTATACACGTGGCTCGAGCCCCAATTGGCGTGTCCACCCAAATCGTGCCACTAAGACAAATACTGCTTAACTTAATCACTAATGCGATGAAGCACCATGATCTTGAATTTGGCACGATCGAGATCACCGCTGACTTGGTAGGCGACAGGCTGCGAATTTCAATCGAAGATGATGGTCCGGGTATCGCCATCGAATATCAAGAACGTGTTTTTGGCTTGTTTGAAAAACTGGAATCTAACGACAAAGTTGAAGGCAGCGGCTTAGGTCTGTCGATGGTTAAGAAGATGATTGAAAGATCCAACGGTTCAATCGCAGTGGTGTCCGATCCAAGTAAACATCGTGGTGCCAAGTTTATATTTGATTGGCCGATTACTGAATCTCATCTTATGTCAGAAAAAATAGCGGTTGGCTTTTAGGCCTAAATTACTCTCTGACTATCACCGCCTTCTTACATAACAACTATGAACCTCGAAAGTGAAAAGATGACGAATGCTGTGCGATTTATGTTCGTTGATGATGATGAAATTAGCATCATGGCATTACAGCGTGGAGTGAAGCAGCTAGAAATTTCTAACACGGTTCAGCTTGCTATGAATGGCGTAGAAGCTATAGCGATTTTAAACGAGGCGATGCTGAGCTATGGTAGCTTGCCGCCGTATGTAGTTGTGCTAGATCTGAATATGCCTAAAATGGGCGGTTTAGAATTTCTAGAGAAAATTCGCAATAATGAAAATTTTAAAAATCTACTTGTATTTGTTTTGACAACTTCTGATGCACCGTGTGATATTGCCTCAGCATATGGATATAAGGTTGCTGGCTACATCGTTAAGGATGATTCAAGAAACAGCTATAAAGAAACCATTGCCATGATAAAAGCTTATTCAGAACTCGTCGTGTTACCGTCTTGATTACATAGGTTGACTAAGTAACCGGGTGAGGAAACCACCTCTTTGAGTAAAAACTGAGCGCCTAAGGTGTCTACTTGAAGTGACACGGCGTCAGGGATGGAAGAGTTGGAAGTGAGGTAGATGTTGGTCTTGTCCAGCTTTGTATTGCCAGCCAAACGTTCGATAAATTCAATACCAGTGGCGTCAGGCATGCGATAGTCGACGAAAAGATGTCTAGGCTGATGCAATTGTAAAAATTCATATGCTTCGTCGGTGTATTCGAAACACTTAATCTGATAGGTGGTTTTACGAAGCGCCCGAATCATGATCTCGTGCTCAATCGTGTCGTCGTCTACTGCGATAATGTCGTAATCCAATTGCATACATTTACTCAGTTTATTTTTCGAATTCCATAAAGTTAGACATGCCCCCTTTGCAATGAGTGCACGTATCTAATCGCCTTCAAAATTACACAGCACATGCACGGGAACATCCATCGCCTCAATTTTTTTGCGCCCGCCGAGTTCAGGTAAATCGACAATAAATGCGGCGCCGACAATGTCAGCACCTACGCGTCTTAAAAGCTTAATGCCCGCTTCGCATGTTCCTCCTGTCGCGATTAGGTCGTCAACTATAAGTACCCGCTCGTCTTTGTGGAGCGCATCGTCATGGATTTCCATAGTGTCTTGACCGTACTCCAACTCATATTGCTCCTGCAGCACATTGCCAGGCAGCTTGCCTGATTTTCGTATTGGGACAAAGCCCAGCGCAAGTTGGTGCGCCACGGCTCCGCCTAGGATAAATCCGCGTGCCTCGAGCGCGACCACCTTGTCAATTTCTAAGCCTGCATAGGGGTGTAGCAACTTGTCTATCGCTATTCTAAAACCACGTGGGCTGTTAAATAAGGTAGTGACATCCCTGAATTGAATTCCCGGCTTTGGGTAATCTGGAATAGTGCGAATGTAGTCTTTCAGGTCGGTGGAATGTTGCATGATTTATAGTGATGTCAGGCTTGGAGTTCTGTTTTGGCTGATTTTTGAACAATCTATCGGTTTTCAGAGCCAGCGTTTACACGATGATACCGTTGAAGAGGTCTTTGTGGGAAGCCGCATGCATCGCCCGTGATAAAATTGCGACGAACAATCATATTATTGGAGTAGGAAATGAATCTTGTTGGTACTTTAGGCAAAATGCTTTTAAGCAACGCAATGAAGGGTGGTGGTGGTGCCGATATCCTCGGCAACCTGCTCGGTGGTGCTGCTCAAAAGGGTCAGGCAGGCGCAGGTGGCTTGGGCGGTCTACTTGGCAATGCTAGCCAAGGTGGCGGCGGCGGTCTTGGTGATCTACTTGGCAAGCTTCAACAAAGCGGCCAAGGTCAAGTACAGCAACAAGCTCCACAAGGTGCTAACGCTGGTGCAGGCGGTTTAGGTGATTTACTCGGCGGCTTATTGGGCGGCCAAGCAGGTGCACAAGGTGGTGGCTTAGGTGATTTACTCGGTAGTGCATTAGGTGGACAAGTGCCAGGTGCCCAGGTGCCAGCTCCTACAGCTCAGCAAACCGGCCAAGCAGAACTACTCATTAAAGCGATGATCAGCGCTGCAAAATCTGATGGCGCAGTCGATGCGCAAGAGCAGGAAAAAATCGTTGGCCAACTAGGCGATATCGATGCTGAAGAAGCAGCGTTTATCAGAGCGGAAATGCAAAAACCTCTTGATTTGGCTGGCCTTGTAAGCAGCGTTCCTCGTGGTATGGAGCAACAGGTTTACTTGCTATCTTTGATGTCAATAAATTTGGATTCAAAAGCTGAGGCTGACTACCTAGATAAATTGGCTCAAGGTTTAAATATCAATAACCAAGTGAGCAATCAATTACATCAAGAACTTGGCGCGCCGTTGTTATACGCATAAACCACCAAACCAACAGATCGTAAAACTGGGGAATAATATGAAACGCTGTGTGCTTTTGCTCCTATTAGCATTTCCAATGCTGGCGTCTGCCGACGTCACGTTTTACTCCAAGTGTGATTATAAAGGCCCTGGTGTGGCATTAGCACCAGGGGATTACACTGCCAGAGAGATGCTGCAATTCGGTATTCCTCAAGATTCCATATCTGCTGTAGACGTGCCACGTGGCCTAACGGTTACACTTTATGAAAACGATTTATTTGATGGGCGTTATGGCACTTTGAAGCGATCTGATCCGTGCTTAACTAACGACCGTTTTGATGATGTGGTCAGCTCTATCTCCATAAGAGAGAGCTTTGAGGTCACCACACCGATAGCGCAAGCTGATACTCGATCCAATGCGGGTATTACGCTTTATACCGAATGTGGTTTTGCTGGTAGCTCTGCAATCGTTGGTGAGGGTAATTACAATCTCTCGCAATTAAAGAAGCTTGGCATCCCCGACAACACAGTTTCGTCGGTGAAGGTGGCTGATGGCTATGCGGTGACACTCTACGAAAATGATTTTCTCAGGGGGCGCTCTGGGCGCTTAGTTCAAGACCTTAGTTGCCTTCAGAATGATAAATTCGATGATACCGTAAGCTCAGTAGCCGTAGTGCGCAGTGCTGATGCCGTCATTGAAACACCAACACCAGCAGCGGTGGCTCAGTCTGCAATCACTTTGTATTCCGAATGCAACTACAAAGGCCGTGCTGTCAATGTGGAGGAAGGTGAGTTCTCCACCGAGATGCTGCTTAAGCTAGGTGTGGCAAATAACTCTATTTCTTCTATCCGAGTATCAGACGGGTTTCAGGTTGAGTTGTTTGAAAACGATTTTTATCGAGGTTCTTCTGGCACCTTGCGCCAAAACGATAATTGCTTAGTTGATGATCGGTTTAACGATACCATTTCCTCATTGATTGTATCTCGAGATCCACGTGCGGTCGCAGATGCCGAAGTGGCGGCTACGGTAAAAGACAACCGTGTTGGCGTAACGGTTTTTGGCCATTGCAACTATAAAGGTGGCAGCGTCAAAATAAAGGTTGGCGAATACAATGTAGACGCATTGAAGGCCCTTCGGATCAAAGACAATGTTATTTCTTCTTTCAAGGTGGAGAAAGGCTTTCAAGTCACTATGTATGATGCGGCTGATTTTACTGGTCAAGGCAAAATATTCACTGAAAACGATAGCTGCCTGGATGACGACAGATTGAATGAGGCGGTGTCCTCATTGGTCGTTGAGCCCTTGAAAGTTACAAGACCTACCAACAACCAAGTTACGCAAATCAGAAAGCCGACGGTAACTTCCAGTGACAACGATTTGGCTGCGGTTAACAAGGCACTTCAATGTGTAGAACAATATGTGTCTCGGGGCCTATGTGATTCGCACCGTTGGGCAAATATCAGCCAACGCTGTGATCTTGCAAAAACTGAGCTGATGACAGATGGCTATTTGCGTGGTCATGTTGATGCGGGTAACTGTAAAACTGAATACTGGGAAGAACTTTCAAGGCGTGTTGCTAACCCAGCGCAGCGTTAGCGTTTAATTAATTAATGAGAAGAGCTTATTTGTAATGATGACAAACAGAGTAATTTTGTTGGCAGCACTAACGTTGTCGTTTTCCGCTTGCAGTACTGTTAAGTACAACACGCTAGAAAAGGTTGGCATACACAAACGCGATATATTGGTTTCTGATGTAAAAGAAGCACGCGATGCGCAAAAAGATGCACAAGGGCAGTTTCAAGATGCGCTAGAGCGTTTTGGAACCGTCATCGAAATCGAAGAAACCAATTTGAAAAAGGCATACAACCGACTAAAGGATGAATACGACGACAGTGTCGATGCAGCCGAGGACGTGTCTGATGAAATTAATGATGTTGAGAAGGTGGCGGGTGATCTTTTCAAAGAGTGGGAAAACGAAATCAAGCAATATTCAGATGCCAATTTGCGCCGCGATAGCCAATCAAAATTACGTGATACTCAAGGTCGTTACAAGCAAATGCTATCGAGCATGAAGGCGGCTGAGGCAAGTATGCAACCGGTGCTGGCCACGTTTAAAGATAATGTTTTATACCTTAAGCACAACCTAAACGCTCAAGCTGTGGGTTCCTTGCGAGGCACATTTAATAGCCTGGAAGGAGATATTGAACGATTAGTTAATCAAATGAATCAATCAATTGAGCGTTCAAATGATTTCATCGCACAAATGAAAACTTCATGAGTTCTGATGAACTAGCAGAGCAAGGCTTACAAGAATCCGACTTACAGGCCAAGCTAAATAGCGAAACCGCGATTATTGATTGGAATGAGTTAGTTAAGCATTTTGCGCGCGGGGTTGTGATAAAGATTAATCCTTCGCTGGATTTACTTGAAGCCGCTGAGGGTTTAGCAACCGATAACGTCAAGCAATTTGAAGAGTGGGTTGCTACGGGCAAGCTCAGCCGCGCCAGTGATGATGATGCGCGTGATTGGACAGCGCGAGAACCAGACTTTTGGTGTGTGGTAGCAGCGCCTTGGGTGCTAGTGCAGGAAAAACTTCCGGGGTCTAGTCAGATTAATTAATGTCGTCCTCGCGAAGGCGGGGAACCATGTCAATCGAAACATGGGCCTCGTCTGTGCGGTGCGAGGACGACACTGCTTTGGGATCGAACTAACCAGGCTTATAGTGCGATTCCACATAATTTTGTACGATTGTTTGAAACTCCTCAGCGATATTGTCACCTTTCAGTGTGACATCGCGTTCACCATCAATAAACACCGGTGCGACTGGCCTTTCTCCGGTGCCGGGTAGGCTAATGCCGATGTTAGCGTGTTTGCTTTCACCGGGTCCGTTCACCACGCAGCCCATTACCGCGACGGACATATCTTCAACGCCTGGGTGCTTGTCTTTCCAATCAGGCATGCTATCGCGCAAGTAAGTTTGTATACGCTCGGCGAGTGTTTGAAAGTACGTGCTGCTAGTGCGACCGCAGCCTGGGCAGGCAGTCACCATGGGCGTGAAAGATCTTAAGCCCATTGTCTGTAAAATTTCCTGCGCCACGATGACTTCTTTAGTGCGATCACCGCCGGGTTCTGGTGTGAGTGAAATACGAATGGTATCGCCAATGCCTTGCTGTAGTAGCACAGCCAATGCGGCAGTGGACGCTACAATTCCCTTAGATCCCATACCGGCTTCAGTTAAGCCTAAGTGCAATGCGTAATCGCAGCGTCTGGCAAGCTCTTGATAAACTTGAATGAGATCCTGTACTCGACTCATCTTGCAAGAGATGATGATCTTGTTGCTTGGTAGGCCAATATCTTCTGCTTTGGCTGCGCTTTCCAGTGCCGATGCAATCACGGCTTCTCGGTTGATTTGGTCCAACGGCTTTGGATGAGCGAGGGCTGCGTTTTTGTCAAGTAGGCGAGCGAGCAGCTCCTGGTCGAGGCTGCCCCAATTAGCGCCAATACGAACCGGTTTATCAAGCTTTGCCGCAATTTCGATCATTTGGCTAAATTGCTCATCTCGTTTACGACCGCGGCCTACATTGCCTGGATTGATGCGGAATTTATCGAGGGTTTCAGCGCAAGCAGGCACGCTGGACAATAATTTGTGCCCATTAAAATGAAAATCACCGACAATGGGCACGTGTACACCCATCCGCTCCAGATTCTCGCGTATTTCGGGCACGGCACGTGCTGCGGCTTCAGTGTTGACGGTGATGCGAACCAGCTCAGAGCCCGCTCTAGCGAGGTCTGCGATTTGATTGGCTGTGCGTATAACATCTTCGGTATCGGTGTTGGTCATGGATTGCACACCTATTGGTGCGCCTCCGCCGATGTTGACCGAGGAAACAGTTACTGACTGCGAGGCTCTACGTGGCATAAAATAGGGTTGTGTTGGCCCAGATGGCCCTTAGTTTAGCCTTAAGTAACTTATGAGTGACTTATTAAGTGTCTTAAGTGAGTGGCATCGTTGCCAAAAGCTGCGGAAAATACCATGGTATCGGACCTGGATCTAGAATTTAACGAACGAGAGCAGCATATTCTGAAATTGCTGGTCGATCACTATATCAGCCAAGGGCAACCGGTAGGCTCGCGCACGCTATCGCGTTTACCGGGAATCGACATCAGCGCGGCGTCTGTACGTAATGTCATGGGTGATCTTGAGCAAATGGGTTTGCTCAAGTCGCCACATACCTCAGCTGGCCGTGTTCCAACCTCTAAGGCTTTTCGGGTGTTTGTTGATACGCTGCTCGAAGTGCAGCCTGTAGATGAATCCTCAATCACGCGTATGCGTACAGCACTTGATCCTAACCTCAGCGATCAAAATTTAGTGACCGTTGCCTCAAACTATTTGTCAGGCTTTACGCGTATGGCGGGCATGGTAACGGTGCCGCGGCGAGATGAACCGCCGATGAAGCAGGTTGAGTTTATTCCTTTATCTGATAAGCGTGTGTTGGTCGTGCTGATCATTAACGATAAAGAAGTGCAAAACCGCATTATCCATACCGAGCAGGACTACTCCAAAGATGACCTAGACAAATTTGCCCGAATGCTCAACACCGAATACTTGGGTCGGCCCTTGCAAGAAGTCCGGGATCTATTGCGTCAAGACTTGCAGAAAACTCGCTCTAATATGAGCCAAACTATGCAGCTGATGATTGATGTTGCGGGAAAAATATTCGACGAAGAGGGTGAGACAGATAGCGCGGCTGATAATATGGTGGTGGCGGGCGAGACTAATCTGATGGGGCATTCCGACCTGCACGACGTTAAAAAGCTGCGTGAGCTTTTTGAAGCTTTTGAGGCGAAACGCGAGATCTATCATTTACTTGAACAATGTGTATCAGCTGATGGTGTGCAGATATTTATTGGCCGCGAATCTGGCTATGATGCGCTGGGTGAATGCAGCCTGGTTACCGCCCCTTATGAAATGGATGGCAAGGTGTTAGGCGTATTAGGCGTGGTTGGCCCTAAGCGAATGGCTTATGATCACGTCATTCCTGTGGTAGATCTAACATCAAAGCTTCTTAGTGCGGCCTTGAATTCTCAAAATCAAACGGATAAACGGTGAACGTGCCGCTTGAATTTGCCAAAAGAAGCCACACAAACGTGTGGCGATTAAGTGATGATAACTGCGTGTAACATCCGCAAAAAGTTTACAAAACAACTTGTATTGAAGACGCTGGGCTGCGGCCCAAGGAAATTGAATGACGCCTGAAAAACACGACCCCATGGAGAATGAAGCTGAGAATGAAGGGCTTGATGACTCAATGGAGATTGACCCTAATTTAGAATCTGAGCAAAGCACTGAGAAAGACGCCGTTACAGAGGGCGTCGATGCGGATGCTGTCGTAGATTCCGATGATCCTCTAGGCTTTGGTAACAGTCGGATGGCTGATGAAGCCACACCGGCTGAGCTCGCCGAACAGCTCGCTGCGGCTGAAGCCAAGGCTAATGATCATTGGCAGCGATTACTTTTGATGCAGGCGGATATGGAGAATCAGCGTAAGCGGGCGCAGAAGGAAGTCTCTAATGCCAAGAAATTTGCTCTCGAAGGCGTGGTTAATGAGCTATTACCTGTCAGAGACAGCCTCGAGATGGGTATTCAAGCCGCACAGCAAGATGATGCTGGGGTTGAGCAGATTGTTGAGGGCTCAGAGCTGACGCTAAAAATGCTTACGCAAGCATTTGAAAAATATAATATTGTTGAAATTAATCCGATTGATGAGAAGTTTAATCCGGAGTTTCATCAGGCAATGTCGATGCAGGAAATCGAAGGCAAGGAGCCCAATACAGTGGCCAGTGTCTTGCAAAAAGGCTACACGCTAAACGACCGCTTGATTCGGCCTGCGTTAGTCATGGTAGCTAAGTGAGGTTTTTTGCAACATTTTTGTATCGAATTTGATGCAATTCGTGAGCTAGCGCGGCATACTCTGAGCGATTTAAGCGATACGATGGCGCGTTGCCATCGCGGCTTGGGGCCTAGGTTAAGTGTCCCAAGACAAATATTTGGGTTTTTAACATGAATAGGCCAGAAATCAGGGTTTAGGCTATTGAATTTGCCAAACCCAAGCCACACGTTATTCCCATCATCGGAACGCCTCTAGAGGGTTCCACCTAATTTGCAATTTAAGACGAGTAGAGAACATGGGTACCATAATAGGAATCGACCTCGGCACGACGAATTCGTGTGTTGCGGTTATGGAAGGCGGCAAGCCTCGCGTTATAGAAAACTCTGAGGGCGATCGAACAACGCCATCGATCGTGGCATTTGCCGACGACGGCGAAGTTATTGTTGGACAGCCGGCCAAGCGTCAGGCGGTCACGAATCCTAAAAATACACTGTATGCCGTCAAGCGTCTTATTGGTCGTCGCTTTGAAGAGGATGCAGTACAAAAAGACATCGGAATGGTGCCTTACACTATTCTTAAAGCCGATAATGGTGATGCTTGGGTCGAAGCCGCTGGTGAAAAAATGGCGCCACCTGAAGTGGCTGCACGCATTTTGATGAAGATGAAACAAACAGCTGAGGAATACCTCGGCGACAGCGTTTCTGAAGCGGTTATTACTGTGCCTGCGTACTTCAACGATTCGCAACGTCAAGCAACTAAAGATGCTGGCAAAATTGCAGGCCTAGATGTTAAACGCATCATCAATGAGCCAACTGCTGCAGCCCTTGCTTATGGCATGGACAAACAACGTGGCAATCAAACTATTGCGGTATATGACTTAGGTGGTGGTACGTTTGATATCTCAATCATCGAAATTGCCGAGGTTGACGGTGAGCACCAATTTGAAGTGTTGTCGACTAATGGTGATACATTCCTTGGCGGCGAAGATTTTGACAATCGCTTGATTGATTATCTAGCTGAGGAATTCAAAAAAGAAACAGGTATTGAGTTACATAACGATCCACTTGCACTGCAACGTCTTAAGGAAGGTGCAGAAAAAGCCAAGATCGAACTTTCAAGCACACAGCAAACCGATGTTAATTTGCCGTACATCACAGCAGACGCCTCAGGTCCTAAGCACCTTAATATTAAGGTCACACGTGCCAAGTTGGAATCATTGGTAGAAGATCTGGTTCAGCGTACTATCGAGCCTTGCCGTACGGCCTTAAAAGATGCCGGTATCAGTGGCGCTGAAATCCAAGATGTTGTGATGGTCGGTGGCCAAACTCGTATGCCTAAAGTTCAAGAAGTGGTTAAAGACTTCTTCGGCAAAGAGCCACGAAAAGACGTTAACCCGGACGAGGCGGTTGCCATTGGTGCGGCTATTCAGGGTGGCGTATTAGGTGGTCAGGTTAAGGATGTGTTGCTACTCGACGTGACACCATTGTCGCTAGGTATCGAAACCTACGGCGGTGTGATGACGAAGCTGATTGACAAAAACACAACGATCCCCACTAAGGCGCAGCAAGTTTTCTCTACTGCTGATGATAATCAAACAGCCGTAACCGTGCACGTACTGCAGGGTGAGCGAGAGCTTGCTAATGTGAATAAATCGTTGGGTCGATTTGATCTTGCTGATATTCCTCCTGCACCACGTGGTGTACCGCAAATCGAAGTAATCTTTGACATCGATGCTAACGGCATCATGAACGTATCGGCTAAAGACAAAGCAACTGGCAAGCAACAATCGATCGTTATCAAAGCATCCAGTGGTTTGTCTGATGAAGAGATAGATCGCATGGTTCAGGATGCCGAAGATCACGCGGAAGACGATGCAAAAATGCGTGAGCTGATCGATAGTCGTAATAGGGCAGAGCAGCTGGTTCATGCAACTGAGCGTTCGTTAACAGATCTAGCCGATCAAATTGATGAAGCTGAAAAAGCCGATATCGAAGCCAAAGTAGCTGAGGTACGTGAAGTGCTAGAAGGCGAAGATAAAGACGCTATCGATGCCAAAGCTGCTGCTCTGAGCGAAGTCACTGCCAAATTAGCTGAGCGAGCTTATGCTGATCAATCAGCTGGCGAAGATGGTGGTGCCGGTAGCGAATCTGCAGATGCATCGGATGTAGTCGATGATGCCGTAGATGCAGAATTTGAAGAGGTTAAAGACGACAAAGCATCTTGATAGACGTTACCTATAAGACGTACTTGAAAGATATGAATTGAAGTCATCATATTAGTAATCCAGCCCGGAGCACATGCTTCGGGCTTTTTAGCTTAAACGGTTTGTAAGTACCATGGCAGAACGCGACTATTACGAAATTCTAGGCGTCTCAAAAGACGTTGGTGAAGGTGAGCTTAAAAAGGCTTATCGCCGCCTAGCCATGAAATATCACCCAGATCGCAATCCGGACGATAGTACGGCAACTGAAAAATTTAAGGAGGCCAAAGAGGCTTTCGAAATTCTCAAAGACCCTCAAAAGAGAGCGGCCTATGATCAGTTTGGCCATGCTGGTGTTAGCAACCAAGCTGGCGGCGGCGGGAGCGGTGGTTTTGGCGGCGGCGCAGATATCAATGATATTTTTGGTGATGTGTTTGGCGATATCTTTGGTGGTGGTGGTCGCGGCCGTAGTGGCGGTGGTCCACGTGTGTACCGTGGCGATGATCTTCAATACAATATGGAGATCACGCTAGAAGAGGCGGTTTCAGGCACCACAACAGAGGTGAAGCTGCCTACTACTGTGCCCTGCGATGTATGTGATGGCAGCGGTGCGAAGCGTGGTACTTCACCAAGTGAATGCCCAACTTGCCATGGTGTTGGTCAAGTAAGAATGCAGCAAGGATTTTTCTCTGTGCAGCAAAGTTGTCCTGCGTGTAGAGGTAAAGGCAAAGTCATTACTGATCCATGCCCCAAATGCCGCGGTAAAGGTGGTGTACGAAAAGAAAAAACACTATCGGTCAAAATTCCTGCAGGCGTTGATAATGGCGACAAAATCCGTTTATCTGGCGAGGGCGAAGCCAGCGATAGTGGCGGTCCGGCGGGTGATCTATATGTTGCGATCTCAGTTAAGTCACACCCAATATTTACGCGCGACAACGCAGACTTACACTGCACGGTGCCCATCAATTTTGCTACTGCCGCAATCGGTGGGGAGTTAGAAGTCCCTACACTTGACGGTCGAGTAAAGTTAAAGATACCTGCAGGTACGCAAACTGAAAAGATTTTTCGATTACGCTCTAAGGGAGTCAAGCCTGTGCGTGGTGGTGCAGTGGGCGATCTCTTGTGTAAGGTTCGTATTGAAACGCCGGTTAACTTAGGCAAAGCTCAACGTGAACAATTATTGCAGTTTCACGAGATGATCACTGGCGAAGATGCTCATAAGCACAACCCCCAAGCACACGATTGGCTGGGTGGTGTTAAAAAGTTTTTTGACGATCTGCGTTCCTAAGGCTTGTAGTTTTGTAGGACGATAATTTGTTAAGCTTCGGCTGACGTTTTCGCTGGGAGAGCTCTGCCATGCTTCAACTTAAATCGTTCGGCCCGGCCTTCGGTCAACCTGATGCTAGCCCTTTTGTAGTTAAAGCCATGTGTTTGTTGACAATGGCCAACGCAGAATGGGAAAACCACCCTGGTTCTGATCCTCGTAAAGCACCTTATAAAAAATTCCCAGCTTTGCAGGCTGGGGAGGCAATGATTGCCGATAGCGAGGCAATCCGGTTTTTTCTCGAAGATAAATACTCTGTTGATTTTGATGAGCTGCTCGATGTGGAGCAACGCGGTCAGTCTCGTGCATTAGTACGAATGGTTGAAGAGCATCTCTATTTTTGTGGCTTACGCGATCGATGGATGAATGACAGCACTTGGGCGCAAATGAAGTCGATTTTCTTCGACGACCTACCTCCTGTGATTGGGCCCTTTATAGCAAATCAAGTACGTAAGAGCATTATTAAAGATGTAAAGAGCCAAGGGATTGGGCGATTTAAATATAACGAAATGGTGCAGCGTGCGGCTTATGATTTAACGGCAATTGAGCAAGTATTAGGGCAGCAGAGCTTTATGTTTGGTGATAAGCCTAGCGCAGCGGATGCCTCGGTGGGATCTGTTTTAGCAGCAATTGCGGCTAGCCCAACAGACACCGCATTAAAGCAAGCAGTCTTATCCAGGCCTGCGCTGGTAAGCTACCTTAAAAACATCTCGGCTACAATTTACCCTAAAAACTGAATCAAACCTTCTGACGTCGCACCCAAGCGCAGTGTTTTTGTACTGCCTCGTTTTCTCGCAGGGCTTGCAGAGTGTTGAGGTCCCGAGCGAGAGTCATTTCATCAAAAAGCTTATGTAGCCCAGTGTGACAACGACGACAAATATTGATGCCTAAATTTAAAGTAGCTCGATCAAAACGCTTTTTAAAGTGAGTACGTCGGTGCATTTTGCGTGGAATCAAATGGTGGTATGTTAGATGCGTTTCGCGATTGCATAAACTGCATTGCCCAAATCGAACTCTTTGCACCGAATTGCACATACGCCACCTACGCTAGAGACTGTGTTAGCTCCCATATACTGGACTCTATCGTGACCTTGGAAGGTTCTACCCATTGAGTGCCGGGTAGGCGAGCGCCTTCTTGCGAAGCTACTGCTGCTGCAAGGGCTGTGATCCTGTCATGAAAAATATCTCCCGATATCGCGCTTGGGTCGATCAGTAAGTAGTATTGCCCTAGGTTGTGCGGAGAACCATTAGCTAGTTTCAAGCCTTTTACGTCAGTTGATGCAACACTTCCCGTGACCGCTGCGGCAAGTACCTCAACCATTAAGCCAAACCCAAAGCCTTTGTATCCACCTGAAGACATCAACGAGCCTCTTAATGCCGCTTCTGGATCGGTCGTGGGGTGGCCGTTTTCATCTACGGCCCAACCTAAGGGAATGGAATCCCCTGCGGCCTTCGCCATGGTGATTTTGCCCAGCGCTACAGCGCTGGTGCTTTGATCAAACTGGAATGCGATCGAACCGTCTCGGCCTGGGATAGCCATTGCCATTGGGTTTGTTCCTAGCACTGCCTTGTTGCCATTAGGCGGTGATACCACTGCTGAAGCGTTGGTGAAGCCGATGCCAATAACCCCGGCGCTCGCGATGGCTTCGGTGAAGTATCCGAGAGATGTACAAGTGTGCGAATGGCATATGGCTAGCGATACGGTTCCGGCTTCCTTTACCGCATCCAGCGCCACTGGCAAACCTTTCGCAAAAGCGGCTTGTGCAAACCCAAACCCGGCATCTACTTTAACGACGCCACTTTTTGGTTGTGTGACGATGGGGTCAACGGTGCCATTGACTCTGCCAGATTTCAATTGGATGCAATAACTTTCTAGATAGTACAAACCACAAATCAAGTTACCTTTGGATTCGGCAACGCGGATTGCATGTGCCACCTGAGCTGCTGGTGAATCTGCCGCACCATGTTTAAGCAGAGCGGCTTTGCTGGTGGTTTCAATCTCGTCAAGTGTTACTGTTACCGTGCTCATAGTGAGGTTCTCTGTAAAGTTCTCTAAATAGGTAAAATGTCAGATAGTTTTATCATATTGTTTTGTAGCAGCGAATAATCTCTTCGCTAAATCCTGCTTTGCTATAAAGTGCCCGTGCTTTGGTGTTGTTGCCAAACACATGCAGTGTCATGCTGCCGGCACCTCGGGCCTTAGCGCTTTGTTCGCTTACTTCAATAAGCCGTTGCCCAATTCCTCGCCGATGTACCTTGTCGCTCACTGCCAGCACTTCTAGATGTGAGCTGGGTTCGTGACAGAGCATTTCTTCACGCAGTGTCACAATAGCCAAACCAACAACAAAATCAGATTCGTCTGCTGCAACTAAGGTGAACGTATCTGGCGCTTCACCTTTGAGCCAACTCTCTAGCATCGCGTGATCCCCCATCCATAAGTCATCTGGGTTGCGCCCCGTGGGTACATCAAAACTTGCGAGCAGAGGCAGCAGCGCGTACATGGCGTCGGCGTCTTTGGCGGTACCTTCTCTGATAGTAAATGGCATACTCAATCCTGTTTCATGCTTGATCAGCAACTAGAAAACTATACTGATATATTAACTACTTTCGGCTTAAGCAGACCCATTAGTTACAATGAGTATTTGATTCGATGACCCAGAAACCCTTCGCACCCTCTGCAGATAAGAACCGTCATGATATTTTGGCGGTGCTAAAGGCTGAACTGTCGTCTTCGAGCCGTGTGTTAGAGCTAGCGTCGGGCACGGGGCAGCACGCTTGTTACTTTGCTCAAGCTTTGCCTGCCGTGAGTTGGCAGCCCAGCGATCTGAGCGATAAAATACAAGGTATGCAGCTGTGGTTTGAGGAGAGTGCTTGCGATAACATCAAAGCGCCGTTAGCGCTTGACATCGGTAATGCGCCATGGCCTGAAGTCAGTGTTGATGCTTGTTACGCTGCTAACGCGCTTCACATTATTGCTTGGGATCTTGTGGAGCCATTTTTCGCGGGCTGCGCAAGCGTGTTGAAACCTGCTGGCAAGTTGCTAGTTTATGGCCCGTACAGTTTTGATGGGGAGCACACAGCACCAAGTAACCAGCAGTTCGATCAACACTTAAAAGCTCAAGATCCGCTTATGGGTATACGAGATATTCTGGAGCTAGATCGCCTAGCCTATCAGCACGGCTTTGCGGCGGCCAGAATGATCGAAATGCCCGTCAACAATTTTGTCGCCGTGTGGGAGAAAATCTGGGAAAGATAGTTGCTCTGGCTGTATTTTAAGCTGCCTACTCAACCTGCTTGTCGATGGTAACTAGCACTGCATCATCTTGAGCACCTACGTTTATACCAGCAGTTTCGCCCATCCAATCGCCCGCTTGGCGAATGGCATTGCCAGAAGGTGAGATGCGTGCACCAATAACCACATCGCTAAAAGCTGAAAGCGTCATACCCGACACCATTGCCATGCTGTCGTCCAGTGTTACCTCGATAGGTAAATCTTTAAGCTGCAACTTTGCCACGGCTAAGGGCATGGGTGGGCCGCTGCTGGCACGAGCGTAAATAAATACCGAGGTAGTGTCAGGTAAGTTAGTTGTTATCGATTCCGAAAGCGTCGCTTTGACTCTTATAGAGCTGCCGGTAGAGCCAGCAGTTTCAGAAGTATCGGCCGGGGCGGTTGTTGTTGCCTCATCTCCCACAGCTGCTTTGGATACTGCCAGCATTTCATTGATGCTCTGAAGGGATCTTGGATCGCTTTGTGCCGCTGGTAGTAGAGATTCAAATTTTTCGATAGCAGAGCGGTGCTCACCTTGTTGTTGATCTGCGATTGCTGAGAGCCACTTGGATTGTTGGTGATCTGGATTAATGGTTAACGCTGCATTGGTAAGCTTAATGGGCTCGCCTTGCATATCGCCTTCTTGCTGCATTGCTACTGATTCGGCTAGTTGCGCAAGTATGTCGGGATCTTGGTTATCAAGCTCAAGTGCACGACGTGATGCTGTTACCGCCTTGTCGAAATTGCCAGTCATCAGATAACTGCGTCCGAGAAGTTTCCAACCTTTTATGTCATCAGGGTTTTCTTGTAGCCGGCGTTCCACATTAGGTAACAGCTCTGCTAGTGGTGGCATGCTTTGCTCAGCGGAGGGTTCGACTGCCGCTTGCTGCTGCAGTTGTTGGTTGTGGGCTAAGGCGTTGATTGCCTCGGGTGTACCCAGTTGTAAATAAAGCAGCCCTGCTGCTAACGGAATGCCGAGAATCAATAGCCCGGCAGCGACCCATGTTGCGAGCGATTGGCCTCGACTCTTTGGCGCAGTAGTAGGGGCTGCACTGATGTTTTTAGCTAAGGCGCTTTCCAGCTGTTGCAGTTCGACATCGAAGCTCTCTTGGGTAAGCTCGCCACTTGCTAGTGCATGCTCCAGTGCCTGTTTGTTTTCCTTGGCAATCTCGACATTGACATCAACTGGGTTACTACCGAGATTGACAGGTTTTACTAGGCCGTATAGCAGCACTGCAAGCGATACTACAAGTAGCAGGAATGCGAAGAAAAAGAATGTACTCATGTGGCTCAGATTGGCTAACTGTATCGCTACAGTATACGCAAAAGAGCCGGTTTTTTTCTTTACGTGACGGTTGCGGCGATCACGGTGATGTTGTCAATGCCGCCATTTTGATTGGCTTGGTGGACAAGTTTGTCACATAGCGCTGCCATGCTCCCTGATTTACCCGCTGCCAGTATGTCCGTGAGTTCGGCTTCACTGAGCATATCGCTTAATCCATCGGAACACATGAGAATGAGATCGCCACGCTCTAAAGAGATTGGGGTGATATCACTCTCAACGGTTGCAAAAAGCCCGATCGCGCGCATGATGATATTGGCTGGTGGGGCAGGTCCAGGTCTGTTATTGAGCTGCCACTCGCGCAGCAGTGTGTGATCTTCGGTGAGCTGGGTAAGCTGGCTATTGCGGTAGCGATAGAGTCGACTGTCGCCAACATTGAATATGAAGCCACTCCTGGTGTCACTATCGTTATCGAACGTGGGCGTGTATAGACCAACCAAGGTGGTGCCCATGCCATTTCCTGGTTCTTTTTTGGATGCTTGGTTAGCTTTAAAAACTTTTGAATTGGCCTCTTTAGTCGCACGGAGCACGAGATCCGTAATGTCGGCAGGGTGATTTGTTGTCGATGCTTCTTTATATATTGTTTGGATAACTTGCGTTGCCATATCGCTGGCGACGTTACCTGAGCCGTGACCCCCCATACCATCGGCGATCGCGTATAAGCCCAGTTGAGTGTCGCTAATCCAACTATCTTCATTGATGACGCGATGCCTGCCGCGATCACTTAGACCAGCTGCTTGTATGGATAATGGTGTAAGCGCCACTAGCTAGCTCGCAAGCCGAGTTGATAAGCACCGAAAATCAGCACAAACAATACGATTACAGATAGTAGCCATTTGTTTGTCAGCATCCTGTTTACGCTCGTTGCAAGGCTTCCTGTGCGTTTTATATTTTTGCGGTGCTTTGGCATGTCAACCGGGCGTTTCATATCTGGTGGAGGCATAGAGCTGAGGTACTCAACCGTGTTAGTTGCCTGAACGCTTGTTGGTAGTTCAGCAGATGGACTGCTTGGCTCGTCTGCAATGATTCTGATTGCGGGAGTGATGCTATCTGGATTAAAGCGCTCGGCTTTGTTTGCAATGACAGTATCTGCAGTACTGCTTGTAGCTGAAGGCGCGCGTTTGATTGGTGAGATGCTTAGCAAATATCTATCAGTATCGAAAACAATGATGTCACTATTTTCTAATACGTGTGTGGTGTCTATCTCTATGCCATTTACCAAGGTACCATTTAATGATCCTAAATCGGTGATGGTGAGTTGGCCGTCTTTTAGATTAAATCGCGCGTGTTTACGAGAAGCGCCTTCTTCGTGTGAAAGGCTAATGCCACAGGAAGAGTGGCGGCCAGCAATAATAGAATCGCTTATCTCCAGCACTGTAGCGTCTCGCAAGCGCTTTAGCTGTGGGGGTTTTCCGTGGCGTGGCATGGCTTAACTGTAATCCCGATGGCAGTGTGCGTCCAAGGTAATAGTACCCTAGCCAGCACGTGAAGCATCTTTCTTAGGTGTGAGACTAAGCGTTAGGCTAGCGCTGAGTGTGACGGCGTTCAGATTTGCTCAAGCTCTATCAAACAGCCATGAAAATCTTTGGGGTGTAAAAACAACACCGGGTTTCCGTGCGCACCAATTTTAGGCTTGCCATCGCCTAGCACTCGAGCACCTTTGTTTCTTAGATCTAGGCTGGCCGCTTCGATGTCATCCACCTCTATGCACAGATGGTGTAGTCCACCATCTGTGTGTTTTTCTAAAAATTTTGATACCGGTGAGCCATCACCCAAAGGGTAGAGTAGTTCTATTCGAGTATTCGGCAGATCAACGAATACAACAGTAACGCCATGTTCAGGTAGTGCTTGCGGTTGCGAAACTATTGCACCTAAGGTGTGTTCATAAGTATGTATGGCGGCGTCCAAATCGGAAACCACCATTGCCACGTGATTTAGTCTACCTAGCATTTCTCTAGCCTTTGTCTGCGTAGCCCAAACGATTTAATGCATCTTCAATTTCTTGCAACACGTCTGGGTCCTCGATGGTGGCAGGCATTTTCCAGTCGCTTGCATCTGCGATTGATCGCATGGTACCGCGTAAGATTTTGCCGCTACGAGTTTTTGGTAGCCGCTTTACAACTGCAACTGATTTAAATGCGGCTACGGGTCCAATTTTTTCTCGTACAGCTTTGATTAGGTCTTTTTCAATGTCGGTATGATCTCGTGCGCAGCCATCGTTAAGAATCACTAAGCCCAGTGGCAGCTGCCCCTTGAGTTGATCAGCAACACCCATCACTGCGCATTCCGCGACATCAGGGTGGGCGGCCAATACTTCTTCCATCGCACCGGTTGAAAGGCGATGCCCGGCAACATTGATAACGTCGTCGGTGCGTGCCATGACAAACACGTAGCCGTCATCATTGATAAAACCTGCGTCGCCTGTTTCATAAAAGCCAGGAAATTTTTCGAAATAGGCGCTTTGGTAGCGATCAGGCGCGTTCCATAAAGTGGTAAATGTGCCTGGCGGTAAAGGTTGTTTAATGACGAGAGCGCCGTGATCGCCTCTTTTTGCTTCTTTGCCTTCGTTGTCGAGTACTTGCACATCGTAGCCAGGTACTGCCACTGATGGAGAGCCTGCGATAACAGGTAGCTCTTCGATACCTAAACAATTGGCACAAATTGACCAACCTGTTTCGGTCTGCCACCAATGATCGACTACTGGCACCGCTAGGTGTTTTTGCGCCCAATGTAGTGTGTCTGGATCGCAGCGTTCGCCTGCTAAAAATAACGATTCAAAGTTGCTCATGTCGTAGTCTTTTATCAACGTGCCCTCAGGATCAACCTTCTTGATCGCCCTGAATGCAGTAGGGGCTGTAAACAACACCTTGACCTTGTATTCGCTTATCACGCGCCAGAAAGCCCCGGCGTCTGGTGTGCCTACAGGTTTTCCCTCATAGAGCACGGTGGTGCAACCATGAAATAGTGGTCCGTAGATAATGTATGAATGCCCAACAACCCAGCCGATATCTGATGCTGCCCAGTAAACGTCCCCAGGCTGTGTGTTGTAGATGGTAGACATGGTCCATTTCAGTGAAACCACTGAGCCACCAGTATCTCGAACTACGCCTTTGGGTTGGCCAGTAGTACCAGAGGTATATAAAATATAAAGTGGGTCGGTACTGGCGACCGGCACACAATCGGCAGGATCAACATTGTCGATAGCCTTGTGCCAATCAAGATCACGGCTTTGACTCAATTCTGCAACGCATTGTTCGCGCTGCAAGACGATGCAATGAGCAACATTGTGTTTGGCTAAGTCGCAGGCTTTATCAAGCAGAGGTTTATATTCAATCGTGCGGTTGGGTTCGATGCCGCATGAGGCACTAACAATCACCTTAGGTTCGCAATCATCAATACGAACTGCGAGTTCGTTAGCGGCGAATCCGCCAAAAACGACTGAATGAACAGCGCCTAAGCGAGCTGTTGCCAACACGGCGATGATAGCCTCAGGAATCATTGGCATGTAGATCAACACTCGATCACCTTTACTAACACCCAGTGCTTGCAGGCCACCTGCAAAGCGAGCAACTTCATCACGCAACTCAAGGTAGCTTAGGGTGCGTTTGGTGTCGGTCACCGGGCTGTCGTAGATGATGGCCGCTTGCTCGGCGCGGCCATTTTCGACGTGTACGTCTAGCGCGTTATAGCAGGCGTTGATTTCGCCATCTGGAAACCACTGATTAAACGGGGCTTTACTGGTATCGACTCCGATGGTGGGTTTTTTGTGCCAGTGATTATCTTGGGCAATTTTTAACCAAAATTCAGAAGGTGAGTTGGTCGCTTGTTGATGAAGTGCTTGATATTGGCTCATATTGGTGGTTAGCGTGTTTAGCCCAGGCTGCATTTTGAGTGCTTGTCAGTATACCGCTACCACCGCCAACTCGCCTTATTAGTGCTGCAATACATAATATCAACAGCAGTGCTGGGCCGCCGAATCCTGCGTGTTCTGTGATGATCGCAGCCGAAGTGATTCCATCATGATACGGCTCAGCCTCCAGTGGCAAACTACGCAGATTGCGAAAAGTCTGATTGTCCACGCTATCAAGCACTTCGCCACTGTGGGCGTCGTGGATATCGATTTGCACCTGATAGTTACCCGCTCGATATTGATTGACCAATTGAGCTTCAACGCGGTAGACATCTGAGCCCGAGCGCCCGTAGATTCTGAAGGTGTTGCTTGTGAGCAGTACAACCGGTGTTTGGTTATCCAATTGTAGGAAGATCGTAGCGTAGACGTCCTGACTACCGTATGTGGTATCGACATCGAAGCTCAAGCTGAATCCACCAAAGTAGCCGTCTCGGTCGTTGTCGGCAAAGAGGGATGTACCCACGTCGTCTACCCAGACATTATTGTGGTGGTTGCTGTAGTTGGGATAAATTACATGGCCTTGCAGGCTTTGTTCTGATTTTGCGATCGCCCATTCCTCGACGGATGCGTCATAGCCCTCGGTCACTCTCAGTTCGTTCGAAAAGGTTTGCAATCGTACTTGGGTGTCAGCTGCTGCAATAAGGGGTAGTTGCAGCATGCACAGCATCAACGTTGCTAGGCATTTGGCAGTCATTGGCGTTGTTATGCGATTGTTCTTATTTGTGCTGAGCATGATTTGATCTCTTTTGTGCATTTTTTGACAGTTTAAGGTTATGGGGCTGAACAAAGCCTTAACTGGAAGCCTCTAAATAGCGGAGGTGATTCGCATAAAGAGGTTAAAAACCATCATTGGTGAATGTGAATTCTGGCTTTTATCAACTTAAGCATTTGAAGTCTAAACAAATTGGCTTGAGTTTGACGTTGACATAGTGCTTGCATATAGCGACAATCGCCTACACGAGCGCTTCCTTCGTAAAGGTAATGAGCGTTCATACTGACGCAATCCCAGAAATTGACGCAAAATCAAGGATATTCCACATGGCAAAAGGGCAGTCTCTTCAGGAACCCTTTCTGAACACCCTCCGAAAAGAGCGTATTCCTGTTTCAATCTACCTAGTAAACGGAATCAAGCTCCAAGGCCAGATCGAATCCTTTGATCAATTTGTCGTGTTACTTAAAAACACGGTCAATCAGATGGTGTACAAGCATGCTATATCCACCGTCGTCCCTAGCCGGCCGGTCAAAGTGCCACTGCCTGGTGAAGAAGAATCCGAAGAGGATTAACCGTGTCACCCTCGCGAAGGCGAGGATCCATCCCTGATCCGGCATTGATCCGGAGCGCCGGACCACCGGAACGCCGGACCGTCGCCTACGCAAGGATGACAAGGCTGTATCGATTTGTTTGAAAGACCCTCCTCGAGTGACGGAAACGCACTCTTAGTTTTTATGGATGTTGCACTATCAGCAGAGGCTTCCGCGTATCCGCAATCCGAAGCTGAGTTTGCTTGCGACGAATTTGTCGAACTGTCCGAATCTGCCGGAATGGCAGTGGTTGAGTTGGTCAAAGGTAGCCGTAAAAAACCGGATCCACGAACTTATATCGGTAAAGGAAAGATCGATGAAATCAAACTCCTATTAAAAGAACATGACGTCGATGTTGTGTTGTTTGGTCAGCGTTTGTCACCCAGCCAAGAACGTAACTTAGAGCGAGAGCTTGAGGTAAGGGTGCTGGATCGATCGTCGCTAATTCTCGATATATTTGCGCAGCGTGCCCGAAGTTTTGAGGGTAAGTTGCAAGTTGAACTAGCTCAGCTTACTCATTTATCAACACGTTTAGTGCGTGGATGGACTCACCTTGAAAGACAAAAAGGCGGCATTGGTTTGCGTGGACCAGGCGAAACTCAGCTAGAAACTGATCGACGTTTATTAAATGAACGCGTAAAGACACTAAAGCAACGTTTAGTTAAGGTTCGTCGTCAGCGTTCACAAGGCAGATCACAACGCAGTAAGTCAGGCACGCCAACTGTTGCGCTGGTGGGTTATACCAATGCGGGTAAATCAACACTGTTTAATCAGTTAACCGATGCCAAGGTGTATGCAGCTGACCAGCTTTTTGCAACGCTTGACCCGACGATGCGCCGGATGCCGTTGCCAGGTGGCAACACTGCCGTGTTAGCTGATACGGTTGGCTTTATCAATGATCTGCCACACGAGTTAGTGGCGGCATTTTTATCAACACTGACTGAAACACGCGAGGCTGATTTGCTCTTGCATGTTGTGGATGCTTGCGACGATTTACGCGATAACCGTCGCGAGCAAGTGGATGCTATTTTAGAAGAGATAGGGGCCTCACACGTGCCTCAGTTGATGGTGTTTAATAAGGTCGATAAAACAGAGTTTGATGCGCATCTAGAGCACGATCCAGAAGGCTTACCCTCGGCTGCCTGGGTGTCAGCGATTTCGGGTGCTGGCATAGATGAATTAAAGGCTGCCATATCTCAGGTAGTGAGTCGTACTCGCAGTATTGGCTGGCTAAACCTATTGCCATCTCACGGACGACTACGAGCACAGCTTTTTGAGGCCGACGCGGTGAGGGAGGAAGTGATTAAAGACGACGGCGGCTTAAATCTGTATATCGATATGGATGAAATCGACTTTGAGCGGCTAATGCGCGAGCACGATTTAAGCGATCGCTTTACCTCTGACTCACTTGAGCCTACTGCTGCGCCGCAATAGCCGATGCTTGCTTAGCCAGATAAACAGCATCTGCAAGCACATGATTGGCGCGCTCACTGTTATATCGTGCGAAAAACTCCATCGCATCCGGTACCCAATGATAGTCAAGTTTAATTAACCGTTTCTCTTCCACACTTTCTTCAATCATTGCTTCTGGTAAGCAAGCCACGCCCAAGCCATCAGTCGCCATTTTTAAACAGGCCGATAAACTACTCGATGGTACATAGCGCACTGATTGATCTGCAAAGTGTGCGGCCAGTTGTTTAACGGAAAGCGTTTCTTTAGCGTGAGTTAGTATCGGGTAGGCTTGCGGTATAAACGCTCGCGAATTATCCGCATGCTGCAAAGCAGGAGCTGCAATCCATACCCAAGGGTAAGTGCCAATTTTAACTGCCTCTGAGCTCTCAGTTTTGAACGGGCCATTTTGCAAAGCTAAATCAATGGCGTTCGAATCAAGCGCAGTGCTCAAGTTGCTTGAAAGATCCACAGTTAAATCTAATTGCACATTGGGGTAACTCTCATGAAAGCTGGATAGAAATGGTGTTAGCCAAGAGTGTACGACCATTTCAGTAACACCTAAGCGCAAGATGCCATCAAACAAGTCCTTCTTATTGGCGGTAACCAAAAATTCGTCCAGCGAAGCAATGACTCCTCGGGCTTTTATAAGTAGCTCCTGACCCAGAACGGTAAGCTCGATTGTGCCGCCATGGCGCTCCATCAGTTTGGCATCGAGTGTTTGCTCCAACACCGCTATCCGGGAAGAGATGTTGGGCTGTGTGGTATTTAAGTTGGATGCTGCTTTGCGGAAGCTGCCGTGATCGGCAACCTGCACTAATGCCTCTAATTGTTTGATCGTGGTGCTAGCCATCGTTCGCTACGCCGGTTCAAAGCCTATAGAGTATCAATAAAATTGATCGAATTGATAAATATAAATAATTAGATTTAATCGCAGGGTCGCGCTAATGTGGGCCGCACTCCTAAGGAAGCCAGCATGAGTACTAGCAGAATTCGATTAGGCGCTGATATCGGCGGCACATTCACTGACGTGGTGCTTGAAAAAGGAGGTGAGCTTTTTTCGAGCAAGGTTTTGACCACCTATTCTGCTCCTGAGAATGCCATTCTGGATGGGATGCAGCAGGTGTGTAAAAAAGCTGATGTATCGCCTGGTGATATTCAACAAATTATTCATGGCACTACGTTAGCCACTAACGCGTTAATCGAGCGTCGTGGTGCCAAGACGGCCTTAGTCACCACCACGGGGTTTCGTGATGTTATTGAGATGCGAACCGAATCTCGATTCGAACAATACGATCTTAATTTGAACTTGCCTGAGCCTCTGCTTGATCGCAACATGCGCTACTGCGTAACAGAGCGAATGGATGCATCGGGTAATGTATTGCTGCCGCTCGATATGAATGAAGTTGATGGCATCGCTGATCAACTTGAGAAAGCAGGCTATGAAAGTATCGCCATCGGCTTGATACATTCCTACGTCAATGACAGTCATGAGAAACAGGTGCGTGATGCATTGGCGAAGCGCTTGCCTAATGTGATGATTTCCATTTCATCAGAGGTGTCACCGCAGATGCGTGAGTACGAACGCTTCAACACAGTGGTCGCAAACGCTTATATCAAACCGTTGATGAAATCGTACCTAAGTCGCCTAGAGGATCGGCTTATCGATAGCGGCGTTGATTGCAGCATTTTTTTAATGCACTCCGGCGGCGGCATCATATCCATTGAAAGTGCAGCAGATTTTCCAGTGCGGTTGGTAGAGTCCGGCCCAGCCGGTGGCGCTGTGTTTGCCGCCAATATTGCTGCACGCTATGGCCTTGATAAAGTGTTGTCGTTTGACATGGGTGGCACCACGGCCAAGATATGTTTGATTAAAAACCAGACGCCCAAAACTAGCCGGGTGTTTGAAGTGGCGAGAACCTACCGATTTAAGAAAGGCTCTGGCATGCCAATCTCGATACCGGTTATCGATATGGTTGAAATTGGAGCTGGCGGTGGGTCATTAGCCCATGTCGATTCCATGCGCCAAATTCGTGTAGGCCCAGAGTCTGCCGGTTCCGAGCCTGGGCCTGCCTGCTATGGGCAGGGAGGTGAGCGGCCTGCAGTGACTGATGCTGATTTAATCCTGGGAAAGCTCGACCCGAATAATTTTGCAGGCGGCTCGATGAAATTGCATGCTGATGATTCTGCCAAAGCCTTAAATGCGCACATCGGTAATACGCTTGATATGGATGCGCAAACCGCCGCGTTTGGTTTAGCCGAGGTGGTCGATGAGAATATGGCAAATGCTGCGCGCGTGCACGCAGTGGAAAACGGCGAAGATTTAGCCGAGTACACGATGATCGCCTTTGGAGGAGCAGCGCCATTACATGCCGGACGTTTGTGTGAAAAGCTTGGTGTTGATCGCTTGTTGGTGCCACCGGGTGCTGGTGTTGGCTCTGCCATTGGATTTTTACGTGCACCGTTTAGTTTTGAAGCCAACCGTTCGGTATACATGAAGCTCTCTGATTTTGATGCAAGCAAAGTGAAGTCATTGCTCATCGACTTAAGAACCGAAGCCACCAAGTTTGTGCGTAAATGCGATGCAAACGCCGAAATACTCTCTGACTTTAAAGTGTATATGCGTTACATCGGGCAGGGTTGGGAGATACCGATCACGCTCACTGAGGAACAAGCCTTAGATCCGGATAGCCAAACCTACCTGCAACTATTTGAAGATGATTACTCGAAGTTATTTGGTCGCCCAGTCGAGGGTATGGATGTAGAAGTCACCGTATGGGCTGTTAATGCAACCACACCCCCAGAGAGTGTTGCGCGCATATCAGAACAAGCGGGGAACGCAACTGCAATCGCTACTGGCAAGCGCGATGTTTTTGATCCTGCGCTTAGCGCGAACGCGAGTGCAAAAATTGTCGATCGCTCCGCTTTGCAAATGGGTAGTACCGTCGAAGGGCCAGCGGTGATAGTGGAAGATGAAACCACTATCATCTTGCCCAGTAGCCGTAAGGCTGTGTGTCAGCCTGATGGTTGTGTTGACGTGAAAGCAAAAGTGGCTAGAGGCTGACAGGGTACTAATATGGCTAATCAAAACTTACAAGTATCTTACCAAGTGCTTTGGAACCGTTTGATATCGGTGGTTGAAGAACAGGCGCAAGCCTTGGTGCGTACTGCATTTTCAACATCTGTACGCGAGGCGGGAGATTTATCGGCCGGTGTTTACGATATTGATGGCCAAATGCTGGCGCAGGCAGTTACCGGCACGCCAGGACACGTCAACGCCATGGCCGATGCGGTTGGGCATTTTATACGTCGCATAGGCAGCGAAAATATCTTTGAAGGTGATATCTATATTACTAACGACCCATGGGAAGGTACTGGGCATCTGCACGATATCACCATGGTTACGCCATCGTTTTATGGAGGCAAATTGGTAGGCTTTTTTGCCTGTACTGCACATATAGTTGATATTGGCGGCCGAGGCTTTGGTGCTGATGCTGCAAGTGTTTATGAAGAAGGTTTGTACATACCGATCATGAAATTTGCTGAGCGTGGTGAGGTGGATGAAACGCTTGTGCGTATTGTGCGTGGCAATGTTCGTGAGCCTGACCAACTCATTGGTGACATGTATGCGCTCGCATCGTGTAACGAGATTGGCTATCGCCGCCTAAAAGACATGATGAAAGAATTTAAACTTAGCGACCTTGCTGGCATCGCTGAGTACATACTTGACAACTCTCGCCGCGCAACACTTGAACGCATTGCAGCACTTCCTAGAGGCAGTGCTGAGGGTGAGCTAACGGTTGATGGTTTTGATTCGCCCATTACCTTAAAAGTGAAACTCACGATTGAAGCTGATCGTATGTTGTCTGATTTTGAAGGCACATCAGGTTTGGATAAAAAGGGTATTAATTGCCCATTAGTTTATGCAAAAGCCTATGCCTGCTATGCGCTGAAGTGCGCTATTGCACCTGAGATTCCAAATAACGCAGCGTCGCTTGCGCCGTTTGAAATTTCGGCACCGCAGAATTCAATCGTCAATGCCTTGCATCCAGCGCCAGTAGCGCTGCGCCATATAGTTGGCCACTTTGTACCCGATGCGGTTTACAACGCGCTCGATAAACTTATTCCGTCACTAGTGCCAGCTGAAGGCGCGGGATGCTTGTGTAACTTCCAGGTGTCATTGAGACCGCGAACCGATGAACCCGCCCCAGAGCATGCGGTACGCTCCGAGGTATTAACGTTTAACTCGGGTGGTTCAGGCGCGCGCCCTAAGCATGATGGCTTAAACGCAACTGCGTTTCCATCTGGCGTAATGACAATGCCAATTGAAGCTACCGAGAATGTCGGGCCGGTTATTATATGGCGTAAAGAGTTGCGCCCCGATAGTGGTGGTGTCGGTAAGCAAAGAGGCGGCCTCGGGCAGTATATGGAAGTGGGCGCACGTGATGGTCACGAATTTGATTTTCAAGCGATGTTTGATCGAGTTGATCACCCCGCGCGGGGTCGCCATGGTGGTGGCAATGGCGCTTCTACCACCATTGCGCAAGATGATGGTTCGGCGATGCGCGGTAAAGGCAAGCAGTTTGTGCCGCACGGGCGTAAGGTGATGCTAGCGTTCCCCGGCGGAGCAGGGTACGGTAGCGCCGATCTGCGCGATGTGGGTTTGGTTAAACGCGATCTGGCGCGAGGTTATATCTCGGCCGAATCTGCAAAGCGTGACTATGGTTTAAATGATTCGGATATTTCTGAAGTTAATACTGCAATTGAAAATGGGGAGCCTGTGTAATGAAATCTGAAACGCCAAAAGAGCAAAGCTACGACGTTATTATTGTAGGCGGCGCCATTATGGGTTCCTCAACTGCATGGTTTTTGTCTGATAACAAGGATTTCAATGGCAAGGTGCTGGTGGTTGAAAAAGATTCAAGCTACGAATTTGCCTCTACCACGCACACTAACTCATGCATGCGTCAGCAATTCTCAGAAGAGCTAAACGTGCGGATTTCTCAATTTGCAGCCGACTTCGTAAAAAATATCCGGACGTATATGGGAAACGATGATCGTGTACCTGAGCTATCGATTCAGAATTACGGGTATATGTATTTAGCGGACAACGAAGCTTTTGCCCAAGTGTTACGTGAAAACCAGAAAGTGCAACTTGATGCAGGTGCTGGTACTGAATTAATGACTGCCGAACAGATCAAAAAAAACTACCCGTTCTATAACGTTGATGACATTGTATTGGGTTCAATCAATACCGTTGACGAAGGCTTTTGGGATGGCTCCACAGTATTTGATTGGTGGCGGCGTCAAGCGGGTGAGCGTGGTATTGAGTACATCACAAACGAAGTGGTGAGTATGGCTAAAAATGCGGCGGGTACACGAGTGGAAAGCGTGACGCTTAAATCGGGCGAAACGATCGCTTGCGGCCAAGTGGTTAATGCCTCTGGCCCGCGGGCTGCACGCACGGCAGCTATGGCTGGCATAACCGTACCGGTAGAGCCACGAAAACGGTTTACCTGGGTGTTTGCTGCTGAGCAACCATTAGATCGAGATTTACCGTTAACGATTGACCCTTCGGGTGTGCATGTTCGTGAAAACGGTGGTGGCACGTATTTGGCTGGCGGTCACAGTGATGTCGATCCAGCAGTTGATCATAGTGATTTCACAATGGATCAATCGTTATGGGAAAACCATATTTGGCCAGTGCTTGCTACGCGTATCCCTCAATTTGAAGCGATCAAAATAACCAGCGAATGGGCGGGTCATTATGCGTACAACGTGTTTGATCACAATGCGATTTTAGGTTCTCACACGGAGGTCGAAAACTTTATATTTCTTAATGGATTTTCTGGTCACGGCTTGCAGCAGTCGCCAGCGATGGGGCGTGCTACATCCGAACTGTTGACCTATGGTGAGTACCGGACTTTGGATTTAACACCGTTTAACTACGAAAGAATCATCAACAACCAGCCGATCATCGAAAAAGCAATAATTTAGGCTTCGTCATGGCTAGGATTGATTCACTAAAGTAATGAACTACGCATCGTCACGTTTAGCATCCGTAAAACCGTCGGCATCTGCTTGGGTTAGCCAAGCAGCCCAGCGAGCAAGAGCGGCAGGTGAAGATATTATTGATCTGGGCTTGGGCGAACCTGATTTTGATACGCCACCACATATCATTGAAGCTGCCTACGCGGCCGGAAAAGCGGGTGAAACTCGATACCCACCGACGGATGGCACCAGTGAGCTAAAGCAAGCCATTATTAAGAAATTTCAGCGTGATAATCTGCTTGAGTACAGTGCCGGTGAAGTCATTATTTCTAACGGCGCTAAGCAAGTTATTTTTAATGCACTAATGGCATCGCTAGAACAAGACGACGAGGTACTATTGTGCGCGCCGTATTTTGGTCAGTACAAAGATATGGTACTGATCCTTGGCGGTGTGCCTGTGACCATCCAGTGTGGTGCGGCCACTCAATTTCGCTTGGATGCGGTTTCTTTGGAAAAAGCGATTACCCCTAAAACTCGTTGGTTGTTTTTAAACTTGCCATCTAATCCTGCGGGTGCCGTGTACACCGAAGATGATCTGCGCGCTATTGGTGATGTGTTGGAACGTAACCCTAACGTTCTGGTGTTGTCGGATGAAATCTACGAACACATTTTATTTGACGGAAAAAAATTCTGGTCTTTCGCCGAGATATGCCCAAGCTTAAAAGATCGAACATTAACCGTTAATGGTGTGTCTAAGGCCTATGCAATGACAGGCTGGCGAATCGGCTATGCCGGTGGCCCTCAGCCGCTGATCGCTGCGATGACTAAAGTACAATCACAAATATCGTCTGGTGCATGTTCGATTGCTCAGGCGGCGGCGGTAGCAGCATTGAATGGCCCGCAAGATGAAGTACATCGATTTTGTGCTGCCTTTCAAGCTCGCCGCGACCTTGTTTTTAGTCGAGTTTCAAGCATCGAAAAATTAACCCTTGACCCACCAGCAGGCGCTTTTTATGCCTACATAGGTTGTTCGAAACTTATCGGTAACAAAACGCCTGACGGTACTGTGATTGAAGATGACACAGCCTTTACCAACTACTTGCTAAAAGATGCCAAAATCGCCTGCGTACCGGGAAGCGCTTATGATCTTTCGCCTTTTTTTAGAATCTCTACCGCTGCCTCTGAAGCGGTCTTAACTGAGGCGCTTGATCGTATTGAAGCCAGCGTCGCAAAACTAAAACCTGGAAACTAAATAGTGGCAAAACTACGAAAGCTTGTTCTGACAGGCGCTGCAGGCCGATTGGGTTCGTATCTTAGGGAGCCAATGACGAAGCTCGCTGACGAACTTATCTCCACTGATATCGTTGACGATATTGGCAAACTGTATCCTGGCGAGCACTATATCCAGGGCGACCTTGCCAGCCTGGACGACATGATGGCGGTTCTAGAAGGTGCAGATATGGTGGTTCATATGGGCGCCTATGCGGATGAAGGGCCGTTCGAGAAGTTGCTGCAACCTAACTTTGTTGGGGCTTACAATATTTGGGAAGCGGCTTATCAACGTGGGCTGAAACGTGTGGTTTACGGTAGCTCCATCCACGCTGTGGGCATGCACCCAAAAAATGAATTTATTGATGCTGAGGTCCGCCACCGCCCGGATACCTTTTATGGCCTGGCTAAATGCTTTGCCGAGGATTTAGGGTCGATGTATTGGGATAAGCGTGGTGTAGAAAGTGTACATATGCGGATTTTATCTTGTGCGCAGGTAAACAATGCCCGGGCACTTGGCTCGTGGCTCTCTTATGACGATTTGATCCAATTGGTGCAGCGCAGCCTTGAAGCCCCGAGTACTGGGTTTTGTATCGTCTACGGTGTGTCGGATAACGATCGTGCTCCAGTGGATAACGCTAAGGCTCATTTTCTTGGATATCAACCCAAAGACAATGCTGAGCAGTTTGCCGAGCACATTCTTGCCAACGAGCCACCTGCGGATCTAACCGACCTTGGCCAAATGTGCCAAGGAGGGCCATTTGCATCAGTTGAGCTTGGCAACAGCGGTGTGGCGAGCATGAATATCGTTGATGACACCAAAAAGACCTAATATGGTTGCTTAGTTGTTGTCATGCAACAATCTCGATAAAATCGTGTCGTAATAATGTGTTCCTGCAAGGTGATCGGCATTTAGGCGAACTTTTGACAGGCTTGGCGGCGATTTTAGTGATAAAAAATTGCCCTCATTTACATGTTGCGTGAACGCAAACTGTTCAGGCACGGTAAACTCATGGATCTGAGAACTGGCGTTGTATATCGATATTAATGCCATAAGTTTACTCATCTGGTATGCAAACGGGTCAAAAGCCTGCTCATACCCTTTATGCCCTTTGCTTTCAGCGCCTAACGTCGGCGTTGGGCAGGGTTTTATACACATGGCGACTTTGCCGTTGCTGGAGCAATAGACTGTATGGCTTGGAACGAGCCGGGTGGAAACGATAACGATCCGTGGGGAAATCGGAAGAATTCTGATGGCCCGCCAGATCTAGATGAAGTTTTCAAAAACCTGAAGAAAAAACTCAATGGGATTGGCGGAAATGGCAATCGTAATGAAGGCGGTAGCGGCGGCGGGGCAGGGTTGCCCAGCATTAGCGGCTCGCTGTTTGCGATCGTTGCTGGCTTGGTACTGCTAGCATGGCTTGCCACTGGTATCTATACCGTTCAACCTGCTGAACAAGGTGTTGTAACTCAATTTGGACGTCATACCAAAACGGTAGGGCCAGGCCTAAATTGGCATATGCCATGGCCGGTACAGTCGGTTGCTAAAGTGGATGTGCTAGGTAACCGTGAAGAAGATCTTAAACGTCAGTTCACGCTCACCCGAGATGAAAACATTGTCCGTATCGAATTGAACGTTCAGTACTTTGTTAACAATGCTGAAGACTACCTCTTTAACGTTCGACAGCCTGATCTAACACTGACCCAAGTACTGGAGAGTGCGTTGCGTGAAGTAGTAGGTCAATCCAATATGGATTCGGTGCTAACCAATGGCACGGTGGTAGAAGGGCAAGAATTGGTCACAATCGATGCGTCAACGCTGGAGAGCTTGCAAGAGATTCTTGACGAGTATCAAACCGGAATCGAAGTCACAGCTGTGAACCTAGTTTCGGCGCAGCCACCCGATGAAGTTCAAGCAGCGTTTGATGATGCGATCAAGGCTCGAGAAGACAAAGAACGTTTTATCAACGAGGCGGAAGCCTACAGTAACCAATTGTTGCCACGTGCACGTGGTGACGCGCAGCGCTTGTTAGAAGAAGCTGAAGGTTACAAATCACGTGTAGTGCAGGCTGCCACAGGTGAGTCTCAACGCTTCTTAGCTTTATTGGCTGAATTTAAAAAAGCCCCAGAGGTGACCCGCGAACGCTTGTATCTTGAGTCAATGGAATCGGTGTTCAGTAATACGAATAAGGTCATGATCGATGGCGGCAGTAATGGTGGTAACAGTCTGATGTATTTGCCGATCGATAAATTGATTGAACAGAATCGAGGGACTCGTGATAACAGTGGTTCTGAAGGTTTAGAATCTCTAAACAACTCCAGCGCGCAGCAGTTTGGTGACCCCTCGCGGTCAAGCACAATAGTGCCTAACTCGCGCTCGCGTGCTAGAGGGGTATCACAATGAAAATCTTAAATAATCCTTTAGTGCTAGGTGCGCTGCTGCTTATTGGCTGGCTAATCTCACAGGCGTTTTTTACGGTTCATGAAACTGAGAAAGCCTTACGAGTTCGTTTTGGTAAAATCATCGAGGCAG
This sequence comes from uncultured Granulosicoccaceae bacterium, assembly GCA_937958675.1. Classification (GTDB taxonomy): domain Bacteria; phylum Pseudomonadota; class Gammaproteobacteria; order Granulosicoccales; family Granulosicoccaceae; genus Granulosicoccus. The sequence goes on from CALGND010000067.1 coordinate 76,585, forward strand.
AATACGAGCCTGGCCTACATTACCGCGCGTCAATTCTTGATAATGTCTATCGCTTTGATAAGCGGATTTTGACAACCGATGTTGCCCCAGAGCGACTGCTAACCAAAGAAAGTAAAAACGTTATAGTCGATTTTTTTGTTAAGTGGCGCATCGTAGACGCCAGGGCTTTCTACACCACCATGCAAGGGCGGGAATCTGCGGCGGATCAACGATTGACTCGGTTGGGTTTAGCTGAGGTTCTAGCAGCAATTCGTAAACGTACCATTCGCGAGGTTGTCTCCTCAGCTCGTTCTACCCTAATGGACGAGATCAAGGAAGGCTTGGCCAGCGAGGCCGAACCTTTTGGTATCGAGATAATTGATGTGCGGATTAAACAGATCGAATTACCTGAGGATGTTAGGGACTCGGTTTATCAACGAATGGAAAAAGATCGCGCAAAAATAGCCAGTGAGTTTCGTTCCGAAGGCGACGAAGAAGCCAAAAAGATTCGGGCAACGGCTGATCGTATTCGGGTGGAAACATTGGCTGCGGCCTATGCCGAAGCTGAAAGCACGCGTGGTGCTGGGGATGCGGAATCTGCTAAGACGTATGCTGAAGCCTACGAGCAGGATCCTGATTTCTACAGTTTGCATCGCAGCCTAAGTGCTTATCGAAGCGCATTTAGTGGCAGTAGCGATGTGATGCTATTGAACCCAGAGTCAGAGTTTTTCCGATACTTTAATTCGCCAACAGCGACGCCTTCGGCGAAGTAAGTCGTTGTTTTACCGAACAGAATTAGCGCGACTTGGTTATGTGGACTGAGATCCTCACAGCCATCGCGCTAGTTCTGGTTATTGAAGGCCTACTTCCCTTTATTGCACCTCAAACGTTTCGGGATAGCCTGAGGGCGATAATCGACCGAAATGATCAAACTCTGCGAATAATAGGATTGTCCAGTATGATTGCTGGTGCCCTACTAATCAGTTTTATACGCTAACTTTCATGGATCACCCCATTACCAATCGCTGGTTGCTGCCAGACGGTGTTGACGAGCTGCTGCCCGATGCGGCGTGGCGCGTGGAGCGCTATCGTCGAGCTTTTATGGATTGCTGTAAGGCGTGGGGTTATGAGTTAGTTGACCCACCGTTAATAGAGTATTTGGATAGCTTGCTCACTGGCAGTGGTGAAATGATGGATCTACAGACCTTTAAGCTCGTTGACCAACATAACGGCAGGGCAATGGGAGTGCGAGCGGATATGACGCCACAAGTTGCCCGCATCGATGCGCATTCCTTGCAACGTGATGTTCCCAATCGCTTCTTTTACACGGGCAGCGTGCTCAGAGCTCGCACCGATGGGTTTGGTGGTAGCCGTAGCCCGCGCCAGTTTGGCGCAGAACTATTCGGCCACGCAGGGCCTGAAAGTGATATTGAGATTATCCGCTTGATGTTGGCGGCGCTTGAGCAGACCCCAGGGGATACGCCTGAGCTATTACTGGATCTTGGCCATGTTGGCGTATACAGCGGTATCGTGGCAGCACTTGGCCTAGATGCGTCCCAGGAAGCACAATTATTTGCAGCTGTTCAACGGGGCTCGATACCTGATATCAAGCAGCTTCTATCGCAGATGACGCTTGCAAATATGAGCAATGAGCAAGCCCTGAAGATGCTCTCAGGCTTTATGCGCTTGCAAGGCGATGAAACTATATTAATCGAAGCTAAAGCGTTGCTAAAGGATGCACACTCTGCTGCAACTGATGCACTTGAAAATTTGCGGCGTATTATCGACGCAATAAACACATCGCACCCGCAAGTTGTTATTAATATCGACTTGGCAGATCTTCGAGGTTATCGTTATCACACCGGTGTTTTGTTTGCAGCCTATACACCTGATGGTGTCGAGCTTGCGCGGGGTGGTCGTTATGATGCGATCGGAGCAGCGTTTGGTCATGCGCGCCCGGCAACGGGTTTTAGCGGTGATCTTAAGCGCGTGATTGATGTCGTCAGTGGTCGCTCTGATGTGGCGGCTGGTGGCGTATTCGTGCCCTCTGCTATACATGACGAAGCGCTCGACAAAGTGCAATCACTGCGTAGTGCAGGTGAGAGAGTAGTAGTGGAACTACCCGGTTCGGGCTCAACAGCTCAGAGTTCAAATTGCGACAGGCAGTTGCAAAAACAAGAAAGTGACTGGGTGTTGGCTCCGGTCTGATCCCAACTAATTAAAACGACGACGTAAAGAGCAGGTAATGGCGAAAAGTGTTTTGGTACTCGGGCTCCAATGGGGCGACGAAGGAAAGGGCAAGCTGGTTGATCTGTTAACTGAACAGGCCGAGCTAGTAGTGCGTTTTCAAGGTGGCCACAATGCAGGTCATACTCTAATCATCGGCGATGAGAAAACCGTTTTGCATCTTGTGCCCAGTGGCATATTGCGAGATAAGGTTCACTGCGTCATTGGTAACGGCGTGGTGGTATCGCCTGAAGCGCTGTTTGAAGAAATGGAAATGCTCACTAAGCGTGGTGTTCCAGTGGAAGAGCGGCTCTCTATAAGTGGTGCCTGCCCACTTATTTTACCTTTGCACATTGCACTAGACCAAGCCCGTGAAATAGCGGCTGGCAAAGATGCTATTGGCACAACTGGGCGGGGAATTGGCCCAGCTTATCAAGATAAGGTTGCTCGTCGTGCGCTGCGTATTCAAGATCTATTTGATCTGGAGCGCTTCGACGAAAAACTGGATTCTTTGTATGCGCATCACTCAAGTAATCTAGAGCGTCATTCTGTCGAAACAACTTCGCTTGATGCTATGAAGGAGATGGCGAGAGAGTACGCCAAACGTTTGTTGCCGCTAGTGGGTGATGTGCCAGGCATGATTGATAGCTATCGCAAACAAGGTAAGCGTGTGTTGTTTGAAGGTGCACAAGGTACCCTACTGGATGTTGACCACGGAACCTATCCGTTTGTCACTTCAAGTAATACTGTTGCGGGTGCTGCTTGCAGTGGTAGTGGCTGTGGTCCTAATGCGATCGAATACGTATTGGGTATTGCCAAAGCCTACACCACGCGTGTAGGTGCTGGCCCATTTCCAACAGAGCTCTTTGATGAAGCTGGCAAGGAGTTAGGCGAACGTGGTCATGAATTTGGTGCGACTACGGGGCGTCAACGCCGCTGTGGGTGGTTCGATGCGCCGGCTGTAAAGCGTGCTTGTATTATCAACGGTGTAACCGGAATCTGCGTGACCAAGCTTGATGTTATGGATACCTTGAAAACAGTCAAGATCTGTACAGCCTATAAGCTGGATGGCGTTGAAATTGATGTGCCGCCACTGGGCGCGGATGCGCTTGCTAAGTGCGAGCCTGTATATGAAGAGATGCCTGGTTGGCAAGCGCAGACGGAAGGAGTCACGGATTACGCTAAGTTACCAACCGTTGCAGTGGCGTATCTGGAGCGGCTAGAAGAGCTTGTTGGCGTGCCTGTGCATATGGTGTCGACTGGCCCTGAGCGCAACCAAAATGTCATTGTCGAGCTGCCATTCGCCTAATTTGGTATTATCACAAACCGTAACTGTGCCGAGGTGGCGGAATTGGTAGACGCGCATGCTTCAGGTGTATGTATCTTCGGATGTGGAGGTTCAAGTCCTCTTCTCGGCACCATACCCATATCCAGTAAAAACGGGTAGTTATGCGCCCATTGCGCTAAACTACAGCCTGTGTATACATTTCAAATATGGCCTAAGGCCCACCTATCGGGATTGCCGAGCTTATGAAGAAGCCCGTAGATTCTGCTAAAACCCATCCGCCTACAGATCAACATGCTGATCGTGAAAGTGCGAAGTACGATAACCCTATAGCCAGTCGCGAGCATCTTCTAGATGTCATCAAAGAGGCTGATGCGCCGATTCGTATCGAACAACTCGCCAAAAAGCTTGGCATCAAAAAAGAGACCGACCAACGCGAGGCGCTGCAGCGTCGTATTGGTGCCATGATTCGAGACGGGCAACTCATCGAAAACCGCACTCAACAGTTGGTCCCAGTCGATGCGGATGCCTTGATTGCGGGTAAGCTCACCGCCCATCCAGATGGCTTTGGTTTTCTAATCACTGAAGATGACGACGACATTTTTCTCAATGCTCGAGAAATGCGTATGGCGCTACATGGCGACAAAGTCGTTGTCTGTATAACTGGCACTAATAAAAGAGGTAAGAGAGAAGGCCGGATTGTTGAAGTGTTAGAGCGTGCTAATCAATCAATAGTAGGGCGCCTGTTTCTCGAAAAAGGGATGAGCTTCGTTAGCCCTGATAACAAACGTATTAGTCAGAACATAACAATACCGCCCGACGACAGGGCTGGTGCTTCCCACGGCGACATGGTCGTTGCCGCTATTGTTGAACAGCCTACTCGTAAGCATCCGCCCACTGGCAAAATTGTCGAAGTGTTGGGCCAGCATCTAGAAGCTGGGATGGAAATTGACGTCGCATTACGCAGTCGTGATATTCCATTCAACTGGCCTAATAGTGTTGAGGATCAAGCAGCCGCATTTTCGACGCAGGTACTTGAAGAAGACAAACTTGGGCGCAAGGATGTTCGCTCCCTGCCATTGGTCACAATTGATGGTGCGGATGCCAGAGATTTTGATGACGCTGTTTACTGTGAGAAAACTAAAAGCGGTTGGCGTTTGCTTGTCGCAATTGCTGATGTTGCTCACTATGTGCAACCAGGTGCCCCACTGGATAAAGAAGCCATTAATCGTGGCACCTCTGTTTATTTTCCAGGGCGTGTGGTGCCCATGTTGCCAGAAGTGTTGTCAAACGGGTTGTGTTCTTTAAACCCTGAAGTTGATCGCTTGTGCATGCTGTGCGAAATGACATTGGATGAAAGCGGTTCTATCAAACGATCCAGATTCTACAATGCTGTGATGCGTTCGCATGCACGCTTGACCTATACGCAAGTCAATGAAATGTTGACCGAGCCAGATAGCGCTTTACGTCAACAATATGAAGCTGTGTTCCCAGATATAGAATCGCTCCACGCACTCTATCAAGTGTTGGCGGCAAGTCGGCGTAAACGTGGAGTTATCGAATTCGAATCGAACGAAACTCGCATCTTGTTTGATGACAACAAAAAGATTAAAGAAATTATCCCGGTTGTTCGAAATGATGCACATAAGCTAATAGAAGAATGCATGATTTTGGCAAATGTCGCAGCGGCTGCCTATTTAGAACAGAATAAGATTCCCACTTTGTACCGGGTTCACGCAACTCCCAAAGCTGAAAAGCTAGAAGATTTACGCGCATTCTTAGCGCTTAGAGGCTTGCAGTTAGGCGGTGGTGATTCACCTACTACGATGGACTACGCAGAGATAGTGTCAGCTATCGCTGATAGGCCAGATCAATCCACTATCTCTACTGTATTGCTACGCTCGATGCAGCAAGCGATATATCAACCCCGTAACGAAGGTCATTTTGGGCTAGCCCTAGCACAGTATGCCCACTTCACATCGCCTATCAGGCGATACCCAGATTTACTGGTGCATAGAGCAATAAAGCACGTGCTTTCACGTAAGCCCATTGAAGGCAATTTTTACACGACGGCGGCTATGGTTGTATTGGGTGAGTCTTGCTCAACAACGGAGCGCCGTGCTGAAGATGCTAGTAGGGACGTAGTTAGCTGGTTGAAATGTGAATATATGCAAGATCACATCGGCGAAGAATTTGATGGTGTCGTTTCAGCGGTGACATCTTTTGGTTTGTTTATCGATCTGCCTTCAATGCATATCGAAGGATTGGTTCATATTACAAGCTTGCCGCAAGATTATTATCGTTATGAGCAAGCGTCGCTCACCATGACCGGTGAAAAAACAGGCAGAAAATATCAACTAGGTGACGAAATCCGTATCAGAGTTATGGCGGTCAACCTAGAGGATCGAAAAATTGATTTTGCCGCGGCAGATGCTGAGCCACGTAAAGCGGGTGGTAAAGATAGGTATAAGGGCAAGAAACACAAAGACAAGAAGGGTAAGGATAAGAAGTACGCAGACAAGAAAAACGTATGGAAAAAATCTACAGAAAAGACATCTCAGCAACAGAAACCTGATCAGAAAGAGGGTGAAGATAGAAATTCAAGTGAAGGACCCAAGCCTGTCAATGCTGAATACAAGAGGCAATTGAAGCGTAAGAAAAAACAACAAAAACGAGACAAAAAACGCGCTGAAGCGAAAAAGCAAAAACGGCAAGAAAAGCATAAGCTGTCCTCAGCTGCAGAAACGGCGGAAATCAAAAAGGCGGCAAAGCGTTTAGATACTGGTGATTCGGGTAAGCGCAATGTTAATAAAAGGGGTTCGGCGTCTAAGCAAGCGGCTGATACGCATGCTAAGAAAGTTGCGACCAAGAAGACAATAAGTAAAAAGACCACAGCTAAGAAGACCACAGCTAAGAAGACTACAGCTAAGAAGACTACAGCTAAGAAGACTACAGCTAAGAAGACTACAGCTAAGAAGACTACGGCTAAGAAGACTACAGCTAAG
>CALGND010000068.1 GCA_937958675.1 uncultured Granulosicoccaceae bacterium
GCTCTTCATTTGCGTATTCGAGAAGTGTCAGAACGTTATGGTTTACCTCTGGATCCAGATCGCTCGGTATATACCTTGTCGGTTGGCGAGCGGCAGCGTATAGAAATTGTGCGTTGTTTGCTGCAGGATCCTCGTCTGCTGATTATGGATGAGCCCACCTCCGTCTTAACACCACAAGAGGTCAACGAACTATTTACCACACTTAAGCGTCTTGCATCCGAAGGCGTTGCGATTTTATATATTAGTCATAAACTCGAAGAGATAAAGGCCTTATGCGATAAGGCAACCATACTTCGTGATGGTAAGCGCGTTGCCAACGCCGACCCAACAGTTGAATCTGCACGCAGCTTAGCAGCCCTAATGATGGGCGATGAGCTTAGTGAGGTAGAGCCGCGTGTATCAAGTGCAAACAATGTTACTCAGATGCAGCTCAATGGTTTGAATTACCCAGCCGCTGATAGCACCGGTATTTCGATACAAGAGGTTAATTTAGAGTTAAAGCAAGGTGAGCTACTGGGCATTGCGGGTGTTGCCGGTAATGGCCAAGATGAGTTGTTGAGATTGATTGCTGGTGAAATCACTCCTCATGCGGGTTCCTCGATTGTGGTTAAGGGGATGGATGTTACTGCTCATACGGCTGGCGTACGCCGTAAGGATGGTTTGTGTTGCGTGCCAGAGGAGCGCCTTGGTCATGCTGCAGTGCCAAGTATGACTTTAACGGAAAACGTTTTGCTCACGGCTCATCATCGAATCCCAATGACATCGCTAGGTCTGCTTCGTCACGCCAAGAGTCGTCGCTTTGCAAAGCAAATCATTGAACAATTTAATGTGCAGTGCTCTGGTCCTGATGCGATGGCGTCGAGTTTGTCAGGCGGTAACTTGCAAAAATTTATTGTCGGCCGCGAGATACTGCAAACTCCGGATGTACTGGTGGTGTCCCAACCCACTTGGGGAGTTGATGCAGGGGCTGCGGCTGCAATTCATAAGGCGCTACGAGAGCTAGCAAAAAGTGGCTCAGCTGTATTAGTCATTTCGCAAGATCTAGATGAGCTTATGCACTTGTGTGATCGTATTTGCGCCTTGTGCGCAGGGCGTTTGTCTGATACGTACCCAACAAATTCAGTCACTGTGCAACAAGTAGGGTTGCTAATGGGTGGCGCGGAACTAGAGGCTTCCGCATGATCAGCTTGCAGCCTCGTGCTATGCCATCAAAGTTAATGGGGTATCTTGCGCCCCTTATTGCTCTGGGTCTAACGTTGTTATCTGGCCTAGTGTTGTTTGCATTGCTTGGGGTGCCAGTGGGTGAAGCATTTCATGCATTTTTTATCGAACCCATCAGTACACCGTATGGGCTGTCTGAATTAGGTGTAAAGGCAACGCCGTTAATCCTGATTGGTGTTGGTCTATCAATTGGTTTCAGAGCTCAGGTGTGGAATATAGGAGCTGAAGGCCAATTAATTTTAGGCGGTATTTTTGGTGGTGCGGTGGCCTTGTATTTTTACGAAGTTGACGCTTGGTATGTGTTGCCTTTGATGTTGATAGCGGGCGTTATAGGCGGCATGCTTTGGGCAGCAATACCGGCGTTGCTTAAAACACATTTTAATGCCAACGAGATCCTCACCAGCTTAATGCTTACCTACGTCGCGGGTTTGTTACTGAGCTTTCTTGTGCATGGCGCGTTACGCGATCCGGATGGATTTAACTTCCCCGAGTCGCGTTTGTTTCATGATGCCGCTCTGCTGCCAATTGTTATGGAAGGCACCCGATTGCATATTGGTGCCGTCGTGGCGTTGTTTGTGGTGGTGGCAGGCTGGGTGTTGTTGTCGCGCACCATGTTAGGTTTTGCCTTAAAGGTCAATGGTGCTGCTCCTCGTGCCGGTGCTTATGCTGGGTTTAGTCAAAAACGACTTATTTGGTTTTCCTTGTTATTAACCGGTGGTTTAGCGGGGCTTGCAGGTTTAATTGAGGTAGCGGGGCCGATTGGGCAACTACAGCCAACGATATCACCAGGTTATGGTTTTACGGCAATCATTGTGGCGTTTTTGGGCAGGTTGCATCCGATCGGTGTTCTCTTTGCTGGGTTAATTATGGCGCTGTCGTATCTTGGTGGAGAGTCTGCGCAAATAACATTAAATTTGCCTGTTGCCGTTACCGGTGTGTTTCAAGGCTTACTACTGTTTTTTTTATTGGCAGCTGATGTTCTCATTAATTTTAAAATTGTCCGCAAAGTAAGGCGCCAACTATGAACGAAACATTGCTGCTGGCAATCTTAACCATCATTACTGCAGCAACACCACTGGTGTTTGCTGCCATAGGTGAGCTTGTAGTAGAAAAATCAGGCGTACTCAATTTAGGTGTCGAAGGCATGATGTTGGTGGGTGCTGTTAGTAGCTTTACTGCCGTACATGTAACCGGCAGTGCAACGCTTGGGGTGTTTGCGGGTATGTTAGCGGGCGTCATGTTGGCGTCGATATTTGCGTTTCTAACACTTAACCTACAATCATCACAAGTCGCTACTGGCTTAGCATTGACCATCTTTGGTATTGGTGTGAGTGCCCTGATTGGTCAGCCACTAATCGGTGTCGCATACGAAGGCTTGCCAAAAATTCAAGTGCCACTACTGTCCGAAATCCCAGTCATTGGCCGTCTCTTTTTTGGCCACGACATACTCGTTTACTGTTCTATTGTGTTGGTAATTGCAGTTTCATGGTTTTTGAGCCGTACCAGAGCGGGGCTTATTTTGCGAGCGGTAGGCGATTCACACGATGCTGCTCATGCCCTAGGGTATCCAGTCATCCGTGTCCGTTATATGGCCACGCTGTTTGGAGGGGCTTGCGCTGGCTTGGCGGGTGCTTATCTATCAATGGCTTACGCGCCAATGTGGGTGGAGAATATGAGCGCCGGCCGTGGGTGGATTGCCTTAGCCCTGGTGGTGTTTGCAAGTTGGCAGCCCAGCAGAGTGCTTTTTGGCGCATACCTATTTGGTGGAATCAGCATTCTGCAGCTACACGCACAAGCTTCTGGAACAATAAATATTCCATCCCAACTGATGTCGATGCTACCCTATTTGGCAACGATCATAGTGCTCGTACTCATATCACGTGATCACGGAAGAATACGGCGTAATGCGCCGGCTAGCATTGGAAAAGCGTTTCATCCAACAACCTAAACGGGAGTTACGAGGCCCGTATCAATACATCCGGAGAAACTGATGTACAGTAAAACTGTTCTCGCTAAGAAACTGTTGGCAGCTGCCACTGGTTTGTTACTTACAACCTTTAGCGGAATCATTTCCGCCGACGATCCATTCAAGATCGGTTTTGTCTATGTTGGCCCAGTAGGGGATCACGGTTGGACATACCGCCACGATATCGGCCGTCAAGCCATCGAAGCAGAATTCGGCGATAAGGTGGAAACAACATTTGTTGAAAGTGTGCCCGAGGGTGCTGATGCTGAGCGCGTTATTCGCAAGCTTGCCTCAAGTGGCCATGGTTTAATCTTCACTACTTCATTTGGTTACATGAATCCAACTGTCAAAGTGGCAAAAGCGTTCCCTGATGTAAAGTTTGAGCACGCAACTGGTTATAAGCGAAGCGATAACGTATCCACTTACTCAGGGCGCTTCTACGAAGGCCGTGCAGTGCTGGGTACTATTGCGGGCATGATGACCAAAACAAACACCATTGGTTATATCGCATCGTTCCCAATCCCTGAGGTTGTGCGTGGTATTAATGCATTCACTATCGCTATGCGTAAGGTCAACCCTGATGCAACAGTTAAAGTGGTTTGGGTAAATAGCTGGTACGACCCAGGCAAAGAAGCTGACGCTGCTAAAGCGCTTATCGATCAAGGTGTAGATATTGTTACTCAGCACACTGATTCACCAGCGCCTTTACAAGTGGCGCAAGAGCGTGGTGTGATGGGCTTCGGTCAGGCATCTGATATGTCGGCGTTTGCACCTGATGCGCAGCTTACGTCAATTGTCGATAATTGGGATGCTTACTATGTAGAGCGTACTCGTTCGGCAATGGACGGAAGCTGGACCTCTGAAGATACTTGGGCCGGTATTGAAAACGGCATGGTTGATTTCCCCGAATACGGCGCAATGGTTCCTGATGATGTAAAAGCCGCGGCTGATGTGATCAAAGAAGGCATCGTAGATGGTTCACTGCATCCTTTCCAAGGTCCAATCATGGATCAAAATGGCAAAGTGGTAGCAGAAGAGGGTGTAACTATCGATGATGGCACTCTGCTAGGGATGGATTTTTATGTAGAAGGCGTGCAAGGCACGTTGCCTAAGTAAGTTGCGTGTAAACATCTTGTTGGCGCATTTGTGCCAGCAAGATGATTTTTGTACGTCTTAATACTTAAACCTAGCGTAATTGTGTTTGTAGTCATCTTCATCTTGGATTTCCTATGAACCGTTCTTTTTTCATTGTTATTTTTGCAGCGTCAGTATCCCAAGCTTGTGTTTACGACAAAGCGTCAAGCCCAGATACTAAAAATTCCACGCAAGAGTTGCGTTGGCTCTATAGCGCCAAACCTCAAGTTGAGCTAAACAAAGCAATACAAAAACAAGACTTTCGATTCCGAAGTATCAACGGAGTCGGTTCAATTGTGCCCGGCATCTTCATCACCTGCTTGGATAGAGACACACAGTTGCATCCAATCAAAGGTACATCTGATGCTCATGAAAGCCGTGAGCACGAGAAGCTCAACAAATTGGCGATCAAATATGCCAAGTCCTACAACACCAAAATGCTTAAGCATATAGTTGATACTCAAAATTTTAGCTGTGACAATTAATCTGCACTTTAGATGATCAGTATTCTATGAAAGACGTAGCGATTTTTGTTGATGTTCAAAATGTTTACTACACAGCAAAACAAACGTTCGGAAAAAATTTTGATTACAACAAGTTTTGGTCTAAGGCCACTGCTGGTAGAAAAGTAGTTAAAGCTATTGCCTATGCCATCGATAGAGGTGACCCGAAGCAGCGTGAATTCCAAAATATATTAAGAGCCATTGGTTTTGAAGTGAAACTCAAGCCATTTATTCAGCGTTCGGATGGCTCTGCCAAAGGTGATTGGGATGTGGGTATTACTATCGATGTTATGGAATATGCCGTTGATGCTGATGTCATGATTTTAGTGTCTGGAGATGGCGATTTTGATCGTCTTGCCTGTAAAATCCGAGACGAAAAAGGTAAGCAGGTTGAGGTATATGGTGTTGCCGCACTAACGGCCAATTCGCTAGTCGAAGCTGCAAGCGAATTTATACCGATAGATCAATCGCTTCTACTTAAATAAGAGCGCGTAAAACTAAACAGTTATTGCTAAGCGATCTCGGTCAATATTTTTAAGCTGCATCAACTAGAAACGCACATTTGAGACTGTGAATATAAACAAAGAGAACTCTGAAGAGAACTACCCGTCACCGTGTATTAAGCAATGCTGTTTGAATTCGGAAGATGTCTGCCTAGGCTGCTTCAGAGCGATTGACGAAATAATGGGCTGGGGTAATCGAAGCGATGATGAAAAGAAGGAAATCCTGCTTCGATGTGCGTTACGAAAAAGCGCTTCGTGAATAAAGTAAATACTGGCCTACATAGCTACTGATTGGCAACACACAAGTAAGCCGCTAAATTTCAACGGATTTTTGTTTAAGCATCTTCTCAAAGATCGCCCGATTGTGTGATTCGATATAAATCGCGAGATGATCGTCTAAGCGTTTAATATGCTTCGATAGGTTCCATGAACGCCTGGACAGCCTGCTCATCTTGTCGCGAAACATCGCCAAGGAGTGGTTGATACTAAACAACGGATCTCGGCCAACCTTCTTCAATTCGCCTTGCCCACTGACCGATCCTTTGGCACCTTTGTGCGTGACATGCGCAGCTTTTGGGAAGTGTCGTTTTATCACGACTGGGTAGTGTTTGTGTTCGTCTGTGCGAAAGGTTGTATGATCAGGTAACAGCTGCGTTAATTGTTTAAACAATTGTACTCGCTCACGCCGACTGTGATCAGCCCGATAGCCGTATTTTTTCTTTGCCACTGCAGCTAGAAGCCCAAATGCGGGTATCTGCGCGACACAATGCCCCAGCATGATTCGCGTATCTTCTTGCACTACGACGGTGACTGAGATGGGTTTACACTTTGTGTGTTCAGCGGTAATTAAGTCGTCAAACTGTACCCGATCAAAT
>CALGND010000069.1 GCA_937958675.1 uncultured Granulosicoccaceae bacterium
CCACACTCAGGGCAAGCGCGCCCTAAACCAGGTGCTTAACCGCACTGCCTCAACTGCTCTATACGACGTTGATCTAGTCCTACTACTGGTGCAGGCAGGCGTATGGAACGCAGACGATCAACGGGCCTATGATTTGGTTGCGCAAACGGGCGTGCCGTTTTATTTCGTCATAAACAAAGTTGATTTGGTCAAACAAAAAGATGAGCTTCTGCCCTATATCGAAAAACTTCCTACTCATGAAAAGCTACAAGATGTGCTGATTGTATCGGCAAAGAATGGTAGCGGTATCGATGTCCTTGAGGAGGCCGTGGCCAAGCATATCCCTGAAGGGGATTGGCATTATGAAGAGGACGAGCTCACTGATCGGTCCTCGCGCTTTTTGGCAGCAGAATCAGTGCGCGAGCAATTAACGCGACTGCTTTCAGCTGAATTGCCTTATTCCTTATCTGTCGATATAGAGCAGTACGAACAATCGGCTGATCTTATTCGCATTGGCGCGGTTATCTTTGTTGAGAAGAACAGCCAAAAAGGTATCGTAATAGGTAAGGGTGGCGAGAAGCTCAAAGAGGTGGGTACGCGCGCGCGCGTCTCACTAGAAACTCTGTTTGATTGCAAAGTGTTTTTACAATTATGGGTGCGCGTAAAAGAGGGTTGGGCAGATGACGAACGAGCACTGCGTAGCCTAGGTTATAACCCGCATGAGTGATCAGGCGGTCACGGCGCAGGCCGCTTATTTATTGCACTATCAAGTGCATCGTGACACCAGCTTTCAAGTTGATTTTTTTACCCTTGAGCAAGGCAAAATTAATTTGCTGGCTAAGGGTGCGCGCAAAGCCAAACCCAACGCCCGTGCTTTATACCAGCCATTTAGGCCGCTACTGATTTCGTGGATCAGTAAGGACGACCCACGCTTACTTACCGGTATTGAAGAGAGCGGCGCTGAAAATGTGCTTGGGCACAATCAATTGGCCTGTGCCTATTATCTCAATGAACTATTGGTACGCCTGCTGCCGCGTGCGCAGCCGCAGCCTAGTGTATTTGCGCACTATGCATTGGCGCTCGCGCAACTCTCGGCTAACGAACCGGCCGAACCCACTTTACGTGCATTCGAGTTACAACTGCTCGAAGGTATCGGCCTGATGCCTGATCTTGCCGCGTGTGAATCCACTGGCGCTGCGTTGGATGTAAACGAGAAATACCTGTTTTATCCAGCCAATGCAAAAGCGGTATTGCAAAACAAAGCCGAAGATCTTTCGGTATTGGCTCGACCCAAAGAGAAAGATCTTGCCCAGGCGACACAGCTACATTCTGATGGTGTGACGGCTGATCACGGTATTCTGGTTAGCGGGCGCACCTTGCTAGCGCTAGCTGCTCAAGATGTATCCAACCCAGGCATCCTTAAAGAAGCCAAGCACGTGATGCGTGCGCTTATTGGCCAGCAGTTAGGTTCACGTCCATTAAATAGTCGATCGATGTTTGAATCGATGCAGCTGCCGGTATCCAGCGATAGTTAATTTTGCCTTTATGAGCGACAGCGTGTGAGCACCGATTGGTTTTATCTAAGCGAGCAAGCGTTGATGGAGCGCGACCCAGCGCGTAAAGCCGAGCTGACGCAAACGCTGTACGCGCAATGGATAAATACCGGCGTGGCAGACCAACAACAGCAACTCGCCAATACCAGTCAATCCGTTGTGCGAGTGCTGGATGTTGCCGGTCAACCCGATAAACCTGAACTCATTGAAGCACGCAAGGTAGCCAGGCGCGGTGTGGGCTCGCTTGAAGGGCGAATCGCCTTGCTGCATTCGCTTGCTCATATTGAATTCAACGCAATTAATCTAGCACTGGATGCCGTGTACCGCTTTAGAGATATGCCAGTGCAATACGTAACGGATTGGTTGATGGTTGCCAATGATGAAGCGATTCATTTCAATCTTGTACGTGATCGTTTGCAATCACTCGGTGCTGATTACGGTGATTTTCCTGCACACGCTGGCTTATGGCAAATGGCACGGCGTACCGATCATGATGTGATGGTTCGGATGGCATTAGTGCCGCGTTTGTTAGAAGCGCGTGGCTTAGATGTATCGCCGCCAATGATCAAAAAACTAGCGCACGAAAAAGACGACATCAGCGCTGCTATCTTGCAACGCATCTATACCGACGAAATCACTCACGTAGAGGTGGGTAATCGTTGGTTTGCTTATTTAATTGATCAACGCCAACTTGATGGCCTAGCCGTGTTTAAAGATTTACTAAAAGGCACGACCAGCGCCTACCTTCATAGTCCCTTTAACGACGAGGCAAGGTTGCAAGCAGGTTTTACAGTAGAGGAGATGGCCATCATTCGAGAGATGGAAAAAGAATTCAAGCAGAGCTTACGTCGTCCGCAAGAAAGCTAGTCGTCCGCACGAAGCAAGTCATCCCCGCGAAGGCGGGGGTCCAGCGTTCCGGTACCCAATATTCAACACAAGATTTATCCTGCAGGGTACGTGGTCCACCTTCTCAGGAAGACTAAATGTTTAAGCCGCGCTCTTAACCGCTGGCTGATCAATACCACGTCGTCCATTGGTAACAGCATCTTTAATCATGCCGCGACGTATGCCCAAATCGGCAAGCTCTACATCTGAGTAGCGATTTAATTGGTCAACATTTCTCTGCTCTGGATCCAGGATGTTTTCTAGTACAGATACATCTGGTGTAATGCTATCAATGCGCCACGGCCAAGCTTTTAAACCTTGAGCGACTAACATAGGCGAAAAGCCGCAGTCGATAAGCTGACGCTCTGACATGTTCTCTAGATAGTTAAGTGCTTCTCGTTGTCTGCTGCGTTGCAGGCTATTAATAATTACTTTGAAAAAACTCATTGTGTGTTCCGCTAAAAATTTTATGTATAGATAATAGCGGCAGGCAAGCGAACAGGACAACCAATCAATTCTTTATGCTGCTTAAACGAAAACTATCCTGAACTATTCCGTTAAACCGTCATCCTCGCGCAGGCGGGGAGCTAGCGTGATCTACGCCCTATGCTTTTTCAAAGCGCTCCAGCACAAACTGCTCACCATCAAAGCGTGCAACCATTGCATGATCATCATGCCAGTCGCCTAACACTAAGCGGCGTTGATCGCCTGCGTGATCATAGGGGCGATGGGTATGGCCATGAATCATTAAGGGTGCGCCATGTTGTTCAAAGGCTGCATTAACTGCTAGCGCATTAACATCCATAATCTCTAGCGATTTATCAGCCACGGCTTCGCGGCTTTTTTCGCGCAGTTGCGCCGCCATTTCAATTCGTTCAGGAACAGTTTTACCCAAAAAGTCTGCTTGCCAAGCAGGCGCTCTCAGCATGGCGCGCAGTTGTTGATAACCGTGATCGTCAGTGCAAAGCGTATCACCGTGCAAAAGCGTGACGGCGTGGTTATTCATGTGAAATACGGTTTCGTCTTCGCGAAGTAACGTCGCCCCAATTTGTTTAGCGAATTGTTCGCCGAGCAGAAAGTCGCGATTGCCGTGCATGAGGTATACGGCAGTGCCTGATTGGCTAACCGCATGTAGTGCGTCGATGGTAGGCTGCATGGCCGGGTCGATGGCATCGTCGCCTAACCAGTATTCAAATAAGTCGCCAAGAATAAACAGCGCACTAACACCGCGAGCGTGTTTTAAGTAGTGCAGAGCCAGCTCGATAGTGGCAGGTCGTTGAGGTGCTAGATGCAGGTCGCTGATCAGCAAAATTGGCTGATCAGTCGACGCTGCAATGTTGGTGTGTGTCATCGCGGAAGCCGCAATAGCAACGAATTGCTATTCTACAGTTACCGATTCAATCACTACAGCTTCAGTGGGTACATCTTGATGGCCACCGCTAGAACCTGTCGCTACAGCCGCAATTGCGTTAACTGCGTCCATACCCTCGACAGTTTTACCAAACACGCAGTAACCAAATCCGGCTTGCGAGTCATCTTTAAAGTTAAGGAAGTCGTTGTCGTTTAGATTAATGAAAAACTGAGAGCTAGCTGAATGCGGGTCAGGTGTGCGCGCCATGGCAATAGTGCCCACAGCGTTTACCAAGCCATTGGCCGCTTCGTTTTTGATGTTTTCACGCGTGGGTTTTTGATTCATATCAGCATCGAAGCCACCGCCCTGAATCATGAAATTAGGGATAACGCGATGAAAGATGGTGTTATTAAAATGGCCGTCGTCAGCGTACTGCTTGAAGTTGGCGCAGGTTAGCGGGGCAGCTGTGCTGTCCAGCTCGAGCACGATTGTGCCCTTGTTAGTTTTTAGTGTAGCTTTCATTGATGGTGTCGACGCTTATAGTAAAAACGTCAGTTTACCAGCAATGGGCTTACTGGATGGCTAGTGCGCCTGATTGTTCCAGTGCTTTGGCTGCAGGCGTGACGTCTACAGGGTCGGCCACAGTGGGCTCAGTTGGAGCCGTCTCATCTGTTTCTTCAATTTCAGGC
>CALGND010000070.1 GCA_937958675.1 uncultured Granulosicoccaceae bacterium
TAAGCTGCCGACACTTTGGTCTGGGCCATCTTCGTTGTAATCCGAATTAGCTGCGTCTATCTTCATTTGTTCTACCGTCGCGCTGACGGTACCTTCGCCACCGCTAGCAGCCTCACAACTGCCTGCTTCGTTTATAAAGCCAACAGGAAATTGATCACAGGTTGGGTCGCCGTAAGCAGATGCGTCGCAACGCGCTGCAGATAGTTGGGCTATTCTCGCTGGCACTGTAGCAATGTTGTGTTCGTGTGAGTAAACGTAGTTGATAATCGATATTGTCGTAGGTTGCAGCGAATTGATACCGCCATATGCCATAAATGCATCGTCGGTACTTAGTCCGTCACGCATTTTTTTCGCTACATCGAGAGCGAAATTGTTGGCAATTCGGCAGTCGGCAGAATTGGTCGTTTTGCCCGAGGCTTTGAGCACCTTGCTGGTAATTTCGCTTACCGGGCAGGGGGTGTTGGTGTAGGTGATACTACCGCTTTCATCTTGGCACTTGTAGATTGCTGCAGATGCTGGTGTAGGTATTGTTGTTTGGAAAGTGGCTAGTAGTACAGTCACTACTGTTAAGAGTACTTTGCGCATGAATCGATCCCCAAGATTAGATAGGTAATCGACCGAATAAGGCAGAGTCTTAGCTTACCAATTAGCCTGTATAGCCTGCTTAGAACAAACTATTAACGAGTTCACTTTTGCTGTGCTACCTGTGTGAGCTAGTTCGCCTTTTTCTTGGCAGGGTCAAAATCGGCGTAGCACCAATGGCGCCAGGCCAATTTGCGTTCAATACGTTTTGGTTGCTCGTTAGTATTGGTATGAAGGCTGACAAAATTGATATCGAATATCCCAATGTGTTTTGGGCGCTCTAGATTTAATCGATTGTGGCTGCGGCATATATAGTCGCCATAAGCTGCGCGTACCCTGTTGTCGTTCGTTGCACGGACTTTATCGAGAAACTTGCGCCAACGATAACCTTCGTAAACAGAGTACAGCTGCTGTGTAGGGGGTACCCAATCTGGAGACGGATCAGTTAGCGGGTAAAGATTTTTTTTATCACCGTTGCGTAACGTTGCTTCTATCTGTGGATAGATTGAGATTGTCATTGGGAAAGGTGCAAACATGCTCCATCTCTGATCCAGGCGGACTGCTTGTAGGCTGCGGTTAATCACCGCGGGGCGATGTTTGCTCATGCCTGGCAAGCCGGTAATGTTGTATACGGTTACGCCAATAAAAAAGTATAGCGCGATCAGTTGGCCTACTACAGTGGGTTTTATTTTGACTGCATGCCATGGAAGTGAGCTTGAAGTGATGTTTGACATAGTGTTGCGGTTGTTGGCCACCCAACGGTATACCCAATTACCAATCAACATCAGTGGCGGAATAGACATGATCAATGCTATTGGTTTAAATGCCCAACGTTGTGCAAACAGATGCCGCATGGCTTCCCAATGCGTATGGTTTTCACCGTTTGCACCTTGCACCACCCAAGAATTCTCTCTTTCCATGATGGCGTAAATATCAGGAGTGTCTTGTGCTGGATAAATTTTTACATGCTGAGACAGTAATAACTCACGAAGTACCAAAACCATCTTTAAGCAAAAACCGCAATCCTGATCGTAGTAAAGAGTGATCTTATCCATGGCAGCGGGTTTGCGGCGGGCTGCAAGCCAAACCCAGACGGCTGAGGGTATAAGCACCGTTAAAGACATGAAATCAATTAACGGAAACAAGCCGATGTGCAGCATAAACATAAAGGCTAAGTGCAGGGATGCCAACATCAAAATGCCAACAATGCGTGCTACTGGCCATGCCTTAGGAAGTAGCACTAGAAAGGGGCCGACAAATTCAACGAATAAAACATAGAAGGTACCGAGCTTTAGCAAGCTTGGAAACTGCCTAATCCATGCACCAATAGGGGTAGCAAAATGCTCGAGGCTAACTGCGTAGAACGCTGCGTCAAATCGTACCCGCCAAGCCGCACCGGTTTTTAAAAGAGCGGTAAAAAAGTACAGATAGAGCACCTGAAAAATAACCGCGATTGTTGCTATCGAAAAATACTGCTGCGGTTGTTCAGGTGTATGAGGGTGATCGTTTGGGTCACGCTGATAACGAGGGTCTAAGGCTGCATCAACGGAGTAGCGTGCGCCAATCGGTAAGAACAAGGCCCAAAACGTCATGATAATTAAAAGCGAGTCGCCTGCTTGGGTGACCAGTTGATTTCGGTTTATCAGTGAAGCTAGCATGATGAAAGACAACAAGGCCATTAATTTACTGCGATAACCCACCAGCAAGCCTAAGGCAAAAATAGCAGCCAATGAAAATAACAAGATTTGCCAAAATAGGTCGCCGCTAGCGGCATGCAGAGAAAAATGGAGCTTGTTGGTGAATAGAATCCATTTACTACGCGGTAGAATTCCTTGGTCGGTGTAAAACTCGGACATATCGAACGAGCGCAAAAAAAGATCCAGCAAAATTAATGTTGCTAGACACACTCTGAGCAGCGCTAGGGAGCGCAGGTCGATACCGAGAATTGTTTTTAACCGCTCCATGCCTAAAGTGTAGCTTAACTAGCTAAGTGAGGGTCTGATTTGCCAGATGAGTTGACGTGGCTAAAGGGCAACCACAGAGGCGCCGTTTGTTCGTTCAATGATAATAGGACCCGATTATTGATGTAATCGGCATCTAATATTACGGCTGTTTCGCCAGCTGACTCACCTTGTGAGATTATGACTTCAACGCCTTTTGCCAAAACCGACTGGCGGCGTGATGTGGCCAGTTTATGGCGTTTTTCAGAGGCGTGCAACATGGATAGCAAGGACTCACGTCGCTGCTCGTTTTTTTCCCTAGCATTGCTGGCGCCGGTGATTTCTCTGACGTCGTTTTCAATTTGCTTGGGTGAGGGTGAGTCTGCCTTGTCATCATCCTCAGGCTGCTCAGCGCTGTTAGTTCTGCGATCGCCTCCCAAGGCATCCCAAAAGCCAGCCTCGTCTAATTTGGTGCGCTTTTTATTGGCGCGCCGTTCAGTTTTCAGGCTATGGTCGGACGGCGTACTAATGTTTGCTACTTCCCTTGTTCAGCAAGAAACAACCAAGTTTCAACAATCGTATCAGGATTAAGCGACAAGCTCGATATACCCTGCTCCATTAGCCATAATGCAAGGTCTGGGTGATCGGAAGGGCCTTGTCCACAGATCCCAACGTATTTACCCTGTGCAACGGCAGTGGATATAGCCTGTTTTAGCAATTTCTTGACCGCTGGGTCGCGTTCGTCGAAAAGATGGGCAACGAGGCCTGAATCCCGGTCTAATCCGAGGGTCAATTGGGTAAGGTCGTTTGACCCAATGGAGAAGCCGTCAAAGCGCTCTAAAAACTCTTCAGCCAGTATCGCGTTACTTGGGACTTCGCACATCATGACTATGCGAAGCCCGTTTTCGCCGCGCTTGAGACCGTTGTCAGCGAGTAGTCCAATAACTTGATCAGCCTCTTCGAGGGTTCTGACAAAGGGCACCATCAACTCGATATTGTTTAAGCCCATTTCATCACGGACCTTCTTTAGTGCTTTACACTCGAGCTCGAAACATTCTTGAAACGAGGATGAAATATAGCGCGATGCTCCCCTGAAGCCGATCATCGGGTTTTCTTCGTTTGGTTCGAATAATTGGCCACCGATCATGTTGGCGTATTCGTTCGATTTAAAATCTGAGAGTCGCACAATAACTGGATGTGGACTGAATGCTGCGCCTAGTGTAGAGACGCCTTCAACAATCTTGTCGATATAAAACTGCACAGGGCTTTCGTAACCTGCAACGCGTTCGTCTATCTTAGCGCGCACATCGTCGGGCATTGAGTCGTAGTTAAGCAACGCCTTTGGGTGTATACCAATGGTATTGCTGATGATGAATTCAAGCCTTGCCAAGCCAATGCCACTGTGTGGCAATTGGCTAAAACCAAATGCACGTTCTGGGTTGCCCACATTCATGGTGAGCTTGAATGGCAGTTCAGGTAGTTTGTCGAGCTTAGTCTCAGTGATTTCAAAGCCTATTTGCGAATCATAAATATTCCCGGTGTCACCTTCGGCACAAGAAACGGTAACCTGTTGGCCGTCGTTCAACACCTCTGTAGCAGTGTTGCAACCGACCACTGCCGGCACGCCCAACTCTCTGGCAATAATGGCTGCGTGGCATGTTCGGCCACCCCGGTTGGTCACGATTGCCGAGGCGCGCTTCATGACAGGTTCCCAGTCGGGGTCTGTCATATCAGTCACTAGTACATCACCATCGTTAACGGTGTGCATCTGGCTTATATCTTCGACAATTCGTACTTTGCCTGCGCCGATACGCTGGCCAATACTGCGTCCAGTGACTAATACAGTCGCGTCGTGGGATCCAAGCTGGTAGCGTTGGAGCACATTTGGATTAGTACGGGAGGTGACGGTTTCCGGGCGAGCTTGGAGGATGTACAACTTACCGTCGTTGCCGTCTTTGCCCCACTCGATATCCATAGGACGACCATAGTGATCTTCGATGGTCACTGCCATGCGAGCCAACTCGTGGACATCGTCATTGCTGAGTGAAAAGCGTAGCTGGTCGGCTTGGTCAACATCAATGGTTTCTACGGCACTGGTGTCGCCATAAACCATTTTGATTTTTTTACTGCCGCGTGTTTTACGTAACAGCGCGGGTCGGTTTTTCTTTAAGCCTGGTTTGTGAACGTAAAATTCATCTGGGTTTACCGAACCTTGCACCACACATTCACCTAAGCCCCAGGACGACGTGACGAACACAGCATCGTTAAATCCTGATTCGGTATCTATTGAAAACATGACACCACTTGCGCCGATATCACTGCGCACCATGCGTTGGATGCCAGCTGACAACGCAACGTCAGCATGCTCGAAACCTTGGTGCACGCGGTAAGAAATAGCGCGATCGTTATAAAGGGATGCAAATACTTCACTGATACGTTTGAACACTTCATCGAGCGATGTCACATTTAAGAAGGTTTCTTGTTGTCCAGCAAACGAGGCTTCTGGGAGATCTTCTGCAGTTGCTGAGGAGCGTACCGCTACTGCGATACTGCCGTCCGGGGAGCCTTCGCACAGTGCTTCCCAAGCTGCACTGACATCGGCCACTAATGCATCAGGTAATGGTGTGTCCACAATCCACTGACGAATTTGCTCACCAATAGAGGCTAGCTTGATCGTATCATTGGTATCAAGCCCATCTAAGGCATCAATAATACGTTGATCAAGTTGGTTAGCTGAGAGGTGATCTTGGAAGGCCGCCGCGGTGGTGGCAAATCCATCAGGCACGTGGATACCGGCTGCAGTCAGGTTTTGGATCATTTCACCCAATGAAGCATTCTTACCGCCAACAGTGGGCACATCCTGCATGCCAAGTTCGCGAAACCACTTGATTGTACTGGCCACGGCCATCCTCCCTAAAATAATTTGATTTTACTACGCCGTCAGGGGTATAGCGGCAGTAAAATGCCCGTGCTTAGTGATATGTAGGGTACGGTAGCAATAATGACGAAATCCACTAAAAGAAAGGCCATTGTTGTCTCTGACAGGACTGGATTGACGGGGCAGGCCTTGGCTCATAGCCTTGTGAGTCAGTTTCCCACCATCGATTTCGGTTCGGAGACGCTGGCATTTATCGATACTGTAGACAAAGCGAACACGGTGATCGAGCGCTGCCAATTGATTGAGCAACAGGAGGGGCATGCTCCACTGTTATTTATCACCATAGTTAACGAGGATATCCGCGCAATCTTCACAGACTCTAGTTTCCCGATTTTTGACCTATTTGATACATTTATTGGCCCCATGGAGAGGGCGCTGGAGATGGAGTCGTCTCACAAGGTTGGGCGCTCGCATGGCGTTACGGATACCAAGGCTTACACCTCTAGAATGGCCGCCGTACACTTTGCCTTGCAAACTGATGATGGCATGGATACCGATCATTACGGCAATTCTGACCTTATAATAGTGGGCGTGTCGCGCTGTGGTAAAACGCCTACTTCTCTGTATTTGTCTTTACAGTTGGGCTTATATGTATCCAACTACCCACTAACGGAAGAGGACTTGCGATCAAAGCAGCTACCTGACGTGCTGTTAGACAACCGACATAAGCTCTTTGGACTCACTATTGATCCGTTTCGTTTACTGCAAATTAGACAGGAGCGTTACGCTGGCTCCTCCTACAGCTCCTCTGAAACGTGCCAGCGTGAGGTTGCACAGGCTGAAAGCATGTTTCGCGGTAGCCACGTACCCTATTTAAATACCACTAAGATGTCGATTGAAGAAATCGGTGCGATGATTTTGCATCGAACCGGTTTGCGTAGTCGTGTTCTACAGGTATAGGTGATCGAGTTCTCATATGCTAGGTGGACTTAATCGGCAGTAAAGAGTCAACTGATACGCATTTTGGGGGCAACTGATCGACATTAACGCGCATCTCTGTGCGCTATCAATTGTTACACACCATTAAACCTGTATTTCAAATGTAAACGACTAAGGTTTTTGCTGAAGTTTCCGTTATCTGGTCTGTGTAGTGGAGATCCGTCGTTTAACTTCTCTAGTCCAAAAGGGTTCTTAGAAACCCGGGCTAGCGAAGTCGGGTAATCCACCAAATTGCAGTAACTTCCCATTAAGAGGATGGCAATGCTAGACGGAATAAGCAGTACAACCTGTGCAAAGCTTGCTTTGCTTGTAAGCCTACTGACCAGCACTGGTGCGCTTGCATCGGATGCTCCTATACGTTTAGAAGGCGATATCTTAACTAAGCCTCATTCCGCATTTCGCGCCGCATTGCACGCTCGAGTTGACCGCGTATGGCCTGATGGTGTGATCCCCTATGTGTTGCACGATGATCTTAGCGCGACTGAAAAAAATCGCGTGCTAGACGCTGCTCAGCACTGGAATGATCGTACTGCTATTTCGTTATTGCCTTTAAGCGACGCGCCTGCCAATCTACAACAAGACTACTTAGTATTTACGCCAGGCGAAGGTTGCGCCTCTTGGGTGGGTCGTCAAGGTGGCGAGCAAGAAGTTTGGGTTGGTGGTGACTGTAGCGTGGGTAGCATGATTCATGAAATTGGCCATGCAGTTGGTTTTGTACACGAGCACACGCGCCCTGATCGCGATCAGTTTATTACCATTGCTTGGGAAAACATTGCACCAGAAAAACAACATAACTTTGATCTACCTGACCACGCGGTTGAGGTTCAAGATGCTTACGACTATGACTCGATCATGCATTATGGTGAAATGTTTTTTTCTACTAAT
>CALGND010000071.1 GCA_937958675.1 uncultured Granulosicoccaceae bacterium
GGCCAGCCATCGTTAGCCAAACCGGCGTAGAGGGCTGGCTACCGTTTGTTATTGGTACGATTGTCTTATTGTTGGGTGTTCTGCCCTTATTGTTCATAGAAGAAGACGCTAAGTTGGAGCACGATCAAGCGTCCTCTGATGGAATCTTCGCGTTTGCGCCTAAGGCGCCATTGTTATTAGCATGCGTTTTTGCTTTTGCAATTTTTGATGCTGCCACGCTGTCATTGCTACCGATTTACGCAATGCATAGCGGCCAAAGTTTCGAAGTGGCAGCCATGGCATTAACTGCTTTGATAGCAGGTAATATCGTGCTTCAATTGCCCATTGGCTACTTTTGCGATAAGTATTCTAAGCGTTTGGTGTTGTTGTGTTGTGCTGTGGTCACTACGCTAACGCTATTGATGTTGCCGTACACAATTACTAATTGGGGTATGTGGCCTGTGCTTATCATTTGTGGTGCGGCTGGGTATGGCGTTTATACGGTAGCGCTCGCCGATCTAGGAGATAGGTTTGAAGGCCAAGAGTTAGTCGCTGGAACATCAGCATTTGCCACTATGTGGGGATTAGGCGCGCTTTGCGGTTCCTTGATTGGCGGTTGGGCGATGGCAGGCTTTGGTGCTAATGGCTTGCCGGCAAGCATGGCGGTGGTATATGCGATATTAACCTTAGGGTTATGTTGGCGGATGTGGCTTGCTTCTAACGGTTAGTTGCTATCTCGTGTGGCATATTCATTGTGTGAATCTAGGTAACGAAGTTATCAGAGGCGCAGGAGTTGTTCACTTGCATTCTAAACAGAATCGCGACATTTCTACGCTCGCTAAATATCTGCATTGCTAATGTAGGTGTAGCAACGCGTAACACAATATCTACCGCAATGTGTATCGCAGCCGTCAGTGTATTACTAACATCTCCAGTAGCGGCACAGCGCTATACACCTGCGGCATTATGTGGAATAACAAACAACAGTAATTATGAAAGTATCACTCTGCCAATTTCCATTGGTGGTGATTATCCTAGTGGCAGCGCGTTAACGGTTGCAATAACTGTTGGTGATACCGAGAACCCTGGGGGAGACCAAGCCTCAACCGGTGAAACAGAAAATGTCATTATTTTTTTAGATACTGACAATGACGGCACACCTGAAACTATGAGTAACGCTTCGTGTGCTTTTGACGGGGCTGCAACACCTGTTGGTTGTACCGTTACGCAAAATATTACAATACCTTCGGTCACTGAAGATACGACTTACCGGGGTAGGGTCATGTTAAGTTATGACGATCTGCTCCCCGCTAACGGTTGCGGTGATAATAGCTTTGGTGACCATGAAGATTTTCAAATTGTTGCTGATGTACAGGAGACAATTACTATCGCAGACGTTTCCGCTCCTGAAGATGGCGGGCCAATTACCTTAGAAGCGACGTTGTCGCATAATGTGCGTAATGCGAGTGGTTTTGTTTCGTTCACAGTCGATTATCAGACTACCGATGGTACCGCCTCTATTGCTGATAATGACTACACAACAAGCACAGGATCACTTACGTTTAGTGGGCAAGCTGGTAGTAGTCAAACTTTTACTGTATCTCCCATGGCCGATGGCTTTCCGGAAGGGGATCAAACAGTGGTTGTTGAGTTGTTAAACCTAAGTAATACAACGCACGGTATAGATATAAGCGACACCGCAACCGTGACATTGGTTGAAGATGACGCAGAAGTCGCATTGAATCTGGTTAAAACCGTCAGTGATAACAGCCCAAACGTTGGAGATGCAGTCGTTTTTACGTTGCAGGTGAATAATTCAGGTCCAAGTGAAGCGTTTGACGTCGTAGTGCAAGATATCGTGCCAGCAGGGTTCTCATCAATTGTGCCGATAACTGTGTCGTCAGGATCTGCGTTTGGTGTTGCTGGAAATACGATTAACTGGACAGGTATAAACGTGCCCGTTAATGGTAGCGCTATTGCTACCTTCTCTGCTGTGGTGCTACCTCCCTAGCTACTGTTACTTTGTCAACATCTTATTCACAGCGGCAATGAGCTCATCTCGCCTTACCGGTTTGGTAAGCAGTACATCGGATTCTAACAAGCCAGCCTCGATTGTCTCCAAACCAAATGAGTAACCGGATACGAATATGACAGGTAGCTCTGGTTGCGATTTCTTGAAGTGCCTAGCGAGCTGTGGCCCTTGCATGCTGCCGGGTATAGCAATGTCGGTAATCAATAGATCGATTCTCGGCGTACTATCAAAAATTGCTAATGCACTGTCGGTAGAATTTGCCGTCAGCACTTCAAGGCCCTGTTGTTTTAAGTTCAGTTCCATTAGTTGAGACAATGTCTCGTTATCCTCTACTAACATGATACGACCAACACGATCCAATGCTGTTTTGATCTTTATAGTATCTACCCGAGTAGGATCGGATTCAAAGATTGCTGGGAAGTACAACTTTATTGTTGTGCCAACTTCAAGCTGCGACTCAACGTGCAGGTAACCACCAGACTGCGTCATAAACCCCTGTACCATCGACAACCCAAGGCCACTATGTTGGCCAAGACCCTTCGTTGTATAAAACGGTTCGAATATCTTCTCTAATGCGTCTTCTGCGATGCCTTCACCTGTATCGCGAATAGTCAGAACAATATAAGGTCCAGGCTGAAACACCTCATCGTTTGGCCAATCGCTCATCTCGACACTGGCTGTGCTTATTTCAATTCGACCGTCCTTGGGTATTGCGTCGCGTGCATTGAGTACCAAATTAAGAATCGCGCTCTCGGTATTACTTAAATCTGCTGCAATGGTGGAATTTCCATCTATAAAATGCATGCTAATGGAAATTCGCGATGGGATTGCTCTGGAGATCAAGCTTTCCATTCTTCGCACCACCTCGCTGAGCTTGAATGTCTCTGGATGTAATGGTGCTTGACGTGAGTAGTTGAGCATTGCACGCGTTAGTCCTGCGCCATGCTGTGCCGCATCCATCGCACTGTTGATGATGGCTTTGATCTCAGGGTCTTCTGACTTTTCCTCGATTAGTTCTAGGTTGCTCATAAGCACGCCTAGCACGTTGTTAAAATCGTGCGCCACACCGCCTGTCATTTGCCCGATTAACTCAAGTCGCTGCGACTGGGCAAGCTTTTGTTCCAGATCCAGACGCGCTTGTTCAGCCTGTTTTTGGTCAGTTAAATCCACGATACTTGCACGGACCATTCGGCGTGTAGGATGTGGAAAGCGGATAAGTGTGATCTGGCAGGGGAAGTCGACATCATTCGCATTGCGAAGTATCCAATCACAACGTAGAGTCCCCTCGTTAAATGCTTCTGCCATGTAGGCGATGGCAGCATCTTGGGATGTGCGACCATCTGGCTGAAATTCTGGGCTGATATCTTTTGGCCCGCGCTTGTGAAGTAATTCGCTGCGCGACCAGCCGCAGAGTTCTTCCATGCGAGGATTCACATCTTCGACAAATGTTAAGCTATCGAGATCAACTACTGTGATGCCATCGGGCGCGTGTGCAACCAGCGAGCGATAACGCTCTTCAACTTGCTCTCTTCCTTGAGCAGCCGAGTTACGTGCAATCATTAAGTCGTTCAGTTGGTAATAACGCTGATTTGATTCCTCTCGTGCTTTCGACAGCTCAGCTTGCGTATTGATCAAATCGCTAATATCTATCGCAAAGCCGGCGATGGCTCCGCTGCTGAGAGGATATTTGTAGACCCTCATGTGCCCGACTGAGTCATAGTACTGATCTACAGGTGTTCCTCTTTGTTTTCTTTGTGCGGCGACGCGTCGGTTTAATTCGGATTCACGATCTTCTGGCCTAAGCGATTTGGCCACTTCATAACTGATTAATTGGCGGTAGGTCAGCTCCCTGGCATCGGCTTGTGTGCGATGGTTTTCGAATGCTTCTGGATGGGCATCCTCATACTTTTGATTCCACACGGCAAGCCGATCATTTGCGTCGTAAATAGCAAAATAAACAGGGCTAAGTTTCACCGCTTCCTTGAGCATCTGCAGCTCGCTCAAAGCACGTTCCAGTGTCTCTGGATCTTTTATAGCGTCCTCTTCCTCTTTTTGCATCGATCTATTCTAAAAACATTTAGTCGCATTACACGGTGCGCTGATCTCTATGGTATCAGTGTCCGGTGTGGGTTGGAAAGACTCGTCATCAGATCTGTAGTGTTGTGTCGAGACGGCACATCGCACAGCTTAGTGATTTGGAATTATCACCATTATCGATAGGGTGGTTTTACTCTGTAAGAGTTTGTAAAAACTCTACTAGATCATTGCGTTGGCTATTTGATAGATCAAGTGGTTTGAGAATTGATTCGCCTTTTGAGTGCAATCGGCTTGTATCAATATCGGCGTAAGCATCCACTACCTCGCGTAGTGTGCTCAAGCTACCATCGTGCATATAAGGGGCTGTTAGCCTCAGGTTCCGTAGTGAAGGTGTTCGCCACTGCCCAAAATTATCTTGAACTAACTTAACGCTGTTTGTTTTTCGAATTTCACTTGGCTCCGCTGTGCCGTTGTATGTACCAAGCAAATTGTAACGGTCGTCACGCACCCGTTTGATGCCAGCATAGCGTCCAGGGTCGACCATGCCGATGTCTGTAAAAAATGGTCGGCCGATATCGTGAAACTCACCGTTAGAGAAATTTGGCCCAAAGTGGCATACGTGACAATTAGCATCTCCAATAAACGTTTTGAGGCCACGTTTGGCCGCCTTGGGGTACTGGTTTTGCCCGTCAATATCGTTGTTATTCAATGCTGTGTAATAGCGATCAAATGCAGTGGTGCCAGAATTGAGTTTGCGCATATAGGCGGCTATGGTTTTCGCTGCAAGAACAACAAGTTCTTCATCGGGTAAACTGAGTGCCTTATCGTGTAGTCCGGACTGCTTTAATGTTTCAAAAAGGTAGTGTTTAGTGCGTAATCGGGTAGCGATTGTTTGAATGTCGCCTGCCATTTCTATCTCAGAGAGCATCGGCCGAAGCGTCGCCGACCATAAACTATCGGCACCTCCATCCCAACCGAACCAGCGTTGCATGCCCACATTTAATAGCCCTTGAGTATTGCGTACGTGTTGTTGCACTCCTTGTGATAAGGGTTGTTGGTCTGCAAAACCATTTGCTGCTTGATGACAACTTTCGCAAGATAACGTTTTATCGCCTGACAAATCGGTATCTGAAAATAGTTTTTCCCCTAGTTTTTCTGCAGCTAAGATCCCCGAGAATTCGTTTCCGGCATCTTGTGGCATGGTGGTAGGCCAGGGGCCAAATGATAATATGCGGCGAATTTCATCGTCACTAAATATTGATGGCTCGGCGGTTTTCGTATCGGCATGGCCTGTATGCGCGAAGATCAAATTCAGCAACAGTACAATAACTAATTTGCAAGTCAGATTTTTCATAGCATTTTGTAAAAACCATGGGTATTGACAAGGTGCTGAGCGAGTATCCTATTCACAGCGGTAATGCGTCCTTAGCGTATCCATTTTGCTGTTGCAAGTCGGAATAACTTATGTTTGGTAGCGGACTGTTAGTTACTGCACTGAGAAGCTGTGAGTTAGCGTCTCCCGAGCGCCACCGGCGCGCACTTCAACTTCCCACTGCCACTGGCCAGGCATATGCAGTACCACACCTTCAACAAGGTACTGCACGGTGTTGGCCGACCGTGCTTCTATGCTATGTTCGTGTTTGTAGTTGGTGCCATGGCCGTGAGCTGGCATTGTTGCATCTAGGCTTAGTGACGTGTTTGGTGCTGTATCACCGCAAAAAGTCATCTTTATTGATACTGCATCACCAACTTGTATTGTTTTAGTTGGCTCTAAGTGTACGGAATAGTTTTGTGACTTTAGAATGGTTTTATCAGTTGTGGCTACAGCATTGCAAGCTGTGCTGCTGGATTGTTTGTTTTCCTCCCATATCGGCATTAATAAGTCGTATGCGTTTTTCCATGCGACCTTTTCTGCCAGTTCGTCAGATAGGCTCTTTAACCAGACTCGAGCCGAATCTGCGTGGCTAGGTATAAAGTACATGCGCTCGGGTGTGTAGGTATCAGTACCTAGCATCATTCGATCAGGATGATCCTTGAAAAGTGCTAACCACTCTTTGCTTAAGCTACCGCCACTACCGACTTCTGATCGAAAAGCAAGATCGGCCCAGAGACGATCGTGTTTTGCAAGCATGGCGGCTATTGCTTCTGGTTCGTCAAAACCCGAGTGTGCCCAAAGCACTTTGACTTTGTCGCTTTGCGCCAACAAGCGCTCGACTGCGTCTGCATCAGCGTGTGCGTGTAGTACGAGATTGTGTTGTTCGGCAAGTTGGACTATGCGTTTTGGAATTGGCAGTTCGGCATCATCGCCGTAGATATGGAACTCACCTATGCTAGCGTAGCGATTAGTACTTAGAAGTTGTTCAACGTATTCGAGTGCTGCGGGATCAGTGAACCAACTGCTAAGCTCTCCACGGCGTCGGTATGGCCTAAGCCCGGGGATGATCAAGTCGGGTGCAAGCTTAGACAATAGTTGGGTGCCGTTATCGTCAGAGCTTGAGACAAGCGCAAATTTTAAACCGGCTTCGCGCATGATCTCAATAACGCGCTCTGGTGGAGTTAGCTCAACCGAATCGTGGCTGTAGTGCACGTGCGCGTCGGCAATCGGCAGTTCGTTATCGGATTGTGCTTGTAGCAGGGTAGGTGTAGTTGACAGTGTTGCGACAAGTAATAACTTTGCGCTTACGATTTTGGCTAGACTGTGGTGACCTGACATTTCTAATTCGCTGCGGCAGAAAATAACCCCAGATTATATGATATTCGTAGAGCAACCAAGTGTTAATAAGCTTAGGCAGTCTTAATTTTGTGATCCGATTTGTTTTAACGTTCTAGAACTCAGGTATTTGTCAGCGCTATTTGGTTTGCTATTGTAGTAACTCGGTGTTTCATTACAAGCTAATAGATCAAGTATTAAGCTCCACTGTTGAGATAAATGCTCAAGCTCTATCCAGTGTTCTTAATATGCGTTATGGTGGTTTATGCTCTTAGACCCAACATTAACAACTGCGTATATCGTGGTAGCAGCCGCCTTGGCGCTAGCGCCTGGTCCCGATGTAATGTTTGTGTTGGCTAACAGCCTTAGACACAAGGCAAAGGGGGCGATAGCCGCTGCTTTAGGCGTGTGCGCAGGGACGCTGCTACATTCCATTGCGGCTGCCATCGGTGTGTCGGCAGCTATAGCGGCATCACCGATAGCCTTTGAATTATTGCGTTATGGTGGCGCTGCGTATCTTTTGTATCTCGGTGTTCAATCGATAGCATCCTTTTTTAAAGCTCAAGCCTCAAACAATGCCCAGATAATTGCTGATGCGCCTTCAGTTTTTAACGTGTTTAGACAAGGTTTAATCACTAATTTGCTTAACCCTAAAGTCATTATTTTTTATATTGCCTTGTTACCGCAGTTTGTGAATACAGATTTAGGGCACGTAGGTTTACAGATAGTGCTGTTAGGGCTTATTCATACCTCGATTGGATTGGTGTATCTATTGCTGATCGGTACGCTAACAGGTAACGCCGCAGCTTGGATCACAAAAACTCGTTTCAGCGCTTACCTAGATGCTATCGCGGGAATATTCTTCGTTGGTTTAGCCTTACGCCTCGCCTTGTCAGGGCGGCAATAGTTTGGTCTAAATGCAAATATCGTCCCTTGAGAAAATTATTACCAATCTAAAGTACAAGGTAAGCACCTTATGAAAACATTTGGCGTAATAGGCGCAGGCCACCTTGCAAGCTATACGATTGCTGCGATGCGTGCAGGCGGATTTATAGGTGATATCGTGTTATCTCCTCGTGGTGCCGCTAGAGCTGCGACAATTGCCAGCGATCATAACTGTCAGGTGGTGCAATCTAACCAAGCGGTAGTAGAGCTTGCGGATTTCGTTTTATTAGCGGTACGACCAGTCGATTGGCTTGATGCAGTTGAAAGCGTCGAGTGGCAAGCGCGCCATATTTTGTTATCGGCTGTATCAGGTGTTACGATTAAGGAACTACAAACTGCGGCTGGCGTTAACAACGTCGTGCGTATTATGCCCAGTAGTTTTATCGAATTTGGTAATCCTTTTATCCCTGCGTTTCCACATAACGATAGCGTGACGGAGTTGTTTGGCGCTGGCTGCCCCATAGTGTCATTGGATAGTGAACAGCAACTAGACGAGTCGATGATCATGTCATGTGCTTATGCATGGCAATTTGGCTTAATGCAGCAGATGCAAGATTGGTTCGTAGCGCGCGGTTGGGATTCTACTACTGCACGCGATATGGTTATGCGTCATTGGCGAGGAGCGGTGGACACCACCATTGGCTGTCCTCAAGCTGGCTTTTCTGAGTTATTAGACGACATCGCAACGCCGGGTACCTATACGCGTTTAGGATTCGATGCGTTAAGGGAAGAAGGCGGTTTAGATGCCTTAAGGGTTGGGCTGGCGCAGGTAAGCAAGCAATTGCAATCGTGAACAATGTAAGCGGACCGTAAAATATCGGCTTCTGCAGTTTAAAAACATTCTAAATAGTGTCAGAATATTTACCCTGTTGACGCTAAACGTCGCAATTAGGCTTTGTGCAGTAATTAAGCAGTTTTGAACTACACTTTGTATCGTCGTGATCCTATGCATACGCCGCCGTGGCGAGGTGCGTTCTCCTTGAGAGGTATTATTATGAAGTATCAAACATTACAGAATTTGCCCCGACTTCTCGTGGTGATTTGTTTTGCCGTTTTTCTAGCCAGTTGTTCGAGTAGTTCAACAACAGATCCCGATTCTAATGGTGATATTGTTGGTGACACTAATGGTGATGGCATTCTCGACCTGGCTGAAGGTGATTACAACGGTGATGGCGTTCTTGACAACTCTGATCTAGATTTTAACGGTGATGGTTTTGTAAATGAGGCTGATGATATCAATGGTGATGGCCTTAATGATTTCGCTGACTTTGATGTTGATGGTGATGGCTTTACCGATTCTCTCGATGATATAAACGGTGATGGCCTCATTAATTCGACCGATGTAGTGGATAACGGGCCTACTAATGGTGGCGATTGTGAAGTTAGTGGTACCGATCGAAATTCATCTGACGATGATTGGGGTAATAACTGTTTACTAAGTGATTCTGTTGCATATAGAGACAGCTCATATTCTCGTGGTGTTCAGAGAATTCTATGGTGTGATGGCTATTCCACTGATCCACTTGAGAGCTTTGCTGATGGCAGCTATGGCCCTAACACTAAGATAGCCGTGGAAGATTTCCAAAATGATAGTGGCGGCACTCTGGATGTAGACGGAGTAGTGGGCTCAGCAACATGGGGTGCCTTACGCGATCGATTGGTACGCCTATCCACTGGAATCGACTACGACACATGGGGAGTTGATACCGCTGCTTGCCAAGGCCAAGTCTTGTTCTATCAGAAGCTAGATGCCAACCTTGTGGGTGAAAGCTGGGAAATGGCGGAAACACCTGGAAGCGAAGTACGCGTTGTTTTCTCTACAGGCTTCTAAGTTGTACACACATTGTCTGTATTAAGTAAAACCCTCGTCGCTGTCGGTATCGCACTGGCAGTCGGCGGGGGTTTTTTCTATTGGTGGCCTAGCAACATCACGCCCGAAGCTAATGTCAATTCAGCTACTGCGGTTGGCTCCGCAACCTCGGACGATAGCAGCACAGCAAAGCCTGTTTCACCATTTGATCCTGTCATATCAAGCGACAACACTAACACCGAAGTTGCTCAGCAATCTAGCGTTAGTGTCGCGGAAAATTCGAATACAAAAAACGCATCGCAGCTGGTTCCAAGCGCTAGTGAAGAGGCGCTGGCTCTGCAAGCATATGATCTAGGTGCTACTGATTTAAGTGATGAGCAGATTCTCGATTTCACCTTGCGGCTTAAAACTGATGCAGCATTCCTGCAGGCAGCTGGCGATGAGTTTCGCGCCGAAACCGATCCCGATCGATTAAAACGCTTGGCCTTTTTACTCGGTGAGGCACAAGACCCATCATTAACACCCATTGCCAGCGATATGGTTTACTCCGGAAACCGTGAATCGCAATTGGCTGGGCTAGATTTGCTTCGTCGCTTGCAACCCTTTGATTCATCTGCACGCGATGTGGTTATGAATATTCTAACTACGGACGCCGATCCAGAAGTCATGGTTGGCACTCTGAATGTTTTAACTCTCCCTAGTGAAGCAAGTGATGCCGAGAAGCAATCGATCGTTGACCACGTGCTGCCACTAACGACTAATAATTCAGCCGCAGTACGTCAGCGTAGTATATCCATGATCTCTAAATGGTCCAGCGATGAAACAGCGATGGATGTCTTGGCTGCCGGTTTAAATGATGCCGAAGAGTCTGTTAGAAGTACAGCAGCGTATGCCACACTCAATTTAGACAATCCCAGCCCTGCGATTATTGAAGCCCTGTTTGCAGTGCTCGAGAATCAAAACGAGCTTCCTCGAGCTCGCAAAGGGGCTCGTCAATCACTTCAGGGCAAAGCGTTAAGCGAAAACAACATGCTGCGCCTACAAACCGCAGATGCTCAAATGCGCAAACAGTATGCTCGCAAACCATGATGGCCTTACCTAGTCGCGTTGAACGCATTGCCAGTTTTGCCCAATCACTGATTGATGAAAAGCTATTTCCCAATGTCGCTTGGCGAGTAGCTCTAGGCGATACCGTTATCAGCGAAGGTGGTGTGGGTTATCAAGATGCAGCATTAACCCAGCCATTGCGTGACGATGCTATTAATCGTATCTACTCAATGACTAAGCCATTGGTTTCAATTGCTGCGCTACAACTGATTGAAGAAAACCGATTAAGTTTGTATCAGCCCGTCGCGCGCTATATTCCAGGCTTTGCTAGTAATACAATTTTAGATCACAGTGGTGAGCAGTACGCTTCTAAACAACCTCTATTGATTGAACACTTGCTTACGCATCGTTCTGGCTTGTCCTATGATTTTTTACCTGACTGCCCAGTAGCGGGATTGTACCGTGATGCGCAAATGGCTGGCGATGTTAGTCGTAGTTTGGGTGACTTAGCGCGCGCCTTATCAGAATTACCTTTGTCATCAGAGCCAGGTTCGGCATGGAAATATAGCTTTTCAACCGACGTGTTGGCCCATGTGTTGGAGTGCGTGACGGGCAAATCGTTATATGAATTGCTAAAAGAGCGATTGTTTGATCCGCTTAATATGCATGAGACGGCGTTTTTTGTTAAACCCGATCAACAGCATCGCTTGTTGCCCTTGTATGGTG
Organism: uncultured Granulosicoccaceae bacterium; assembly: GCA_937958675.1. Lineage (GTDB taxonomy): Bacteria > Pseudomonadota > Gammaproteobacteria > Granulosicoccales > Granulosicoccaceae > Granulosicoccus. The sequence continues at coordinate 11,287 of CALGND010000071.1, forward strand.
TTCGCGATTTAGGACAAGAGGCAGTTTTCACAACAGAGCCTAATCGCCTTGAGTTGATGGACGCTGAGCGTGGGTATCCATCTAACTCTTCAACCTTTGAACGCGGCGGGCACGGCTTGTTTTCAACACTGGCTGACTACTATCGCTTTTTACAAGTGGTAATGGATGGTACAAGCGAAAGCGGAGAGGTATTGCTCTCTGTGCCTATGGTAAACATGATGTGGCGCAACCGCATACCGCAATCACACATGCCATTAGCGATTGGCCATAGCCCAATGCCGGGTTATGGCTGGAACCTGTTTGGGCGCGTTATGATGGATACTGGATTTGCGCTCAACCTAAGTAGTGATGGTGAGGGCGGCTGGTCAGGCGCTGCATCAACCTATTTTTGGGTTGATCGTACGATGAATTTTCGTGGCATTGTGATGAGCCAATACCAAGGTTCAACCTTTCCTTTAGGCACCGAAATGCAGGCCATGGCGTATCAAGCTTTGTCTAGCAAAGCTTGAGCGCGTTGGGCTGTTGCTTGTAGTTCGGTATCGCTGGTTTCACTTATTTTTGAATCTGCAATTGGCCAGCCTTGCATATGTTGTTGCACTAAGGCGCTTAAAAATTCGATATGCGCTGGCTTATCATTTAGGCAGTCGATGTAATTAAATTTCTCACCACCGTTTTCCATAAAGTACTCGCAGTTTTCACCTGAAATTTCTTCGATGGTTTCCAGGCAGTCCGCAGAAAATGCTGGGCTGACAACATCAATACTCTTTATGCCCTCCGCGGGTAGTTTTTTCATTGTTTCGTCGCAGTATGGCTTGAGCCATTCTTCGCGGCCCACACGAGATTGAAACACCACGCGATACTCACTTTCTTTTAAGCCAAGCTTTTCTGCTAGCAGGCGAGTGGTCATATGGCATTGGCAATGGTATGGATCACCATTGAGTAGATAACGCTTGGGTATGCCGTGGTAAGAAGTTACGAGCAACTGGCCTCGGCCATTGTCGGTCCAGCTTTGTTCGATACTCTGTGCTAGTGCATCAATATAACCAGGGTAGTTAAAGTACTGATTGATAAAACGCAGCTCGGGCAACCACCGGGTGCGTTGTAGCTCGCTCGACACTTCATCAAATACAGAGGCGGTTGTTGTGCCTGAATATTGAGGATACATCGGTAGTACCAATAGGCGTCTGACATTTTGGCTTGCGAGTTGTTTTAACGCATCGCCAATGGACGGCGAGCCGTAGCGCATACCTAGCTCTACGATTACATTATCGCCGAGCTCACTTTGCAATGTTGCGTGTAGCGCTTGTTTCTGATTGAGCGAGTGATGCAATAAAGGCGATCCCGTCTCCTCTGACCATACTTCTTCATAGGCCTTAGCGCTACGCGAAGGGCGTACTCTTAATATTATGCCGTGCAGTAATAGCTTTCTGGCAACTTTTGGTAACTCAATAATGCGTGGATCGTCGAGGAACTGCGCTAGGTAGCGCCTGACTGAAGGGGTGTCAGGGGCGTCTGGTGTGCCCAAGTTGACCAGCAATATGCCCAGTTTCTCTCGAGTTCCGTGTTGGTATTCTGGCGTGCCGGTGTATTTCATGCGCTTTATTTTATGTGTGTCGGTAACTCGGTCTATTTTACGCTTAAAAGCACTAAACAGATGAATGAGGAAGGTAGCGCGGCTTCGTTGCTTGCCGTACTATTCGCCATATAAATTGAGTGGCTTAAGTGCCACTGCCACAAAACGCTAGCCTACATCAAGCCGGGCAGCAGGTGCGTTCACAATGCCATTGATATTAGCGGTAACTAAAGAGAGTGCTGAGGGCGAACGTCGGGTTGCGCTAGATCCGAGCGTCGCTGAGCGTTTAGAGCAGCAATTATTGGTAAAAGTGATTATCGAGAGCGGCTGCGGCCGTGGCGCTGGATTTTACGACGCCGATTACGAAGGAATTGACGTTGTCGACAGCTTTGCCGATGCGGTTAAGCTAGCAACTGTAGTGCTAAAAGTAAATCCGCCAACGGTAGATGAAGCTATGTTGCTACCGATAGGCTCTGTACTAGTCGCCCAGATCAACTCGTATTTACACCTAGATGTTGTCAGCGTTTTGCAAAAGCGCAACATTACCACTCTGGCAATGGATTTGGTGCCTCGCATTACACGCGCGCAGCCGATGGACGTGCTGTCATCCCAAGCAACGGTTGCTGGTTACAAAGCGGCTTTGTTAGCAGCTGAGATCTCCCCACGGCTATTTCCCATGTTAACCACCGCTGCGGGCACCATCAGGCCATCTCGTGTCATTGTGATTGGAGCGGGTGTGGCTGGTTTACAGGCTATTGCCACGGCTCGTCGCTTGGGTGCACAAGTTGAGGCCTATGATATTCGTAGTGCTGCAAAAGAGCAGATTGAATCACTTGGTGCGCGCATGATCGATACGGGTGTTAATGCTGAGAGTTCGGGTGGTTATGCGCGGGCCTTAACCAAAGAAGAAAAACAAAAGCAGCATGACGTGCTGGCTGAACGGATGTCTCAAGCGCACGCCGTTATTTGTACAGCAGCGATACCAGGCCGTAAAGCGCCCGTTATCATCACTAGGGATATGGTGGAAGGTATGCTGCCCGATACAGTTATCGTTGATATGGCGGCAGACTCTGGCGGTAACTGCGAGCTAACGCATATAGGCGAAACCTATATGCATGGTGATGTGTTCATTGTTGGTGCCACCAACTTACCCAGTAGTGCGTCGGTTCATGCCAGTGAGATGTACGCTCGCAACCTTTTTAGTATGCTGCGTTTGATGTTTTCTAATGGCCAATTGCACTTAGATTGGCAGGATGAAATACTCGCAGGCTGCCTGCTTACCCATAATGGTGCGATCTACGATGCTCATACTGCAGAGCTTATGGATCAGCCGTGTGCACCGCCGATTGGTAGTGCGAAAGCAGAAAAACAAGAAGATCAACAAGGGGTAGGCTGGATTTCTGAAGAAGAGCCAAGCGATGATTTGTCCGATGATGACCAAGCCTCTACTGCCAGTAATGACCAAAGCCGGTCGACCCAATCAGCAGCTGCAATAACTGCAAACAAGAGTGCACAACCGGAGCCGACCGATGATAACGGCGACGGTGGCTCTAATGACGATTTCGATGTACGCGACGATCTAACCGTCATTGAAGGTATTGGCCCAGCATTGCAAAATCGCTTGTATGCATATGGTGTTAAACAGTATTCGCAACTCGCTTCCTTAGATGCTGATGGTATACATCGCCTTGAAATACAGCTAGAACTTGATAATCACGAGCTGGTGGTTGACTGGGTAGCTGAAGCTGCGCAGCTGGAGCGCAAGCTATGATCGATATTTTTGTTGCCCTATATCTCTTTATGCTTGCCGGCATTGCGGGTTATGTACTGATTGCTAATGTGCCCTCGATACTGCATACACCGCTTATGTCAGGTTCTAATTTCATCCATGGTGTGGTGCTGGCGGGCACTATGGTTGCGCTAGGTAACGCTGAAGGTACGTTTCAAATAGTGATTGGTTTTCTTGCAGTAATGGCGGCGGCTGCCAATGCTGTCGGCGGTTATGTTGTAACTGATCGCATGTTAGCGATGTTCAAATCGAGCGAAGAGCAACAAGCTCGCGCGCTCAGCCCGACCGCTAATTCGACCAGCAATCCGAATAAAAAACAAAGCGACGAGGAGGCTGACTCATGATTCAAACAGCCCCAGATTTAATCAATCTCGCCTATTTTATCTCGGCACTATTGTTCATTACTGGTTTGCGGAAAATGAGTTCGCCTAAAACGGCGCGCTCCGGGATTTGGTTGGCAGGCGGTGGCATGATCATCGCGGTGGTAGCAACCTTTCTGCACCCGCAGGTAGTGAGCAACCACTTACTTATTTTGATTGCTATCGCCATTGGTGGTGGTTTTGCATTTTTTCAGGCGCGTTCGGTTGCTATCAGCAATATGCCAGAAATGACCGCGATCTATAACGGTTTAGGTGGGGCAGCTGCTGCGGGTATCGCCATTATTGTCCTATTGCGTGTTTCCGAGCATACGGTGTCGGCTAAGGCGGTTGCTGTGCTGGGGGGCATGATTGGCTCGATAACGTTTGCTGGGTCGATTATGGCGTGGGCAAAGCTTAAGCGCATTATTGCTAAGCGTCATCAGTTTGTTAATCGACAGGTGCTCTATGTAGCGCTGGGTTCTGTTGTATTGATGTTGGGTTTGTTGCTGGCCACTTCAACCTCATCGCACCCAATGTTGCTGTTGGTGTTTTTTGTGTTGTCGTTGGTATTCGGTGTGATCATGACACTGCCGATCGCAGCGGCTGATTTACCGGTATTGATTTCGATTTATAACGCAATGACCGGCCTTGCGGTTGCATTTGAAGGCTATGTGTTGGCAAACCCAGCCATGATTGTTGCTGGTATGTTGGTGTGCGCTGCCGGCGTATTGTTAACTCGTTTGATGGCTAACGCGGTTAATCGTAGTCTCAGCGAGATTATGTATTCAGGGTTTGGTATAAGCCATAGTGGTATAGCGGAGCCCAACACACGTAATAGTATTAACGAAATCGATCCTTTTGATTCTGCTACGTCAATGGCTTACGCAGAGCGAGTCGTTATCGTGCCGGGATACGGCATGGCGTCAGCGCAAGCGCAGCATAAGGTGCAAGAGCTCACCCAGTTGCTCGAAGAGCGCGGTGTAGGCGTGCGCTTTGCGATTCATCCCGTTGCTGGGCGTATGCCTGGCCATATGAATGTTGTGTTAGCTGAAGCGGGTGTGCCCTACGAGAAGATTGCGGATCTTTCTGAAATAAACCCCGAATTCTCTAAAGTGGACGTAGTGTTGGTCATTGGCGCTAACGATATCGTTAACCTCGGGGCTCGAACCGACACTAACAGCCCGTTGCATGGCATGCCTGTATTGGATGTTGACAACGCTGGAAGCGTTATTGTGCTCAAACGAGGCGATGGAGCGGGTTACGCTGGCGTTGATAATCCCTTGCTGCAACATCCTAAAACTCGTGTCCTACTCGGGGATGCTAAACGGTCGGTTCAAGACCTAATCACGGCTATTAAATCCCTCGATTAGCGTGGCTTAACAGCGACGGTTATCTGGCGCGTTGCGCCTGTGATTCAATAATCTTTGGCTTAACATTTCACTAGACGATAAACGGTGATTATGCATGTCGCGCTATTGTCGGATTTTGGCTCTTGGGGACACAATTATTGTAGTTTTTACTGATAAAAAAAGTCGTTTAGGGGCTTGACTAAAGATAAATTGCTTGTGTTATGCACAACCGAGAAAAAGTGTTGATGCACGTCACAGTTTGGTGTAGAAGCGAAGAGATTTAGTTTAAAATAGTCTCGTAACTATTTGATACATAAGGTTATATAGCTTTATGATCAATATTCGACCATTTTAAAAGAAACCGTCTTTTTTCCGCTGTTTTTTCTCAAAAATCATTTTAATCCACATAGTTATCCACAGAATTTGTGGATAACGAGCCACATGGGCATTCAACTTGGCATGAATTCGATCAGAATTGATCGGCATTTGATTGATTAAAGATCTAACGGGGTTAGTTTTTAGCGGGAATGAGGGTTTAAACCCTGGTTTGGATACACTACTCACATGAGCAATATTAGCCCCAGCCAAGAGATTTCAATCGGGTGAATCCAACGATAGTTCAAGTGGCGATCCCGACGCCATTACACCAGACATTTGATTACCTCTGGCAAGCGCCACAAGCGGCTGTTCCGGGCATTCGTGTCACCGTGCCCTTTGGTAGGCGAAGCGTTGTGGGCGTTGTCGTGGCCACAGCCTCGGATTCTGAGGTGCCTGCCAATAAGCTTCGAGCTGTCACCCAGGTGCACGATGAGCAACCAGTGATCCCAGCAAAGCTGTTTTCTATGCTGCAGTGGGCAAGTCGGTACTACCATCACCCGATTGGCGATGTGCTCACTACGGCCTTGCCCGTATTGCTACGCCGCGGAAATACAACGCAGCTTGCGCAAATTGAAAGTTTTCAAATCAATCAGCTTGGCTTGCAATATACGCCTGCCAAAAACGCTTCAGTACAAATTGCCATTTTAGAACGCTTGAAACTTGCTGGTGTTGATGTGCCCGTTGCGGCCGAAACCTTAGCAACCATAAGCTCGCGATGGCGCTCAGTGATAAAGCCATTAGTTGAGCAAGGCCTAATTGAGCGACAAATGCAAGAGCAGGTGCCTGAGAATCTTTCAAAGCAACAAGGCCCCGAATTGTTGGAAGAGCAACACATCGCAGTGACGGCGGTGAGTGAAACCATCGGTCAGTTCAAGCCCTTTTTACTTCAGGGTGTAACGGGTAGCGGCAAAACAGAGGTGTATCTGCGATTGATTGATTCGGTGCTGGCGCGTGGTCAGCAAGTGCTGATTATGGTGCCGGAAATCTCGTTAACGCCTCAGCTAATGCAGCGCTTTGAGCGGCGTATCAGTGGGTGTTTGGTAAGCCTGCATTCAGGGCTCAATGATACGCAGCGTTTACAAAACTGGTTATTAGCAAGTCAGGGCAAGGCCAATGTGGTGGTGGGCACTCGGTCCTCTATTTTCACTCCATTGCCACGCCTTGGCATGATAATCATCGATGAAGAGCATGATTCTTCATTAAAGCAACAAGATGGTTTTCGTTATCACGCACGTGACCTAGCGCTAATTCGAGCTCGTGACGAGCAATGCCCAATTGTGCTTGGAACCGCAACCCCGTCATTTGAAACCTTATACAACGCGCAGCAAGAGCGTTTCACCTTGCTGCGTTTGCAACATCGCGCAGGCGATGCTAAGCCACCGGAAATGGCCCTGTTGGATATTCGTCGTAGGCCACTAATTGAAGGCATTAGTGATCGTTTACTAATGGCGGTAGAAACAACGCTTAGTGAAGGTAGCCAAGCTTTGGTGTTTATTAATCGCCGAGGCTTTTCGCCCACCTTGCTATGTAACGATTGTGGCGCATGCGCGGATTGCCATCGCTGTGATGCTCATATGACAGTACATGCTAAGCGTGCCCGGTTGCGTTGCCATCATTGCGGCTCTGAGCGTGCAATCCCGCAAATGTGTGAATCGTGCGGCTCTGATCAACTCGATAACGTTGGCTACGGTACAGAGCGTATTGCCGCGGCAATGCAGGAAGCGTTCCCTGATGCCACTGTTGCGCGTATCGATAGGGATAGTACGCGACGCAAAGGTGAACTTGAAAAGCAGTTGGAAGCGGCCACGCGAGGCGATGCGCAAATTTTAGTTGGCACGCAAATGCTGGCCAAAGGGCATCACTTTCCAGGCGTGACTTTGGTGGGTATTCTCGACGCTGATCGAGGTTTGTTTGGTACAGACTTCCGTGCGCTTGAGCAAATGGGGCAACTCATTGTTCAAGTTGCTGGGCGCGCGGGGCGGGAGAAGCGTCAAGGCAAAGTGCTCATCCAAACACGAAACCCTGATAACGAAATGATGAAGTTATTGGTTAGTGAGGGCTACGATGCCTTTGCACAAAGTGCGCTTGAAGAACGCGAGCAAGCGTATTGGCCACCCTATTCGTTTGTAGCCTTGCTGCGAGCAGAGGCAACCGACAGTGCATCGCCGGTGCGCTTCTTAAAGCAGATACGTCAATTGATAGATGGTTATAAGCTTGACGATGTTTTCGTGCTGGGCCCAGCACCTGCACCTATGGAACGTTTGGGTGGGCGATACCGAGCGCAACTGTTGTTTCAGGCCGGTAAACGCTCTGGCTTAAATGCGTTGTTGTCGATGCTGAATCGCTCGATACCAGAGCTTGAAGGTGCCAAACGCACGCGCTGGTCAATTGATGTGGATCCAGTTGATTTGTTTTAGCGTTGTCGCTTGATTTTTTCTTTGCGCTGCCAAGGCACAATAATGCAAACTAATCATTGCAAGGTGTTCCCATTTTAGCAACAGCGGGTAGGTAATTTTTCACGCTAATGTGGGGCAATCTGTCTCAATTTCATGCCTCTATTCGACAAAAAGCAACAGATCAAAAGGGCCATTGCGCTGCACATATTATGGTGGCATCTTAAGCGTAGAACAAAAGTAAGCAACTCTATTCGATGCTGTTCGTCAATCCTCTAAAGTTAGTCGTATAGCACCGTCACACTTGTGGAGAAAAAAATGAACGATAGCAACAACAATAATGACCATAAATTAAACGAATCTTTAGACGACTTATCTTTTGATGAATATGATGAGTTGATGAACCCAACTTCTGAAACTACAGATTTTGATCGTGTAGTAGAGGCCTCCTTAACGCGACGCGATCTTTTAAAGAGCGTTGTGGTGTTTGGTAGTATCGCAGCACTTGGTGGCTTCAACGCGCTATCAAATGAGGCGCGAGCAGCCAGCAGTCGTATCGGTTTTTCACCGATTGATGCGGATACTACAGATGGCATTAGTTTGCCAGCAGGATATAAATCGCACGTTGTTGCCAGATGGGGCGATCCACTATGGTCGGGGGTGCCTGAATTTGATCACGCTACTCGCGGTACTGCATTGTCTCAATCGAAGGCCTTTGGCGATAACATCGATGGTATGGAAGCTTTTGCGGTGGGTGATAAAACTGTGCTGCTTGTTAATAACGAATACTCCAATCGAAAAGTGATTTGGGGTAACCGCCCTGAAGGTAAACCCACAACAGATGACGACATAAACAAAATTAAAATGGCACACGGTTTAACTGCTGTTGAAATATCAGAAACTGATGGGCAATGGTCGATCGTTAAAGATAGCCCTTACAATCGCCGCGTTACCCCTGATACACCCACCGTGCTCACCGGGCCTGCTGCTGGGCATGACCTAATGAAAACTGCAGCCGATCCTACCGGCACAACCTCCTTGGGCACATTTAATAACTGCGGTAATGGATCAACGCCATGGGGAACCTACCTTGCTTGCGAGGAAAACTTCAATGGCTACTTTTCTGCCGAAGATGAGGATCATAAAGTATCACCTGAACTCAAGCGATATGGCGTCTCTTCTAAGGACCGAGGCTATCAGTTTGCAAAAGTGGACGAGCGTTTTGATGTAGCCAAACACCCCAACGAAGCTAACCGTTTGGGCTTTGTTGTAGAAGTTGATCCGCGTCAGCCAGATGCTATGCCTAAAAAGCGCACTGCACTTGGTCGCTTCAAACACGAGAATGCAGAGGTGGTTGTTAACGGTGATGGCCGCATCGTTGTGTATATGGGTGATGATGAGCGTGGTGAATTTTTATATCGCTATGTATCCAACGGCCTATATGCAGTAGGAGGTGAAACGGATTCACTGATGGAAGATGGCAGGCTATACGTTGCTAAATTTCATGACAACGGTGCTGGAGAATGGTTGGAACTCACACCCGAGAGTACTGGCCTGTCGAGCATGGCGGAAGTGTGCATTCATACCCGCATAGGTGCATCAGCGGTTGGCGCCACTACTATGGATCGTCCCGAGTGGGTGGCGTCCAACCCAAATGCAGCCGAAGTGTATTGCGCATTAACTAACAATAAAAACCGTGGCATTAAACCTAATCCGGGTGGCGATCCTACACCGGTTGGTGGGCCAAATCCGCGGGCGGAAAACCAGTACGGTCAAATAGTGCGCTGGCGGCCAAACGGCGGCGACCACAGCAGCAACGGTTTTGCTTGGGATCTTTTTGTTATTGCTGGCAACCCCGCTTTGCACAGTGACGCGCGCGGTGGCTCTAGCAATGTTGATGCAGGCAATATGTTTAATTCCCCTGATGGACTTAAGTTTGATGACAACGGTATTCTTTGGATCCAAACAGACGGCAACTATTCGAACGAAAAAGATTTTGCCGGGCACGGCAATAATCAGATGCTTGCTAGTGACCCTGCCACTGGTGAAATAAAACGCTTTTTGGTTGGCCCTAACGAATGCGAAATAACCGGCCTAACGTGGAGCAGCGACAAGCGCACAATGTTTGTGGGTGTGCAACATCCGGGTGAACGCGGTGGCAGCCATTGGCCAGATGGTGGTGACAGCGTGCCGCGTTCGGCAGTGTTGGCTATTCAGCGAGAAGATGGCGGAAAAGTTGCCTAGTTAAGCTAGTCGTCTTAAGCTTGTCGTCGTCCCGCGAAGGAGGCGTTCCGGCGTTCCGGGCCCATGCATCATCGAGCATGGCTCCGCAACGCCGGCATGAGCCTTCGCTGCTATGACAATGGCGAATTGATCAAACAGTAGTCAGATCAGCACACTCGTGACAACACTTCGCCCTTGTTAACATGATAATTCGGTAAACTATCGTTTTAGGGTAGTTACCACGCAGTTGAAAGCACACCTCGAACAGTTTTTGGCCGACGCTTTGGCAGTTTTAAAAGCTAATGATGTCGTGCCTGCAGATGTGAACCCACCTATTACCATCTCGCGAACGCGTGATGCTGCCCATGGTGATTACGCCAGCAACCTTGCGATGATTTTGGCCAAACCTGCTGGCCGTGCTCCACGGGATATCGCGCAGGCGATACTGGATGCTGCGCCATTGCCTAGTGATATCAGCAAGGCAGAGCTTGCGGGCCCCGGTTTTATTAATTTTTTTGCAGCCGATGCTGTGCAAGCGTCCGTAGTGGGCAAGGTACTTTCAGCCAAAGAAAAATATGGGCTGAGTGATGCCGGTATGGGGCAGCGTTGGCAGGTCGAGTTTGTATCGGCAAATCCGACAGGCCCTCTGCATGTTGGGCATGGCCGAGGTGCGGCCTTAGGCGCGACTATTTCCAATTTGCTTACTGCTGTGGGTGTCGAGGTTGAGCGCGAATACTATGTCAACGATGCCGGGCGTCAGATGGATATTTTGGCGACCAGCGTTTGGTTGCGCTATCTAGAGGCACATGGCCAAAAACTCGATTTCCCATCAAATGGTTATCAAGGCGACTACATCGCTGATATCGCGACAAAGTTGGGTGCCGAGCAAGATGATGCATTAGTCCGTCCTGCTGCTGATGTGTTCAAAGACGTGCCAGCTGATGAGCCTGCGGGCGGTGACAAAGAGCTGCACATCGATGGTTTGATAGTTAATACTAAATCGCTGTTGGGTGGAGACAACTATCGAACGGTATTCGATGAGGCTGTTAATTCGGTGCTTGATGGTATCAAGCACGACCTTGCAGAATTCAAAGTTATCTACGACAGCTGGTTTAGCGAAGCCAGCATCGCCAACGATGTCGCCAGGTGCATCGACAAGCTAGATGAGGCTGGGCACATCTACGAGCAAGAGGGCGCGAAAGTGTTCAGAAGCTCAGCTTTTGGTGATGAGAAAGATCGTGTAGTGGTTAGAAGCAATGGTTTGACAACCTACTTTGCCTCCGATATTGCGTATATCAATAACAAAATCGAGCGCGGCTACGACAAGGTACTGTACCTATTTGGTGCTGATCATCATGGTTATACCGATCGTATGTACGCTGCGTGTGAGGCGCTGGGCCATCCACGAGAAAAACTCGAATTTTTGCTAATCCAATTTGCCAATTTGTTTCGTGATGGCGAACGAGTACAAATGTCGACTCGTTCTGGTTCGTTTGTCACTATCCGCGAATTATTCGAAGAGATCGGCGTTGATGCGGCACGCTATTTTTATGTCATGCGTCGATATCAACAGCATCTGGACTTCGATCTCGATTTGGCAAAATCGCAATCTAAAAACAATCCGGTGTATTACGTGCAGTACGCCCATGCGCGAATCTGTAGCATGCAGCGCGAGCTTGGCCATAAAAATTTAGAGTTTGATAGCGAAGCCGGCTTGGCCTCCCTAGCATTGTTAGATACCGCAGAAGAGGCCGAATTATTGACGCTTCTCAACAAATACCCAGAGGTTGTGGAGAAGGCGGCATTTGAACACGAGCCACATCAGCTTACGGGATACTTGCGAGATCTCGCAAATGGTCTACATATCTACTACGGCGCCCATAAAGTCCTCGTCGATGACGCGGCGCTGCGAAATGCCCGATTTTGCTTGTTGTTGGCAGTGAAGCAAGTATTGGTCAATGGGTTAAGCCTGATCAACGTGTCCACGCCAGAGGTAATGTAAGAATGTCTGATTCCGAACCCCGTCATACGCGCCTTTATGTATTGGCGTTGGGGTTATTAGTGGGCTTTGTCGTAGGCTTTGTGATGTTGCTGGCTAACTTGCCGGTTGATAGTAGCCTGAGTGATTACCATGCGACGCGTGTGAATAGCACTCCTAATCAATCTAATCAGTCTGTGGCAAAAAAGAACGATTACGAATTTTATACTGTGCTTGCTGATCAAGTCGAAACAGGCCCAATAGCGATTGTGCAGCTCCCTGAAGAAAAAACCATTATTCAACCTGCTACCCGAGTGGTTTCCGCGGCGGCTCAAAATTTAAATACTCAAAATCTAGCAGCGCAAACATATGCTGAGATACCCGCCAGTAGTATCGGGCAGGAATCCTATTACTTGCAGGCAGGCAGCTTCGCCAATGCGGCGGATGCCGAGCAGCGCCGTGCGGCTGTTTTGTTGTTAGGCTTAGAAGCATTTGTTGTTGAACGACAAAATGCTGATGGCGTGAGTGGGCATCGTGTTCGCATCGGCCCCTTTTTTGATCAAAGTCGTTTGACTGAAGCTAAAAAGCGCTTACGTCGAGGCAGTGTTGCGTACGATATCGTTCGCGTTACTGGTTGATATCGAGCGTGTACCATGGCGAGTGCACGAGAACTCCACACGCTTGTTGACGCCTGTCTTCAAGCCGACAAACCTCGCCTAAGGCGCCAAATAAAAAAGCGCGGATCCGACGCTAATGCGTTGACAACACTGCGTTCAGCTATTGATAAATCCACTGCCTCCCGCGAATTGAGGCTAGCCACCGCCCCAGTGCCGACCTATCCCGACGACCTTCCGGTTGTTGAGCAGCGCGAAGCATTTTTAGAGCTGCTAGCAAAACATCAAGTGCTAATTGTGTGCGGAGAAACGGGCTCTGGCAAAACCACACAGATTCCTAAAATGTGTATTGAAGCGGGGCGTGGTGCGGCTGGATTTATTGGTCACACACAACCGCGACGTATTGCTGCTCGTACTGTGGCTGCACGTATCGCCAGCGAACTCAAAACTGAACTGGGCGCCGCGGTAGGTTATAAAATTCGCTTTAGCGATAAAATCAGCAACGACACTCGTATCAAGCTGATGACAGATGGAATGTTGTTATCAGAAACACAGAACGACCCAGGGCTTAACCAATACGACACCATTATCATTGATGAGGCGCATGAACGTTCACTCAATATTGATTTTTTGCTCGGTTATATCAAACGCCTGTTGCCTAAGCGGCCCGATCTGAAAGTCATCATCACGTCAGCTACGATCGACCCGCAACGCTTTTCAAAACACTTTGGCGATGCGCCCATCCTGTTAGCCGAAGGTCGTACCTATCCGGTCGAACTTCGTTATCAAGCCATCACTAGTGATGGGGAGGATGAAGGTGATGTATCGGATGCGATTGTTGAGGCATGTGAAACCTTACTAAAAGAGCGTCATCAGGACGTGCTGGTGTTTTTAAGTGGTGAGCGTGACATAAGAGAGATGGCTGATTTGCTTAATAAACAGAGCAGTCACTCTTCAGTATTTCGAAACGTGGATGTATTGCCCTTGTTCTCGCGTTTATCTAATGCCGATCAAAACCGAATTTTTGCTCCGCACTCAAGGCCGCGTATTGTTTTGGCCACTAATGTGGCCGAAACATCGTTAACAGTCCCCGGAATTCGCTCGGTAGTTGATGCAGGCCTTGCGCGAGTATCTCGCTATAGTGTGCGCAGCAAAGTGCAGCGTTTACCGATTGAAAAAATCTCGCAAGCTAGTGCCAACCAACGCATGGGCCGTTGCGGACGAGTGGCACCCGGTGTGTGCATTCGCTTGTACGACGAGTCTGATTTTATCGCACGGGCCGAATTTACTCAGCCAGAAATTTTACGCACAAATTTATCGTCAGTGATTTTGCAGATGGCTTCAATGCAGTTGGGCGAAATAAACGATTTCCCGTTTGTTGAAAAGCCTGACGCAAAATTTATTAATGATGGTTACCGCAATCTACAAGAGTTGGGTGCACTTGACGACAATCGAGTATTAACAAAGCTGGGTAGGCAGCTGGCGCGCTTACCGCTTGATCCACGCTTGGGCAGGATGGTGTTAGCGGCGCGTGATGAAGGTTGTGTGAGTGAGATATTGACTATCGTTAGTGCTTTGTCGGTACAGGATCCGCGTGAGCGGCCGTTTGATAAACGGCAAGCAGCAGATGAGGCGCATGCAGAATTTAATCATGAAAAATCCGATTTTATCGCATGGCTGAATCTGTGGAGCTTTATCGTAGTGCAGCGCAAACGTTTGTCGCGCTCGCAATTTCGTAAAATGTGTAAGCAACGTTTCTTTGCCTATATGCGGGTAATCGAATGGTTGGATGTACGCGAACAGCTCCAAAAGCAATGTAAAGAACTCAAATTAATAGAGCAGGATAAAGAAGCACCCTATGAGAATATCCATAGAGCACTGCTAACGGGTTTGTTAGCCAATGTCGCAGTCAAATCGGAAAGTCATGATTACCTGGGAACACGTAACCGACATTTGTCGGTGTTTCCTGGTTCCGGTTTATTCAAGAAGGGGCCAAAATGGATCATGGCGGCGGAAATAGCGGAAACCAGCAAACTTTATGCTCGGCAAGTTGCTGCAATAGAGCCGGAGTGGGTTGAGAAGCTCGGTGCTCACTTACTGCAGCACAGCTATCGAGATCCACACTGGCAAAAAAAACGTGGCACCGTAGCGGCATGGCAGCAATCAACGCTGTATGGCTTAATCATTAATCCTAAAAAACGCGTTAACTATTCGCCCATCAATAAATCCGAGTCTCGGCAGGTGTTTATTCGAGATGGCTTGGTTGAAGGTGGGCTGATCTCTAACGCTGAGTTTTATCAACATAACCTCGAGTTGTTAGAAGAACTGAACGAGCTTGAAGAAAAGACTCGTCGTCGAGATATCGTGGTTGACCCTTTGGAGCTAGTGCACTTCTATGATGCTGTGATTCCTGAAGATGTCAGCACAGCTGCAGAATTCGAGCAGTTTAGAAAGCAGATTGAATCTGAACAGCCCAAGCGTTTATTTTACTCGCGCGAGATGTTACTTGCTGATGGTGCTGATGAAGTCAGCGACTATGAGTTTCCCGATCAAATGGATATGGGCGACATGGTGCTGCCCCTGCGTTATACCTTTATGCCAGGTGATACGGCTGATGGTGTCACCTTGGTGTGCCCAGTTGAAGTGATTAATCGGATACAAGCGCACCGCTGTGAGTGGTTGGTGCCGGGGATGATCGAAGAGAAGATGACCTTGTTAATAAAATCGTTACCGAAATCCCTGAGGCGTAATTTTGTACCCGCGCCAGACTATGCCAAGGCGTGCGCTGAAACCCTGCAAGCGGATAACACCAGTTTGTTACAAAGTCTATCAACAGCATTACAACGCATGACGGGCGTGCAGGTTGATATAAAGCAATGGGATCCGTCCACCTTGCCATTGCATATGCAAATGCGCTTTGATCTTGTTGACAGCAATGGTAAAACGGTGCAAGCGGGTCGTGATTTATCCTTGCTGCAAAAGGAGTTTGAAGGCCAAGTTGAACAAACTTTATTGAGCTATACCGACGATGGTATTGAACAATCGGCTGTGCAAGATTGGAACTTTGGCGACTTACCTGACAGCGTTGATATCGAACGTGCCGGCGTAACAATGCAAGGTTATCCTGCTCTGCAATTTGAGAATGATCAGGTTAATGTCAAACTCTTTGCCAGCGCTGATGCTGCATTGTTTTCTCATCCGCTGGGTTTGCGCGCACTTTATAAATTGGTGTTGCGAGACGAAGTTAAATACTTGCAACGTAAACTGCCTTCCATTGATGTGTTGAGCTTACGTTTCACTGCCATTGCGCCCAAGAAGGTGCTGATAGACGACATTATTGATGCAGCTGTTGACCATACATTCATTTCTACGCCCTTGCCTCGTACTCATGAGGCCTTTAACGCAAGCCTTGAAGCCAATCGCTCACAATTAGTGAGCAGCGCGGGTGAAATCTGCGAAATTCTACTGGCGGTGTTTGAGCAATATCGACAAGTGCAACGTCGAATGGATGGCAGCTTGTCCTTAAGTTGGATCGAAGCGATCAGGGATATCAAGGATCAAATCGCTAAGCTGTTGTATCCGGGTTTTGCCTGCGGCACCGGGCTTGTACAGTTGGCTAGGCTGCCAATCTATTTTCAGGCCATGGGCAAACGACTCGATGCGATCGATCAAGCCCCCGATAAGGATCGAGCCCGCCGAGCTGAGTTTTTGCCAGTTTGGGAACGCTTCCAATCGCTATCGATGCGCGAGGATAGCGAGTACATAGATGCCCAAAAGGCCTTGCGTTGGTCATTTGAGGAGCTTCGGGTGTCGTTATTCGCACAGGAACTCAAAACTGCTGAGAAGGTGTCTGTGTCAAGGCTTGAGCAGCGGGTCAAGCAATTGTCAGACTGGCAATAGTTGACGAGTGTTACGCAATGCAATTGGTGCTTGCGGGTTGACGAATCGCGTCTAGACTTACCTTATTAATGACAGGTTTTGGGGTGTTCGCATGAAGGTTTTCGTATGAAAAGGGCATTTGCGTCTTTATGCATGATGCTGTGTACGGCAACGGCAAATGCAGGCGGTGTTGATCTAGCGCTTAGCAACAATACAGCTCATTTATCCATGCTGTTAAACCCTCATGCGTTTTATCAAGGTGGTGGTTCTGAAGCTGCTTTTGGTGGTTTTATCAGTGAAGGGGGCGATAAGCTCTTGCACACGACCTTGATTGCTCGGGGTTATCGTCAGTCCGCTACGTCGCAATATAGCCTTGGTGCTGGTGTCAAAGCGATGTACGGTGATGTCACCATTCCTGCAGAAGCAAACAATGGTGCAGAGGCCGAAGAAAATGTTGGTGCATTGGCATTGGGTTTTCAGGCTGGCATGCTGATATCCAGCTCTAGGCATAACCCTATTGAAGCTTTGGTCGAAGGTTTTATCGCACCTAGCATCACAAGCTTTTCAGATGCCGAACGGTTTGTGGAATTTAACGCTAGATTGCAAGTCGAAATCATCCCGCAGGCTCAAGCCTATGTCGGCTATCGTCGCATGCGTTTCGACACCCGTAACTTTGATAACGTGCAACTGGATCGTAGTGTGCACTTGGGTATCAAATTAACGTTCTAGTCGTTCTGTACGTTATTCCAAGATCTCCGGCACTCACCCCAGCAAAGCACACATCCCGGGACGCCATGAGCCCATCCATGGGGGCTTCGCGTCGGGTTGCCGAACCACGGCATCCTTGCCGACGAGACCCGGTGTGAGTACCTGTTTCGATATAAGTCATCCTCGTGACGATGTTCTCTCTTGGGTGGGGTCATGTTTGGTTCTGAGAAACCCGATAAGCTAAGCCCAATCTAAATCAGGAGTGCTAGCGTGTCGTCCATATCTGATCTGCTCGAATTGATGCGTAAGCTTCGTGATCCTGAGGGTGGCTGCCCGTGGGATCAAAAGCAAGATTTCAAATCCATTGCGCCTTACACCATCGAAGAAGCCTTTGAAGTAGCTGATGCGATTGAGCGTGAGTCTTTGGATGAGCTGAAAGGGGAGTTGGGTGATTTACTTTTCCAGGTTGTTTTCCATGCGCAAATGGCGGATGAAATGGGTGCGTTCGATTTTGGTGATGTGGCTGATGGCATTGTTGAGAAGATGCGCGCACGTCACCCGCATGTGTTTGGTGATGTGACTCATCAATCCACAAGTGATGTTAATAAGGCTTGGGAGGCAAGCAAAGCGGCGGAGCGCGAAGCTGCTGGCAAGGGGGAAGCTGTTTCTGTACTCGATGGTATTGCCTTGACTCTCCCTGCGTTAATGCGGGCGGAAAAAATACAAAAACGTGTGGCGCGGGTGGGGTTTGATTGGCCAGTGGTGGATGATGTTTGGGAAAAGATGGATGAAGAATTGGCTGAGGTGCGCAAGGCTGATCAGTTGGATGATGAAGCTGCTCGGGCGGATGCCTTGGAAGATGAGTTAGGTGACGTGATGTTTGTCGCGGTTAATCTTGCTAGGCATTACAAGGTCGATGCCGAGAAAGCACTGCGTCGTGCTAATAGTAAATTTGAGAAACGCTTTCGGCAAGTGGAATCACTTGCCGCGGATGAGCAACTGGAGTTGCCAGCAATGGATCTTGCTAGCCTTGATGCATTGTGGGATAAAGCTAAGCAGATGACTTAGCGACGGACTTAGCGACGGATTTACCTGCACCTCGCTTACGTTGTATATAACGCGCCGGCGAAAATGGCTTCATATCCATACTCAGTGATTCACTACTAATTTGTTCTGCCAGCGCCTTGCCGGTGATTGGGCCGGTCATGACGCCAATATGATGATGCCCGAATGCCATCCATAAGCCAGGTTGCCCGGGTGCTGGGCCAATCACTGGACGGCTATCAGGAAATGTTGGCCTAGCACCGCACCATAGAGGGTCGTCTGTTCGTTCAGTAATGCCAATCGCTTCGTGCACAGAAGGCATTACTTGCTCAAGCTGCGAATAGTTGCGTGGTGCATCGCGATGATTAAGCTCTACCCCGGTAGTAATTCGTAGCCCTTGTTCCATTGGGCTCATAATAAAACCTGACTCAATATCATGTACCGAGCGGCTTAGCGTTTCACCTTGCGCAAAGTGATAATGGGCGTGATAACCCCGTTCAAATCGCATCGGCACTGTAAAGCCAGCTGTTGCGAGTATGTCACCACTCCATGGGCCAGCAGCCACAACAAGTTGATCGCTGCTTAGTTGCTTGCCGTTTTCTAGATGGCAGTGAGTTTGATTACCGCTAAACGATAAGCTTTTGATGTTCTCACGTAGTAACTTGCCGCCGTCTTTTACAAATTGCTCTGCATATTCTCTTATCAGCATCGACGGGTTATTGATACATGCAGCGCCAGATACCAAATAGCCGGCAGAAAAGATAGGGCGGAGTGAGGGCTCGAGATCATGTATGCCTGCTGCATCCAACTTTTGAATATCGATACCTCGCTCGGCGTATAGCTGCGCTTCAAACGACTGCTCATCATAACCTGCCCCTTTGCGGTATACCTTAAGCCAGCCTTTTTCGCTGAGCCTGTGCATATTGCCAGCGCGTTGCATCATCGCTTTGTGTTCATCTAGTGCGGGGGTGGTGAGCTGATGGAGTGCATCGCAGGTTATTCTTGATGCACGGGTTTTACTGGATTGCAAAAATTGCAGTGCCCAAGGTATATTTTTTAAAATATACGGCCAGTTGTAACGCAGATAAGGCGTATTGTTGCGTAGATACTTAGCAAGGGATGCATGAAGGCCGGGATTGTTCAGTGGCACAAAGGATGCGCCATTGATTACACCGGCATTACCATAGGAGGTTTCGCTTGCAGGTAGCTCACGATCAACCATCGTGACATCCCATCCGCGTTGCAGCAAATGCGTTGCAGTGGCAACGCCAATTGAGCCTGCGCCAAGTACGATGATTGATTTACTCATTACCATTCCGGTTGATTGGACAACCGGGATAGTAAATCATGTTAGGAGCGTTTGGCTAGCTTGTTTTAGATGTCCTGATCTTCTAAGCTGGCAACCAGTGGGAAGAAGTGCTTATCGAGCGCTGACAAAAGAGTTTTCTCTTCAAATAGTGCACGCTTTAGGCGAGCATTGTGTCGGTAGATATCTTTGCGTTTGTGGAATTTCCCGTCCTCATCAATCCAAGCAGTAAAGTAAGCCATATGGGTTGCGATCTTGTTGTTAATCTTAATGCGCTTGGTCTTCTTCGATGCTAACAGTTGTTTAGTCTGCTTCGAATTCATCCCATCTATCTGAAAAATCAACCCCGCTAAACGATCAGGATCACTTAGACGAATACAACCATGGCTATAAGCTCGTTCGGTCTTTTTAAAAAGGCTTTTAGCTTGAGTGTCATGTAAATAGATTGCGTCTGGATTTGGCATTAAGATTTTTAGCTTTCCCAAAGCGTTTCTCTTGCCTGCTTTCTGGCGTAACACATAGGGGAAGGGTCTTTTCATGATTTGATCAGGTGTTACATCAGAATGTGCGACTTTCTCTAATCGACCATTTGCATAACTGAAAAAATCGAACCCCTTGTTCTTTAGATATCCCGGGCGTTTGCGCTCAATAGGTAGTAGTTCGTTTTGTGTGATTTTGCGTGGCACAGTCCATGTAGGAGCTACTTCAATGAATTTTACGTCTTTAGAGAATACTGGCGTTTGATGCTCCTGAGAGCCTACCACTACTGGCATATCAACTACCTCTTGATCGCCATTCATCATCTGTAAGCTGTAGCTGGGCAGGTTCACCATTATGTGCATATAACCTAAGTCGCGCGGCATCCAACGCCAGCGCTCGAGGCTCATCGCCAATTGCTCGATATCTTCGTCGATGGCGATATTTAGCGCCGCTAGGGTTTTCTTGCCTACTTTGCCGTCTACATCCATGCCATGGCGCTTTTGAAAGTCTTTGACCGCAGCGATGAGTGTTTCATCAAATTGCTTGCTCATATCAGCGTTTTCTGATAAATCGCCGGTTTCGATCAAACGTTGCTTTAATAAACCTACCTGAGGCGAGTATGTGCCAGGTTTCAGCTGTTTGTGATTCTTAACTTTGGTGCGCTTGATTCCACTCTTGCGTTCGTTTAGTAACAGCCGCATGGCAACCATGAGGCGTCCATATTGCTTGTGGCGGGGAGTGACCATCGCTATTGCATCATCGACCTCGATCTGGCCACTGAGCAATGCTGAGTAAAGGTTTTCGACGTTGAAGTCTGGCGCACGACGTTTTAGTTTTCTCTGAATCTCTTGCGGATCCAGAACACCCTTAGCAAGATGAGTTGTGTATGTTTTGAATGTGTTGCTTAGCTCAAGGTCTAATTGCCCTTTAAGATCATTGATACTCTCAGCACCTTTGTAGTCGCTCGATTTGACTGCGCTTACATAGTAATTGACCTTATCTTGTAAAGACACAATGTTATACGAATGAGGGTTTAGACCATGCAGGGGGCTGTCTGCTAAAGCATCAATCAGTCGCCAGGTGTTATAGCTAACACCGTATTCGTTAAACCACGGGCTCTGATAGGGTTTCAGTTCGTCGTTTGGGTTTGGTTCAAGCTCGTATACGACACCGGCTTTAGGTGTTGCATCTTGCAAACTCGGTTCTGTGGTAGCCGCCCAAAGAGGTCCTCCAAAGCTGATCGTAAGCAACAGTGGTATGACTATTTTTATTATTGTTTTCATGCCGGTCAAATATTTTTATTGTTATTGGTGGCAACGCGTCAGATGGTCTAGAATCCTTTTCTGACGAGGATAATGTGGGGATCGGTGCTAATCGTGATTCCTGTATGGTTTTCGCAGGCGACTTGCGATGCGGCAGGCAATTGTCGGCATAACCATCGCCTGAAGTTGATCTATTTCCGTTCTCGCTGAGAACACGTTCCGTTTTACTAGCCAGGAGTGAAGCAATGGTTATGTGCAAAAAGGGCCGATTTATCGGTATTCAGTCTCTTAGTTGTATGTCGGCGTTGTTCATTGGCTTGATGCCAGTACAGCTTCAGGCAGCATCAAATGGCAATGACGGCGAAGTTATGGACGCCGATTCGACCAGTTTGATGCCGCCAGCGAGAAGTGGTGAGTGTTACGGCAAGGTGCGAGTGCCTGCGCAATACAAAACGGAGTTAATCGACGTTATCACCAAGCAAGCAACGAATAGTTTTGCGATAACAGCTCCAAAATTCAAAGATTCTAGCAAGCGCGTATTGGTTAAGGACGGCTACAACAAACTGAAAGCAGTGCAGCCGGTCGTTGAAAAAGTCAATGATGTATTTCTTGTATCTCCCGCTACGACACGTTGGGTGCGTGGATCGACAAAAGGTACGTTGCCAATAACTGATGGCGACAAGCGTGATCTCATCACTGCAGGTGTTAATTTATCCGATGTTGCGGTGGGTTCTTGTGTTTACGAACACTACAAAGCGCCCTCCGTCACTAGCACTAACGAGCAAGTGCTGGTTAGTCAGGCGAGCGAGAAAATTGAAGTGCAAGATGCCCGATTTGTAAAAGGCAACGAGAATGTTTTGGTCAAGGCTGCACATAATCGAATTGTTGAAGTGCCAGCGGTTTTCAAAGATGTTGACGAAAGAGTGTTAGTTGAGCCGGCTACATCAGTTTGGAAGGTAGGTACCGGCCCCATACAACGTATTAACAACCTTACTGGTGAAATCATGTGTCGTGTGGATGTGCCAGCGGTTTATAAAACTGTTAAAAAGAGTGTTGTTGATATTGCGCCAGTGATTACTAAAGCGGCAACACCTGCAGAATACAAAAAATTTGATACTGAAAAACTAGTCAGTGATGCTAAAGAAGTTCGTACAGCGATACCTGCAGAGTATAAGACGATGACCAAAAAAAGTTTTGATGGTGAAGGCTCATTTTCCTGGTTAGATCGAAAATCGGCTAGTGCAGTGAACGGCGAAGCAACTGGTCGTGTACTGTGTAATACTGCCGTTCCTGCGGTCGAGATTGCATTTGAACGAACTGCTGTAACAACAGCAGGTAGAGTGTTAAAAGAAGCAGTACCAGCTAAGTATCGTCAGGTTGATATTGTAGAGCTAGTACAAGACTCCACATCCAATAGCGTGCCCGTAGCTGCCGTATCAACTAAAGTTGAAAAGCGCTCAAAAATTCGCGATGCTCGTTTTGAATGGCAGCCAATTTTGTGTGAAACGAATATGACGAACGATGTGATAGAGCGTGTGCAGCAAGCGCTAAAGGATAACGGTTACTCGGTTGGTTCTGTCGACGGTGTGCTTGGCAAAGGAACTTACCGTGCGGTAGAACGCTACCAAAGTGATAAGAAGTTGCCTCAAGGTGGTATGACACTTGAAACTATTAGATCACTAGGTGTTAGTCTTTAAGAGGTCGTGGATTGGAATGCTGTATCGATTAGCTTGAGAGTTAAGCTTGCTACTTATAGAAGATGCTTTAGTTGCTCTAGGTAGGCTTGTTCGTCAGGGGCTTTTCCCTGGCGCTGCGCATCCCAT
Source organism: uncultured Granulosicoccaceae bacterium (assembly GCA_937958675.1). Taxonomy (GTDB): domain Bacteria; phylum Pseudomonadota; class Gammaproteobacteria; order Granulosicoccales; family Granulosicoccaceae; genus Granulosicoccus. Next base: position 34,445 of record CALGND010000071.1, read on the forward strand.
AAAAATTCCCCCAAGCATTGCATCATAAGATGTTCAACTTGATGGCCATCTTGGTGTTTGATTAATAGAGATCGTGTTATCGATGCAATGCCTCGTGGGCGATCTGTGCCTACTTGCTCGCGCAAAGCTAAGTGTAAGCCTAAATGTAGAAAAGGATTTTCTCCGGCATCGTCAGCGGTAAAGTCCTTGTCAGCAAATTGTTGGGCATCCACCAATAGCGGTTGATACTCTGGGTGATCGATCACTAAATCGACTAGTTGCTTCTCTAGCGGTTCCAGCTTTTCATCACGTTGGTGTTTTTCCCAAGCGCTCGCATAGGCTTGCCGGATTTTTGTTCTGTCTTGAGTAAAAAGCATTATTAATTATCTTGATTTTGTGTCTATCTGTCGGTCTATTTTTCTTTTAGCAATGAGTAATGCTGCAAGTATAAAAAAGGCACCTGGAGGCAGTAAAGCGATTAGCACGCCATTTTCTGCATTGAATACTTTGATTCCTGCTTGTTGTGCACTATTACCAAGCAAGTGTTCGGCCCCCACAAATAGGCTGCCTAAGCCAATTAGTTCACGCGCCATTCCGAGTAGCAGTAGAACGAGAAGAAACCCTAAGCCCATTGCGAGGGCATCCACTATAGCGGCTTTTACGGGTTGCCGTGATGCAAATGCTTCGGCCCTTCCCATTATCAAACAGTTGGTTACTATTAGCGGTAAAAATATACCAAGTGAGCGATGTAGTTGCGGCAACCAAGCCTGAGTCAGTAGTTCGATACAAGTCACCACCGACGCTATCACTAATACATACAAAGGAATGCGTATCGATGGCAACAAGTAGTGTCGAAATACTGAAACCATTGTGTTGGAGATAACTAAGGTAATCAGTGTCGCAATTCCCAAGCCCAGTGCGTTGATTGCTGTGTTGCTTACAGCAAGCAAAGGACAAAGGCCAAGTAGCTTTACCAGAGCTGGGTTGTCGGCCCAAAGCCCGGCGAGTAATAGCTCGCGCTTAGAGGGGGTGCTGGGTGTCATTGCAGCGATTTGAAGTTGCGTGAGTACCAAGAGATAGTATCAGAGACAGCGTTGATCACGGCTCGTGGTGTTATGGTTGCCCCTGTTATTTGGTCAAAGTCACCACCATCTCTTTTTACTGACCAAGATGAAGGTGGCATTGAGGCAGTTTGTAGGTCATTAAGCTGCTTAAGCCAATCACTGCGACCTTGTTCAATTTTATCGCCTAGGCCTGGGGTTTCAGTGTGCGCAATGAGTGCAACGCCGTGTAGATGTAGACTTTGGGATAGTGCTACTAGCAGCTCTATGTCTCCGCTATAACCTTGCGATGTGGTGACATGCAACACAGCGCCATGCACCGTACTGGCCGTTTTGTATAGATACGCCCGGTTAACTCTAATGCCAGCGGAAACTGGCTTATTCAGCAAGATGCTATCGATAGCTGGATTGTTGTCATAGGCGTTTTTCGGTAGTAGCGCTGACAACTGATTCATTAAAATAGCTTGACTGCTTTGTTCTCGCTGTTGTTTGGTTACAACAAATACCAATGTGGTCAGTAATACCGCTGTTGCAACGCTTAGACTCAGCCGCAAACCGCTTCGGTGTAGCGTGGCGTTATCTTTGGGCATAGCGATTTAAAATTAGGTCTATCAGTGGCGCGCACATGTTCATTAGCAGTACTGCAAATGCAAACCCTTCGGGATAGCCACCCCATTCTCGAATAACAAAGGTCAAACTCCCAATGCCAATTCCGTAAATAACACGTGCAACGTTGCTTGTTGCAGCGGTAACGGGGTCAGTTGCAATAAAAAATGCGCCAAGCATGGTAGCGCCAGATGCTATCGCTAAGGTTGCACCGATTTGTGGTTGCGCTGATGTTAGTGATAACAAGCCGTGTAACACAAACAAAGTGGCAATAACAGATAGTGGGATATGCCAACTAATAACACGCTTATAGAGTAGCCATAGGCCGCCCACTAAAAACCCTAAATTAATGACTGGCCAAGGGCCATTTATTACATATTGATTTAGTGTTACTTGAGTCATTGGAGCGACCTGGTCAGCTGCGAATTGGCTTGCTAGGCGGATCGATTCCAGCGGAGTGGCCTGTGTTATAGAATCCCATTGGCTGTTTACTGATAGAGGCCACTTTGCCTGTATTAGTTCACCCATGCTTAGGCTTTGTTGCTGGCTATCGATCCAGATGGTCATGGTTTGTGGGAACGATACCATCAGGAATGCAAACCCAACCATGGCCGGATTAAAAAGATTTTGCCCCAAGCCACCATACAGTTGTTTGCCCAGCACAACCATTGCCACGGTGCCCAAGCCAAGTTGCCAGAAGGGAAGTTGCGGCGGTACAGCAAGCGCAAGCAGAGTGGCAGCTAGGATGATGCTGCCATCACTTAAAGCCGATAACGCAGAGCGGTTTCTTAGCCACATGCAAACTGCTTCTGCGGCTATAGCGATCAATACACAAAACACTATATTGATAATCACTATTGGGCTGATCAGCCATGCGTAGGTTGCGGTACCTGGTATCAAGGCCAGCAGGACTAGGAGCATCACGCTGGTGACCGAGTTGCTAGAGCGCAGTTCTATGCTCATGAAGTTTTGTCGCTTGGTTTGATCAAACCGGCTTTAGCGCGAGCGAGAGCTGCAGCAATGTCCATTGCTGCAGGGGTAGGCGCGATAGCCACTTTACGCTTTTTTTCAAGCAGCTCTTGTTCGCGTTCCCTTGCTTTGCGCACCAGTCGCGTCTCTCTGGCTGCATATCGAGCCTCAGCTAATTGTGCGTCAACTTGTAACTGAGATTGTTTCTGTAGTATTTGTTTGCTCTGTTTAAAATAATCAGTTAATTGGATTGCGGAAGGGCAGACGAGATCACAGCAACGGCATTCGATGCAATTGAGGAGTTGGTACTCGTTTAGCTTATCGACGTTAGACTGGTATCTAAACAGCTGTTGCGGCAATAGCGACTCTGGGCAAACGTCGGCGCAGTTGCCGCAACGAATACACGCTTGCTCATCAGCTGTTTGGTTGGTGCGTTCGATAATAATGGCATTGCAATTTGGATCGACGGCGGTGTTTGCTAAATCGATAACGCTTGCGTTGGATTCCCTGCCGCTTAGGGGGCCACCAATTTTGATCGTCATTTTGCCAGTAGGTGGGTTTGCAGTTGAGCTGCCTGGCAAGTTATTAGTATGTTGGAGTAAATGCGTTAACGGTGTGCCAAACAGAGCTGATACATTGCACGGTTGGTTTGTGGCGTTGCCTGCAATAGTCACCACACGGCCAAAGATGGGTTGATTTGCCACCGCATGATGCACGCTATAGGCTGTTGCAACATTAAAACACAGCATGTCGTGATCTGCCGGGCGTTGGCTTTTCGTTAGTTGAGCACCACTTAGTTGTCGTAGTAATACGGTCTCCGCGCCACCGGGGTAACGCGTTGGTATCACTCGGAGTTGCAACTTAGGGTTTGCGCTATCAACAAGTGCTTGTTTGATTGTATTAATAGCAGCTATCTTGGTGTCTTCGATCGCAATGATGCATTGCAGGCAACAGGTGATTTGCATTAACGTATTAATGCCTGATATCACCTGTGGAGCATGCTCAAGCATCAAGGCTTCGTCGCAGGCAATCATGGGTTCGCACTCGGCTGCGTTGATAACCAATGTCACTAATTCAGCGCACTGTTGGCTCTGTAATTTTTTCAGTGTCGAAAACCCCGCGCCACCTAAACCGGTTAACCCTGCCGCTTCAATGGCTGCAATGGGGTTTTCTGCGTTAGTGATTGCAGGTGTATATTTACTTTCGCCATCGGGTATTAACGTGATGGTTGAATGGCTGCGGTGTGTTTGAATATCGCTTATGTGGCCTGATGTGCTGGCTATCGTGTTTGCTGCGATGTTCTGGCCAGCCAAGACGGTATCGCCAATGTTGACTAAGGGTTTATTGGTATTGAACACAAGTTCTGAGGGCAGCGGCACCACTGTTATTGGCTTGCTCAATCCCTGTTTGTTGGGCGCTAGAGCGATACCTCCGCGAAACGCGGACATAATGGAGGTTGAATTGGTCAAGTACTGAGCCAGTGAATAGTGCTGGGGTCAGTTTATCACGGCCTCAAAGCTGATTTATGTTGATTAAAAGCGGGTTTGCAGTGCTGAGCAATTGTGCCAGAATGAACCGTAGTGGTGGCGCTATCACTTACGCCGCTGCGCGCGCTACTATTCATGCGACAACAAGCACAGGACAAACCGAATGAAGCATCCAAAAAATCCGTTCACACACGCTATCCGTAATGGCGAAAAACAGATTGGATTGTGGGTGAGCCTGGCAAATCCTATTTCAGCCGATATCGTGGCCAGCAGTGGATACGATTGGGTTTTGATTGATATGGAGCATTCGCCTAATGAGGTACCTACCGTTCTTTCGCAGCTTAATGTTTTTGAAAATAGCGATGCGACTGCGATAGTGAGGCCAGCCTGGAATGACACGGTCATGGTAAAGCGCTTGCTTGACATAGGGTCGCCTGGTTTGTTGTTTCCGATGGTGCAGTCGGTAGAAGAAGCAGAGGCCGCGGTACGGGCGACTCGTTATCCACCACGTGGTGTAAGAGGTGTTGCAGGTGCTACGCGCGCAACTCGCTACGGTAGATGCAAAGACTATTTTGAGCGAGTGGAAGAAGAAACCACCATCATTGTTCAGTTGGAATCCAAGCAAGCACTCGATCAAGCTGAAGCGATTGCAGCGGTTGACGGTGTGAATGGCGTATTTTTTGGCCCAGCAGATATATCAGCAGATTTTGGCCTGTTGGGAACGACTATGAGCAATGAAGTATGGGACTATATTCTTCCAATAGCGGACAAGCTTGCAAAAAGCGGCGTGCCTTGCGGTACGTTAGTGCTGGATGCCGCAAAGGCTGCAGAGCTACTTAATGGCAGTTTTACGTTTGTTGCTTGTGGTCTTGATTCCATTCTGCTTGCCAAGGGTGCTGATCAACTGTTGGCTGATGTTAAATCTCAACTGTAGCTCGCCTGCGCGGGGATGATAGAGGCAACCACTACTGTTTTATTCGTAGCTCGATGCAATCGACGGGGCAAGGTGGTAAGCAGAGTTCGCATCCAGTGCATTCACTGGCAATGACTGTGTGCATAAATCGATTAGCGCCCACGATCGCATCGACTGGGCAAGCTTGGATACAAAGTACGCAGCCGATGCAGTTTTCTTCTTGAATATAGGCCACTTGTGGAGCCTTGTGAGGCATTAGAGTGTTATCCAGCGGCGTTGCCTCTACGCCTAGCAACTGCGCCAAATCCTTAATAGTTGCATCCCCGCCGGGTGGGCATTGATTGATCGCTTGTTGCTTGTTGATAATCGCTTCCGCGTATGGTCGACAACCTGGGAAGCCGCATTGTGCACATTGGGTTTGAGGTAATAAATCGTTAACGCTTTCGATTAGCTCCTCAATTTTGTTGTCGCCTTGTTTGGAGGGTTTTGCTAACCATTGCAATGCTGCACCAACGCAATAAAACAGTATGACGATGGCAATAAAGCTTGATAGCAATAACAACATTAGATGCTGCGATCAAGGCCAGCAAAGCCCATAAACGCTAATGACATAATACCTGCGGTAATGAGTGCAATAGGCACGCCGCTAACAGATTGGGGAACATCAGCCGTTTCTAGACGCACTCGTAAGCTTGCAAATATGATTAGTACAAAAACAAAACCTGCGGCTGCGCTGATACCATACACAATGGCTTCGAGTAAAGTATCGAACTGTCGCGAACTGAGTAACGCCATACCCAGCACAGCACAGTTGGTGGTGATCAACGGTAAATAAATACCCAGCATTTGGTGCAACAACGGGCTGCGTTTACGGATCACCACTTCAGTAAACTGCACCACCGTTGCGATAATCAGAATAAAGCTAATGGTGCGAAGAAACTCAAGATCAAATGGTTGTAGCAACCAATGATCAATCAAAAAACTTAAGGTTGAGGCAAGCGTTAATACAAAAGTAGTGGCGACGCCCATACCGATTGCACTGCTTAGCTGTCTTGACACACCCATAAATGGGCATAAGCCTAAAAACTGCACCAGTACAAAGTTATTCACCAGGGCTGCCCCCAGTACGATCAGTATGAGTTCGCTCACTTCGCTTTCATGTCGCCTTCATGGCTATTTACTTGACCCGCATGCCAGGTTCAGCGCCATCATCGGGTGTTAGCAAGAATAAGTTGTCGCCACCAGGGCCGGCTGCCAGCACCATGCCCGAGGACAAACCAAATCGCATTTTGCGTGGCTTAAGATTTGCCACCATGACCGTTTTACGGCCGACCAGTTCTTCTGGTTTGTACGCCGCCTTGATGCCGGCAAACACGGTGCGTTGTTCCAAGCCGATATCAAGTGTCAGTTCAACAAGTTTGTCCGCGCCTTCAACTGCTGTAGCGTCCACAATAGTGGCGATACGTAAATCCAGTTTTTCAATCACACTGATATCGATCTCATCCTTGATAGGCTCGACATCTGGATTGCTGCCCGTTATGGCGCTAGCTTCGGTAGCTGCAAGCTCCTTGGTTTCTTCGATAATTTTTTCAATCATTGCAGGCTCGATTCGCGTCATCATCGGTTTAAATTTTTCGATACCATGCGCAGTTAGTGGTTCGTCGATCGCCTCTAGGGACAGCGTTGTATTTAGAAAGCTTTCGGTTTTCGAGGCCAGCTCTGGCAGCACTGGCGCAAGGTAAGTCATGATTACGCGAAAGTAGTTAAGCCCCACAGTACAAATTGCCTGCACTTCATCACGACCCCCTTCGGCCTTTATCTTCACCCAAGGTTCTGCATCGTTAATATAGGTATTAGCGTGCTCGGCCAATAGCATGATTTCGCGCATGGCTTTACCGTATTCGCGGGTTTCGTAGTGTTCCGAGATAATGCTGCGAGCAGAGATAAAGTTATCGTAGTCCTTGCGTAAGTTTTCTGGGTAGGTGGCGCTAAGTTGCCCGTCAAACTGTTTGCTAATAAATCCTGCGCATCGGCTAGCAATGTTGACAACTTTGCCAACTAAATCAGCGTTAACACGGGTAACGAAATCTTCAAGGTTTAGATTCATATCTACCACGCCACTTGTAAGCTTTGCAGCAAAGTAGTAACGCAGATACTCGGGTGGTAGATGCTTTAAATAGGTTTCCACTGTTACTGCCGTGCCGCGTGACTTCGACATCTTTGCGCCATCGACCATTAAGAAACCATGGCAAAAAATACCGGTAGGTTTTCGAAAGCCAGCACCTTCGAGCATTGCAGGCCAAAACAGGCAATGAAAATTAGTGATGTCTTTGCCAATGAAGTGATAGACCTCAACTTCAGAGCCTGGCTTCCAAGTTTTCATGAAGTCTTCACCTGTACGCTCTGCCAAATGTTTGTGGCTGGAGATATAAGCGATGGGCGCATCTAACCAAACATAAAAATACTTGCCGGGCGCATCGGGTATTTCGAAGCCCCAATAAGGCGCGTTGCGTGAGATATCCCAATCTTGCAGCCCGTCATCTAGCCACTCTTTTAATTTATTGGCGACTTCATCTTGCACTGCATCGCTTCGCGTAAACTCCACAAGCATGTCTTTAAAGGTAGATAAGGCAAAGAAGTGCTGCTCTGAGTCACGAATTTCAGGGACAGTGCCAGTGACCTGAGACACCGGCGATTTAAGCTCAGTGGCGTCGTAGGTGGCGCTGCACTTTTCGCAGTTATCGCCGTATTGGTCAGGCTCGCCACAATTTGGGCAGATACCCTTAACAAACCGATCCGACAAAAACATGTTTGCCTTGGCATCATATAACTGCTTGATTGTTCGTTTCACAATCAGCCCAGCATCACGCAGCCGCGTATAGATCAGCTCGGCCATTTCGCGATTTTCCTCAGAATGCGTGGTGTGGAAATTATCCGGGGATAGCAAAAATCCCGCGATATCGCGCTCATGCTCTAATTTCATCCGGTCGATTAGCTCGAGTGGCGTAATGCCCTCGGCTTCAGCGCGCAGCATGATTGGGGTGCCATGAGCATCATCAGCCCATACCCAGCGGCATTTATTGCCGGACAGGCGCTGATAACGCACCCAAATATCGGTTTGGACGTATTCAAGCAGGTGGCCCAAATGCAATGGCCCATTGGCGTAGGGCAGCGCGCTAGTGACCAGAATTTCTCGGTTCATGGCAGGTGTAGGTGACTCCGTGACAATTGGTACGATCTTAGCCGGTTTAGCGCGGCGTGGGTGCGCGCTTAAGTGTATGATCGCCTGTTAGGTTTTATAGTCTAACAGCCAACACACTTAGGAGCCACGCACCACGATGTCCGAACTAACGCGCGAGATAATCCAAGCGGCGCTTGATCAACATATGGATCCTCACATGGATTCAACCCTCAGCGCCGCAAAGGCCATCGATGCCATTGATATCAATGGTAATTCGGCGGCAATCAAAATCACTCTGCCTTATCCATGTGCTCGCTATAAAGATGAGTTGGCGCAGCAATTATCTGCTCTGATCACGACTGCAGCGCCCGGGTCAGAGGCTACTTTCGACATCAGCCACAAGGTTATTCCACATTCAGTGCAACAAGGTGTGAAGCGTCTAGAAAACGTAAAGAATATTATCGCCGTTGCTTCGGGCAAAGGTGGTGTGGGTAAATCGACCACATCGGTTAATTTGGCCTTGGCTCTAACAGCTGAAGGGGCTACCGTCGGGCTGCTCGATGCGGATATCTACGGACCGAGCCAGCCACGCATGATGGGTTTGGCTGGTCAGCCCGAATCCGAAGATGGCAAAAGCTTAGAGCCGATGGAAAACTATGCTGTGCAATGTATGTCAATCGGTTTTTTGATCGACGAAGAAACTCCCATGATATGGCGCGGCCCCATGGTCACCCAGGCATTAGAGCAGCTCCTCAATGACACTCGCTGGCGCGATCTAGATTATTTAATTATTGATATGCCCCCAGGCACCGGGGACACGCAGCTCACGCTTGCTCAAAAAGTCCCCGTCAGTGGTGCAATCATTGTCACCACGCCGCAAGACATCGCTCTGCTCGATGCGCGCAAAGGCTTAAAGATGTTTGAAAAGGTGGATATCCCTATTTTGGGTATCGTCGAAAATATGTCCACTCATGTGTGCAGCTCGTGTGGTCATGTCGAGCCCATTTTTGGTGAGGGCGGTGGTCAGCAAATGGCGACGGAATCCGATGTCAGTTTGTTGGGCAAGTTACCTCTACAGCTCAACATTCGTGTGCAGGCCGATAGTGGCAAACCGACAGTAGTGGCTGAACCGGATAGCTCGGCCACTAGCATGTATCGCGAGATTGCTCGTAAAACAGCTGCTCGACTATCGACTAAAGCGAAAGATTACAGTAGCAAGTTTCCAAATATCGTGATTCAGAACACTTAGCGCCCAAAGACACAACGAACACAACACGTAAAAATTCATGAGTATCAAATCAGATAAGTGGATTCGGCGAATGGCCGAATCAATGAACATGATCGAACCATTTGAAGCCGGGCAAGTGCGCACTGATGCCAGCGATGAACGGATCGTCTCCTATGGCACTTCAAGCTATGGCTATGATGTTCGTTGTGCCGACGAATTTAAGATCTTCACCAATATCAATCATGCGGTAGTGGATCCAAAGGAGTTTGATTCGGGCAGTTTTGTCGATTTGAAATCCGACACCTGCATAATTCCACCCAATTCATTTGCACTAGCTCGCACGGTTGAGTACTTTCGTATCCCGCGCAATGTGCTAACCATATGTTTAGGCAAGAGCACCTACGCGCGCTGCGGCATAATTGTTAACGTAACCCCGTTGGAGCCGGAGTGGGAAGGGCATGTCACGCTCGAATTTTCAAATACCACGCCATTGCCAGCAAAGATATACGCCAATGAGGGTGTGGCGCAGATGTTATTTTTGGAAAGCGACGAAGTTTGTGAAACCTCCTACGCGGACAGAGGAGGCAAGTATCAGGGCCAACGGGGCGTTACTCTGCCCAAAACCTGAGCTCATTTGCCAGTAATATATGTGAGTAGTATTTGCCAGTAGCGCCAATTTTTGAAAGAATCAAGGTAGTTAAATGTTTCCGGATAGATCCCATGATTGATGATGATGGCTTCCGGCTCAATGTTGGCATCATCCTATCTAATGATGATGGCAAATTATTTTGGGCTCGTCGTGTAGGGCAAGATGCCTGGCAGTTCCCGCAAGGGGGCATGGACAAAGCAGAAACTCCTGAAGTAGCAATGTATCGAGAGCTACAAGAAGAAACAGGCTTGGTTCCTTCCGATGTCACCGTGCTTGGCGTTACCAAGGACTGGCTGAAATACCGTTTACCTAAGCGGTATGTGCGGCGCAATCAAAGCCCGATGTGTATTGGGCAAAAACAAATCTGGTTTATGCTCAAGCTAACCAGTGACGAATCGCGCTTCAACCTTAAAGATTCGGACAAGCCAGAATTTGACCAGTGGCGCTGGATTGATTATTGGCAACCCAGCAAAGAGGTTATCTTTTTTAAGCGCAATGTCTATAAAAAGGCACTAACCGAGCTTCAGCCGTTTTTGCAGCAAGGTGTAGATGCAGAGTCGTAAGGCGTTCACCGTCATCCCCGCCTACCCGGGGGGATGACGGTTGCTTAGTGTTAAAACGGTCGCACTACAACCATTGCCACGATCACAATCAAAAAGACAACCGGCACTTCATTAAACCATCGATACCAGACATGGCTACGCTGGTTACGACCCTCCGCGAATCGTCTAGCAATCACAATGCAGTAAATGTGATAAAAAATAACGGCTAAAACGGCGAGCAATTTTAGTTGCATCCAGCCTAGCGTCATTAAGCCTGGCATCCATTGCACTATTAGCCATGTGCCAAAAAATAGCGCTAACACCGCTGCGACATAGCTCATCTTAAGCAACTTGCTTTCCATTAGTGTCAGCGTATCAAGGGTGTTTTGTTCTTGCGAGTTGGGCATTGCGTGATAAACAAACAAGCGCGGTAGATAAAATAGCGTGGCAAACCAGCTAACAACAAAGACGATATGAAATGTTTTGACCCAGAGCATAGTAGTTAAGGCTAAATAAGTTTATCGAGCTGTTCTTTGAGTTTGGCGACCTCGACTTTGCCCACCATTCGGCCAACAAAACGGCCCTCGGCATCGATTAAAAATCGCGTTGGGGTGCCTTTGATTTTGCCAAATGCTGCATCGACCTCGCCATCGATATCCAGTGCTACTGGAAACGGCCAAGATGCAGCCTCTGCCATTTCAAGCACTTCATTGGGTCGGTCATGGGGCCCGGCGACCATCACCATTTCAACACCCTTATCTTTGTATTCATTATAGAGAGCTGTTAGCTCGGGCATCTCTGCCAGACAAATGCCACAAGTAGTGGACCAAAAGTTGACGAGCATCGGTTTTTCGACGCTGCTTAGCTCAATTGCTTCCCCCGAGAGCGTTTTAAACACAACCGATGGGGCAGGACCGTCCAGCTCGGCATGGTTGGTGCACGCAAACAAGCAGAAACTGATCGCCAGAACCAGTATTTTTGCTGGAAGCGATCCGTTTTTGCGAGCGTTTTTGTTGCTGAGAGTGATTTTCACAGGTATCCCACATGGTTTGCCTTGGTGCGAATCACCATCATACGCAATTCAATGTTCGTTCGGTTATGTGAACTAGTTGGCTATGTGGCCTGTTGGTCATTTCTTAAGGAAATCGCCAAGTGGCCGACATTTCCACAAAGCTACCGTTATTTGGCGCGTGAAGTTATAGCCCGCCTAAACGGAAAATGACGGATTGTCACAATTTTAGTGTTGACGCAGTGATGCGGCAACAAAATGAACGGGAGATTTACTGATGAAAAAGCTACTCGGCGGGTTAGTGCTGAGCCTGAGCATGATGGCCGGCTCCGCGCAAGCTGAAGCTCCAGCCAAAATGTATTTCGGCTTCGGTGTTGCTGACAGCAGCATGGATCAAGCGTTTGGCGTAGACGACAATATGGGTACCTTGACCGGGACTTTGGGTTTTCAATTGCTCGATTTCGTCGGCATTGAGCTTGAAGCAGGGTCTGCATCAGATCAACCCAGTAGTGTTCTTAGTGATCCGGTTTTTACGTATGTAGCTGCGATGGTAAGACTGGGCTATCGATGGGATCGCGCCGGTGTTTACTTACTTGGTGGCCAAGTGCGATTCGATTCGGACGGTGGCTCTTCAGATTCTGAAAATGCATTCGGCTTGGGTGTGAATCTTTTTGGTAATGAAACGACATCGCTTAACTTTCACTTTTTACGCTTTGGTGATGATGGTGATCTCACTACGGCTGGTATTGGTTTCCAATACTACTTCGGCGGCTTCCGCTAGGACATATGGCTGTGGAAATGAGAATTGATTCGAGGATGATGGATATGAAAAAGATCGGCATCGCATTAATGGTGGCTTCGCTCACCCTCAGTGCTTGTGGTAAACGAACCGAAGGTGACACGGATACCAATACTGGCGCGACTAGCTTCACTGGCACTGGCCAGGTAGTGGGCGGTACGCCGGGTGTTGGTGCCGCGGTTGAAGCTGAACTGAATGTGCGCGTGATTAGTGATCGCAACCATATCCCTACAGGTGGTAGTGATGTTGCGGTTATCACTGCTTTGATTACTAACGAACTCAATCAGGCTGTTGCTGGTGAGGAAGTTGTCATAAGCTCAACGGGTGGTGTGTTACAAGCTATTAGTGCAACAACTGATGAAAATGGTGAAGCGACGGCGACTTTGGCTTTAGCGCAGGACTACCAAAACCAAGACATCATGGTGACAGTTGCCGCTGGAACTCATGCGGGTACTGTACTTGTTCAAGCCAGTGGAAGCACGCTTGACGTTGGCGGCCCTTCTGCCCTAGTGTTAGGCGACGATGCAGAGCTTACATTTACGCTTAAAGCGGGCAACAATGACCCGATAGCTAATCATGTGCTAACGCTTAGCTCCGCAGTAGGAAATACATTCACACCTGCAACAGTTGTTACTGACGCAGATGGTCGCGCCACTGTTACAGCATCAAGTGCAAACGGTGACGATACAATCAGTGTGTCAGGGCTTGATGGATCAGTAACTGGTACTCATTCATTCAATGTTGCAGCAGATATCCTAAGCTTTGCTGACAGTGTGATTAATGCTGAATACCCGGTTGGATCAGTAAACGATGTAACGGTTACATGGGAAAGAGAAGGCCAGCCTGTTGCTGGTGAAGATCTACGCTTTGCACTAACCGCTGGTCAGCTTTTGACTCCCACTATTGCTACGACAAATGCTGCTGGTCAGGCGACTATTACTGTTACTTCTAGTAGCGCAGGCCCAGCAACAGTAACCGTCGAAGATAGTGTCGACGGCGATCCAGCTACGCAGATCGAAGTTGAATTTGTTGCAACTACTCCTGCGGTGCTTGCCCTTGAGACTTCGTCATCGCGCGTTCACACTCAGGAAACAAGCACAATTGTGGCAGTGGTTACTGACAGTAATGGCAATCCTGTAAAAAACCAAGAAGTCACTTTTAGCAGCGCAGATTTAAAAGGTGGACAGTTGAATCCTGCCTCAGCTATTACAAACAGTGCTGGTCAAGCAAATGTTACGTTTACAGCAGGTGATCAAGCTACGACGCTTAATGAGATATTAATTGCTGCTGAAGTGACTGGTACAGCTACAGCGATTGGAGATACCGCTAGTATGACAATCGTAGAACGTGTACTGAATATCACTATTGGTACATCTAACTTTCTTGAAGAACGCGCTAGCATGACACAGTACGCGATGCCTTTTGTTGTACAGGTGGCTGATGGTAGTGGTTCGCCGTTGGAAGATGCCACAGTTGAAGTGTCTATCGAGCCGATTGAGTATTACAAAGGATCAATGCAATTGGTTAATAGTGCCGGCCTTCAGTCTGATGGTTCGGATAGTTGGTCTGCTGCTGCATGGCGTCCATTTCGATCTGCTTCTTGCATAAGTGAAGATGGCAATCACAACCGTATCTTGGATGCAGGTGAAGATATAAACAACAACCAAGAACTAGATCCACAAGATCCAGCGCTCTTGGCTCCGATCGAAGGTGGCACGCTTGCCACTTTGGTAGGCAGTTCATTGACGACAGATAACAGAGGTTCTGGCTACTTCGAGTTAATTTACCCTGCAAGTAACGCGGAGTGGTCCACAGTGCGAATTACCGCTCGTGCTCAAGCTCTTGGTGCTGAATCAGAAGATTCGTTTATTGTTAATTTGCTCATGCTTGCGTCGCGAGTAGATGACACTGACAGTCTTCCACCTAATGCGGTGAGTCCTTATGGGCAAGGCTCCGTCTGCACTGACGAATTATAATAATGTTACGCGGCGCATGATGCGCCGCAAAGCCTAAGCTGGCTTAAACCAAACAAGCAACAAAAATACGGATAAGGCGATTAAGGTGTTTAAAAGCGAATCAAATTCATCAGTACCAAAAAACGATGAGAATAGCGCACTGCTATTAGCAGCGGCCAGCGCCGTCTCGCCGGTAAGCGAACTTAACGCGGTTAATCGTGCTGCTCTGTGTAAGTCGGCTAGTGTTGTTCATGTTCAACGTAACGATACAGTTAAGCCAGAAGGGGCTAATCGTTGGCTTATGTATCTGATCGAAGGCAATATCTCTTTGTTTAATGGCAAAGATGAGGTGGGCACTATTACGGCTCGCTCAAAAGAAGCACTACAACCTTTGTTTCTGGATAAAGCTGCATACCAGTCTGTTAAGACAACGTCGGTTGCTAAGATAGTTAAATTTGGTCGCGAGCAGCTTGATATATTACTTCGTGAGCAACAAAAAAATGCCATCAGCGTTATCGATGTGCAAGTTACTGCGTTAGATAACTTAATATTCGATGACATCCAGGCCGACATCAAAGCTAATAATTTGGAGCTAAGTAGCTACGGCGATGCTGCAGCTAAGATACTTGCTACCTACAAGACAGTGGCTGGTATCCCAGAGCTTGCTGAAATCATACAGTCTGATCCGGGTTTGTCCGCTCATATTGTCAGTCTTGCCAATAAAACAGAATCAGCCAATGGCGATTCTATTACTAGTATTCGTGGAGCGATTTCTAGGCTTGGTGTTGAGGAAACACAAGCCAATATCGAAGAGTTACTCGAGGCTAAGCAAATTTCACCTTCTAATACGGCTATCGAATTCCGTATGCGTCGCTACGTGCAACGCGCTGTATTGTCTGCAGCAATTGTCCAAGTGCTCGCTAGAGATATCCCTGACTTAAAGCCAGAGATTGCGATGCTTGTTGCAATGACCTCTGACATCGGTGAGCTAGCAATACTAGGCTATGCCAATAAGCACGAAGCACACTTTAAAGATGAAGCAAAACTTTCTGAAGTCATCGTTAACCTGCGTACAATCCTCAGTGGTTGGATCTTGAGTAGCTGGGATTTTCCAGAAGAATTCGTAGAGGCGGCTCATACCTCACGTGATTGGTACCGTAACCACAACGGCGAAATTAACTACGCCGATTTAGTTACTGCATCCTTGTTGATTATTCAATCTGAAATGCCTGATGGAGAACACAGTTCGATACCAAGTGCTGATAACCTGCTACTTGCCCGGCGTTTTCAACAGGCTGGTATTGATTTAAAATCGCCTGCAGACATTATCAAAGCAGCGACATCCAAATTGATTTCAGTGCAGGCTTTGCTTAAAGCCAGCTAGCACCTCTGGATGGGCACTAACTAGGTCGATCCATTCTTTGTAATGTTTTAGGAATCGAAAACGAGACGGTTTCTCGTACACCTTCATACTCAGTAGCGCCGGTTCCGCCGGCGCTTTTTAGTTTTTCAATGACTTCCTGTACCAAAATCTCTGGAGCCGAAGCACCGGCGGTTACCCCCACTTTTTTCCTGTTCTCCAGCCATTCATTCTTGATATCAGCTGCGCGAGTGATGAGCTTGGATTGCACACCCGCTCGTTCACCGAGCTCGCGTAAGCGGTTAGAGTTAGAACTATTTGCTGCACCTACTACCAGTAATAGGTCGATCTCAGCGCAGAGGCTTTTCACTGCATCTTGGCGGTTCTGTGTTGCATAGCAGATGTCATCTTTGCGAGGGGCTGCGATGCTTGGAAATCTTTCCCGTAAAGCATTGATCACGTCTTGAGTATCGTCCACTGAAAGCGTGGTCTGCGATACAAAGGCAAGCTGCTCTGGGTTGTCGATTTTAAGAGTGGCCACATCGCTGACTTGCTCCACCAATATGATTCGCCCGCCTTTACTAGTGTCGTAGCGGCCCATGGTGCCTTCAACTTCAGGGTGGCCAGCATGGCCAATTAAAATAACCTCGCGGCCTTCTTTTGCATACTTAACAACTTCCAAATGTACTTTAGTAACCAGAGGGCAGGTTGCGTCAAACACTTGCAAGCCACGTTGCTTGGCAGTGTCTTCAACTAATTTGGATACACCGTGAGCACTAAAAATAACAATGGTGTTGTCTGGCACATCGTCCAGCTCTTCTACAAACACAGCGCCTTTGGCCTTTAATTCATCAACTACGTATTTGTTGTGCACCACTTCGTGCCGCACGTAAATAGGAGCGCCGTGTATCTCTAGGGCGCGTTCGACAATCTCGATCGCTCGATCGACGCCAGCACAAAACCCTCGGGGGTTGGCCAATAGTATTTGCATGGATATCCTTTACGCTATGTCGACTTGTCGGTAGGCGCTTCGGCAGGCTTTTCAAAAAGAGTGAGCCCAAGCAACAGCACTGTGCCACAAAATATAGCTGAATCAGCAATGTTAAACGATGGGAAGTACCAGTCTTTATAATAAACCTGGATGAAGTCAACCACATAGCCCTGCATTGCGCGATCGATAAGATTGCCAATAGCGCCGCCTAGAATTAGTGCTAAAGCAATTCCGAGCCATTTTTCGTCTTTACTTAAGCGCCACAGCCAAACTATCAAAACAACGCTGACCACTGCACTGATGCCAGTAAAAAACCAGCGCTGTGCACCACCTGGTATATTCAAAAAACTAAAAGCAGCTCCATAATTATGTGCAAGCGTGATATTGAACATAGGGAACACAGGGATTTGTTCGTAGAGTTCGAGCGCACGACTGGTGGCAATTTTTGTTATCTGATCTGATACGACCGAAATCAAAACGATTGCTGTGTAAATTAGTTTCATGATCTTATGCGTATTGGCGAACTTCGCTGTTGCCCGAAATATTGCCGGTGCAGCGAGTGCATAGAGTGGGGTGTGTGCTATCGCTGCCCACATCTTCACGCCGGTGCCAGCAACGTTCGCACTTTTCGGCTTTGGACTGCTCGGCAGTGATGGCCAATTCAGAATCAAGTACCTTAACAACTTCGGCAGAGTCCGGCCGATCCCCTAGTGATGCAACTGATGCATTCGATGTTATAAACACAAAGCGCAGCTCGTCGCCGAGTTCACTTAATACCTGTTTTAGTTTGTCGTCGCAATACAAGGTCACATTGGCATCCAGGCCGCCGCCAATCACGCCATCTGCGCGCAATGTTTCCAGTGATTTAGTCACTGTGTTGCGTACTTCTAGTATCGTATCCCAGTCGCTCTTAGAGGGTTTGTTATTTGGCTCGATTGCTTCTAGGCCCTCAAAATACAGTTCAGTAAAAACCATCTTGCCGCGTTGCCCAGGCATCTGCTCCCAAATTTCCTGGCTGGTGAAGCTCAGTACTGGCGCAATCCAACGTACCAAAGCTTCAGTAATTAAGTACATTGCAGTTTGCGCTGAACGTCTGCCGCGGCTATCTGCTGGCATGGTGTACTGGCGATCCTTGATTATGTCCAGATAAAAGCTACTCATCTCCACGCCGCAAAAATTATGGATACGTTGGTATACAGCATGAAACTGATAAGCGTCGTAGGCTGTTTTTATATCGTGCTGAGCTTGTAGCGCGCGATCAACAGCCCATCTGTCAATAGAGAGCATATCGTTAGCGCTAACCATATCGGTTTGCGGATTAAAATCGTTAGTAGCACTTAGCAAGTAACGCGCGGTGTTACGAATACGCCGGTAGGAATCCGCCATGCGAGCCAAGATCTCTTTTGATACAGACATCTCACCGCTGTAGTCGGCAGAGCAAACCCATAAGCGCACAATATCAGCCCCCATGGTTTTCATTAAATCTTGCGGTTTGATTACGTTGCCAATGCTCTTTGACATCTTGCGGCCTTTTTCATCGACCACAAAGCCATGCGTTAACACCTGCTTGTAAGGTGCAATACGATTAGTTGCCACGCTGGTTAAGATAGATGAATGGAACCAACCTCTGTGTTGGTCGGAGCCTTCAAGGTACATATCAGCTGGGTAGGTGAGCTGATCATCTTGTTGCAGTACATGAAAAAACGATGAGCCCGAATCAAACCAAACATCCAATACATCAGTGACTTTGTTGTATTGCTCGGCATCTGCACCAATTACGTCTTTGGAATCGAGATCAAACCAAGCTTGTATACCGTCTTTTTCAATAGCCTTGGCTACTTTTTCCATAACAGGCACAGTGTCAGGATGAAGCTCACTGGTGTCTTTGTGGATAAACAATGTTAGTGGCACACCCCAAAAGCGTTGTCGCGACACACACCAATCAGGCCGGCTTGCGATCATGCCTTCGATACGTGACTCACCCCATTCAGGAACCCATTTAACTTTCTTGATTTCAGCCAAGGTGTCTTGGCGAAGGTTGTTATCTTCCATGCTGATAAACCATTGAGGTGTTGCACGGAAAATAATCGGTGTTTTGGTTCGCCAGCAAAATGGATAGCTGTGTTTGATTTTGCTGCTGTGTACTAAGCGCTTACGTTGAGTTAATTCTTCAAGCAATGGCTTGTCGACCTTCATTACATGTTGACCTGCGAATAGCTCAACATTTTGTCGAAACAAACCGTTGTCATCGACTGGGTCTAGTAGCTCAAGCTGGTACCGTTTGCCTGTGTAAAAATCATCTACGCCATGATCTGGTGCAGTGTGTACGCAACCAGTACCCGCTTCAGTGGTCACGTGATCGCCCAGCACTAGCAGTGAAGCGCGGTCATAAATTGGATGTTGCAGCTTAATGTTTTCTAAGGCTTGGCCTTTAGTAGTGGCTACGATGCGATGGCCTTCAAAACCATAGCGCGCCATTACATCTTCAACCATGTCGTGCGCCACAATCAAACGTTCGCCGTTTACTGCAACCAGTGCGTACTCCAGCTCAGGGTGAACGGCCACTGCTAAGTTGCCGGGGATCGTCCACGGGGTAGTTGTCCAGATAACAACACTGATCTCGCTGCCATCATCGTCCGCTGCAAATGCTGAGAGCATGTCGGCTTTGTTTTGCGGCGAAAACCGAACATCGATGGTGGTTGACGTTTTTTCTTCGTATTCAACTTCGGCTTCTGCTAAAGCTGAGTGCGCGCCCCAACTCCAATGCACAGGCTTGACACCTTTGTACATATGGCCTTGTTCGATAATTTTTGCCAGGGCTCTTACTATGTTTGCTTCATTGTTGAAGTCCATTGTGAGATAAGGTTTTTCCCATTGGCCAAACACACCTAAGCGTTTAAATTCGGTGCGCTGGTTGTCGATCTGTTCCGCAGCGTAATCGCGACAATGTTGGCGAAATTCTGCATTGCTGATGTTGCCGCCGGGTTTGCCAATCTTTGACTCGACCTTGTTTTCGATCGGCAAGCCGTGGCAATCCCAGCCCGGGACATAGGGCGCATCAAAGCCTGCCAAGTGCTTACTTTTAATAATTAGATCTTTAATGACCTTATTCACTACGTGACCTAAGTGAAGATCACCGTTGGCGTAGGGAGGGCCATCGTGCAAGATAAATTGCGGTCGCCCTTTGGCAGAATCGCGAATTTGTTGGTACAAGCCATCGGCTTCCCAACTGGCAAGCCATTCGGGTTCTCGCTTGGCAAGATTGCCCCGCATCGGGAAATCTGTCTTGGGTAAATTCAGTGTGGTTTTATATTCAGTCACAGGCAAAGGTACTTTCGTCAGTCAACGCCTACAAGTGTATGCGATTCGCTGTTATTTGCGTGTTTAATTGGTGTCGGTGGGGCTGCCATCAGCGGGGCTGCCATCAGCTTAAGCAGTCCCTAGCCGCATCGGCATCGGCGGCGATTGCCTGCTTCAAGTCGTCGAGCGAGTCAAATTTGCGCTCACCGCGCAGATAGTGCATAAATTTAACCTGCAAATGTTGGCCGTACAGATCAGGGTTGTCATCGAGACAATGCACCTCGAGTAGCAGTTTCCGTCCACCAACCGTGGGCCGCTCTCCCAGATTTGCCACTGCGCGATATTGTTTGCCCGATTCGCTGTGCAATGCCTGAACAGCAAAAACGCCTCTAGCCGGCGGTTGATGTGCACCGAGCGCCACGTTGGCTGTGGCGAAACCTAGCTGCCGGCCTACCTTCTCGCCATGAATCACTCGTCCGCTAATGGTGTATGGCCGCCCCAGCATCTCAGCGGCTTCGTCCAGTCGGCCGTTGGCCAGATGTGCCCTAATCTCACTGCTGGATATTCGCGTGGCATCGTGTGTGACAGTAGGTATTTGCTCAACTGTAAAGCCATGTTCCTCGCCAGCGTGTTGTAGATGAGTAATGTCCCCCTGACGTCGATGACCAAATCGAAAGTCATCACCCACCACCAAATGCTTTACACCGAGTGTAGTGATGAACACCTTATCGATAAATGTTTGAGGTGATAAGTCCGCCATCTCCTGATTGAAGTTGAGCAACAAGTAGCGTTCGATATTCATCGCCAAGGCAGATTGGTATCGATCGCGAAAGCCATTGATGCGCGCCGGAGCATTGCTTTGGGCAAAAAACTCGTGCGGAAGCGGATTAAAGCTGATTAAGGTGGAGGGAAGAGCGCGTTGCTTAGCCGCTTTTAGCATTTTCTCGACCAGCTTCTGGTGACCCAAGTGCAGGCCATCGAAGTTGCCAATAGTGGCAACACAACCTGGCTTGTGCCGGAATCGCTGTAAGCCACGAATCAAATGCATGTAATGCTCTTCAAAATTTGGTGTGAGTCGCAGTTTACCGATTTAAAGGGGCAAACTGGGTAGCTGATGACATGAAACTGCGTAAAACTACCAGAAGTAAGTGGATGTCAAGCGCTAGGATAGTTGCCTACCAATCGAGGTAACACTCTATGAACAAGTTAACAAATAAGGCAAATCCTACACCGAAGGCAGAAGCCCAAAAGACTGCTCATATTGCTGCTAAGGCTGCTACCAAGGCGAAGCCAGCATCAGCTAACTACTGGGCTTCATTACTAATGCCTATGGCATTGATTGCGGTTGTGGGTTGAGTATTTAAGTCAATCACTGTCATTTCGCATTTTGTACCTAGCCTAAAAATCGGTCCCCAGGTGCCAGCACCTGGGGACACGTACAAGCCCGTTGCGCCATTTTCAAACCAGCCCACCATCTGTGGGTACTTGCTCTTCACCAAATAGCCAAACGGCCATATCTGCCCAGCGTGGGTATGACCAGCTAGCGTAAGCTCATATTGATGTTGTTTTATTGCCTGCCAACCATCGGGGCGATGATATAGGGCTACATTAAATCGAGTGTCGTCAACCCCCAGCTCTGTCAAAATTGCAGGTAAGGCATCGGGCGCATCTCGATCATCAATACCAATAAATCGTAGCTGATCGATAGTGGTGGCCGAATCTCGCAGTATCTGTACTTGATTTGATTCGATCGCAGTGATTGCCGCATCCAAATCGACGTATCGCTCGTGATTGCCAAGACACATTAGCGTTGGGCATTCTATTCTACTTAGGTTGGATAGCTGCTTGGCATCTACACTGCTTTGATCCAATAAATCGCCCGTTATCAGCACAATATCAGGTTGATGGCTGAGCACTTGCGTAACTACTTTTTTAAGATAATTAGCCGATCTCGATCCTATGTGTACATCGCTAATATGCACTAGGCGCACATTGTTGTGGAGCTTGGCTGATTCGATGCTCAAATGTTTATTGTGGATCGTATTGGCATTACGCCAAGCGATGGGAATAACAATAACCCAAGCGACCAAAGCCAAAATCCCCACAATGGGTGCATCTATAAACAAGCGTAATACCAAGCCTGTCATCACAATGGGAAGTAGTAATGCGCCTAAGCCAAGGTATTGCATCCAATACCATCTGCTACGAGAGTTGCTTGACTGAAACTCGCGCGTCACTAGCACCATTAAAACGGGTGACAAAAGGGCTGCAAGAAACAAGGGCAATGTGATATGCCAGCTGTTTAACCATGCAATAACAAGAATAGCTGGCGCAAGTAAAGTGAGCCAAACGATTAGTGACCCAAGCAATAACCAACGAAGAGACATGACATTTCTACTTAGTTTTAAAAAAGGATTGCTTGCATAACATGTTGCATAGCGTATTACGTTGAGTTTGCATTAACTGCTGCCTAGGTGTCGAGGCCGCACACCACAGAGCAACAACACGATTGCATAGCTTAAAGCGCCTGCAGCAATAACGCCCAGTAGGTGGCCGACACGACTCAAAGCTGATAGTTCATGCCAGTCAAACCCGCTAATAAAAAATATCACTACAGCCATCACCAGCAGTGCAGGTAGCACTTGCAGTGTAAATCGTTTGAGCTCGCTTGGTAGTTGATAGATTCCGTCGGCTTCTAGCTGGCGGTAGAGCATCCAAGCTTGCTGCCACGCCGACATCGTAGTGGCTAGTGCTAAACCAGTATGTGGAGCTGTGAAATCCATCATCACCAACGGTACGACTAGCATTAGGTTGTAAGCCATATTGGATATCAACGCGACAATACCGATACGTACGGGTGTTTTTGTATTTTGGCGTGCAAAGAAGGCGGGTGCAAAAATTTTGATTAAAATAAAAGCGGGTAAGCCAAGCGAGTAGGCGATCAAGCTGTAACTCGCCATTTGTGAATCAGCTTGAGTAAACTTCCCGTATTCAAATAGGGTCGTTAGCATAGGTTCTGCAAGCAAAATTAAACCAAAGCAAGCAGGCAGGCCTAAGAGCAACATAAGTCGCAATGCCCAGGTGATGGTGGCACTAAATTGCTCGGCGGATTGGTTAGAAAAATCTTTGGATAAACGCGGCAAAATAACGGTGCCGATAGTCACACCCAGTAAACCCAATGGAAATTCCATCAGCCGATCGGAGTAGTACAACCAACTCAGGCTGCCCACTGCCAGAAACGATGCAATAACCGTGTCGAGCAATAAGTTAATTTGCGCTACAGATGAGCCTAATATTGCAGGAGCCATCAGTTTGAGGATGCGTCGTACGCCGCTATGTTTCCAGCCCCAGCGTGGTCTTGGCAGTAAGCCTAACTTTTGTAGAAACGGTATTTGAAATAGCAGCTGGATAGTGCCTGCCGCAAACACGCCCCAAGCAAGTGCCACAATTGGCTTACTAAATAGCGGGGAGAAAAACACTGCCGCAGTAATCATCGAAATATTTAACAGTACTGGTGTGAACGATGGGACTGCAAATTTACCGAAGGTATTAAGCATGCTGCCGGCGTAGGCCAGCAATGACACAAACAATAAATAGGGGAAAGTGATGCGCAGCATGTGAGTGGCTAGCTCAAATTGCCCAGGTGAATCAATAAAGCCCGGCGCAAATGCCATTATCAATAGTGGCGCTAGCATCACCCCCAATGTAGTGATCATTAGCAGGATCACGATCAAGGTGCCGGACACGTGAGCCGCTAGATCGAGCAAAGCCTCGCGACTACGTGTTTCCTTGTACTCAGTGAACACTGGCACAAAGGCTTGGGCGAACGCGCCCTCGGCAAATAGCCGGCGTAAAAAGTTGGGTATTTTGAACGCCACTAGAAAAACGTCTGTGGTGGCGCCAGCGCCAAACACAATGGCTAGCACCTGATCCCGTACAAATCCCAGAATACGGGACAGTAGGGTCATAATGCCGACTATGCCACCGGATTTGACTAGGCTATTTTCAGCCATTATGCAGTTGACTCAGGAGATTGAACATTGCATAATACCCGGCTGAACGCAATTTTAATTATATGAGGTAGTCCGTGGCCAATTCTGCTCAGGCACGAAAGCGAGTACGCCAGGCCGAAAAAGCCAGGCAACGTAATGCAAGTCAACGTTCGATGTTGCGCACCAAAGTAAAAGCGGTGTTTAGCACGATTGAAGCAGGCGATAAGTCGGCCGCTGAAGCTGCATATAAAGAAGCCATTCCGGTTCTTGATCATATGGCCCGTAAAGGCTTGATCCACAAAAACAAGGCAGCGCGCTACAAAAGCCGTTTTAATGCCCAAGTTCGCGCTCTTTAATAGCAGTTCCTGATAGTCGGCTTGGCATTCTGCCTCAAAGCCGGCTTGAAGTACCCAGTGCTCAGAGTGATGTTGCGATGAGCGCTCAAGCTTAGTTCTCCGTTTAGTCGCCTCTCTCGGCATACAATTCTTAGGGCTTCTGCGCGTCATCACTGACGGCAGCCCCCGAACGCTCCACGATCAAATTGTCACGATGGATTAGCTCGGGTCCATGCGTATAGCCCAATAGATCCATATATTTATCGCTTGCATGGCCGATCAATTTTCGGGTGTCTGTCGCATTGTAATTAATCAAGCCCTTGCCAATCACTTTTTGATTTTCATCCACGCAGGCGACGAGTTCGCCTCGATTAAAGTCACCCACGCATTCGCTTACACCAACCGCAAGTAAGCTCGAACCTTTTTCTCTTAATACTCGGCAAGCGCCACTATCGAGCTGCAGTTGTCCGGCAACACGTAGATGATTCGCCAGCCATTGTTTTCTTGCAACGCGAGGCACTTGGTCGCTGGTAAGCATGGTTCCAATTCCTTCACCGCGCCGAAGTTTGAGCAGTACGTCGGGCTCGCGGCCAGAGGCGATGATGGTCGTTGTGCCGCTTTGTGCGGCACGCTCTGCTGCCAGTATTTTTGTCAACATGCCGCCGCTACCCAGCATAGTACCGCTCGGCCCAGCAAGCTTTTGAACAGATGGATCGCTAGCGTTGGCGCGCTCCAGCAGTTTTGCATCGCTGTGCCGACGAGGGTCCTTATCAAACAGGCCTTCTTGATCGGTTAGTAACACCAGTACGTCGGCATCAATTAGGTTGCAAACCAGCGCTGCGAGCGTGTCGTTGTCTCCCAGTCGTATCTCATCTGTTGTAACCGTATCGTTTTCGTTCACGATAGGCATCACATCATGATCAATTAAGGCTTTTAGTGTTGACCGGGCATTGAGGTAACGACGTCGGTCAGCTAGATCTTCATGGGTTAAAAGTATCTGCGCAGTTTGACGGCCCTGGCGCTTAAAAGCGGCCTCATAGGCTTGGATAAGGCCCATTTGCCCAACGGCTGCTGCGGCTTGTAGTTCGTGTATGACTGTGGGGCGCTGAGTCCAACCCAATCTAACCAAGCCTTCAGCAATTGAGCCACTGGATACCAGCACCAGCTGGCAATCGTCGCCCATTAACTTTGCAAGCTGAGTGGTCCATTGTTCAATTCGGTCGGTGTCTAGCCCACGTCCATCATTGGTCAGTAAGGAGCTACCAACCTTGACTACCCATCGTTTGGATTGGGTTAGGCGTTCGCGCATTAGTCCGCCTGGTTGTTTGCCGACGTGTCAGTGGCGGTTTTAGCGTTTGCTTTGGCGGATGCTTCCGCTTGCTCTTGTTCTTTTATCGTTTCGATATGCTGCATGATGTCCCGGACCAATGGCTTGGTGCCCGCGCCGGATACGGCAGAAATTTTATAGACCGGCCCTTCCCAGTTTAGCCCGTCAATGATGGTTTGGCAGCGTTCGTCCATTTCGTCTTCAAACATTAAGTCAGTTTTGTTTAACACTAGCCAACGTTCTTTTTCGTACAGTGTGCTGCTATGTAGTTTGAGTTCTTCTAGTAGTCCAAATGCTGTTTTTACGGGATCGGATTCGTCGACGGGCAAGATATCAATTACGTGTAGCAGTAAGCGGGTGCGCGATAGATGTTTTAAAAAGTGTACACCCAAGCCTTGACCAGATGCTGCGCCTTCAATAAGCCCAGGTATATCAGCCATCACAAAACTGCGGTGCGCTTCGATACTGATCACGCCTAGATTAGGGTGCAGCGTGGTGAAGGGGTAGTCAGCAATTTTGGGCCGCGCTGAGGATACTGATGTGATCAATGTCGATTTACCTGCGTTTGGTAAACCCAGCAAGCCCACATCGGCCAACAATCGCATCTCTAATTGAAGTTCGAGTCGTTCGCCTGGCGTGCCTTCAGAGGTTCGTCGTGGTGCGCGGTTGGTTGAGCTTTTGAAACGAGTATTTCCCAGGCCGTGATATCCACCTTGAGCCACTAGTGCAACTTGTCCGTCTTCGCGTAGATCGGCTACCACTTCGCCTGTCATGCGATCAACGGCGATAGTGCCTTGAGGCACATCAACAATGCAATCCTCGCCTCCTGCACCGGTACAGTCGCGACCTTGTCCGTTCTTGCCTCGTTGGGCAGTAAATGTGCGCTTGTGCCGAAAATCGATCAGTGTGTTTAGGTCATCGGTGGCGCGTAAAAAAACGCTGCCACCATTGCCGCCATCTCCCCCGTCTGGGCCACCGCGTGGGATATATTTTTCACGTCGAAAGCTCATGCAACCATTACCACCGTCGCCAGCTATCACTGTAATCCGTGCTTCGTCTACAAATTTCAAGATGTAATACCGTGATGACTATGGGAAGGATGGAAGTGCGAGGCGGAACAGAGTTTAGCGCAATTCAAGGTGCGACACTTGCTCCATGAGTAATCAAAAGTCATCTTGCCAGGTAGTCCTTTTCCCAATGTGTGACCCACGTGGCGCTTTGAGTGAAGTTCTGAATCATCCAGAAGAGTCTGGAACGCGTCTCAACGCCTTAATATTAGCCTGGAGGCTAGATCTGCCAGAGACTGTCAGTCTACCAGCCGCGGCTAGCGCACTGCTGACAGTGGCTGCAGCGCAACCTCGAGTTCATTGGACTGAGCGGCAGCTACGGCTGGTAGCGGAGCTGCGCAGAATCAGTGAGAGTAGTGGCACTCGTCGCCCGCATGCTGAGTGGCAGCGGCTGCTTAAGCGCAGTGGAGCGAAAGCAAAATCCAGACAAAGAAAAACCCGCAGTGAGCGGGCTTTTCCAGAAACCGAAAGCTAGCAAACGCTAGCTTGGGTTTTAAGACGCCGCTGGCGCCTCAACGATATTCACAAATTTACGGTTATTCGGGCCTTTTTGCTTAAATTCGACAACGCCGTTGGTTTTAGCGAATAGAGTGTGGTCCTTGCCACAGCCTACGTTCACACCCGGGTGAAAGCGCGTACCGCGCTGACGAACCAAGATATTGCCAGCCAAAACCTCTTCGCCACCGAATTTCTTCACGCCAAGGCGTTTGGATTCTGAATCGCGACCGTTGCGCGTACTACCGCCTGCTTTTTTATGTGCCATGTTTTATAACCCCTGGATTTCTTGTGACTAACCAGCGTTTATGCCAGTTATTTCGAGTTCTGTGTAGTTTTGACGATGGCCCATCTGCTTGCGATGGTGCTTACGACGACGAAACTTGATGATATTGACTTTCTTGCCACGGCCGTGAGAGAGCACGCGGGCGCTAACTGACGCGCTGGCAAGCATCGGCGAGCCGATAGTGACGTTATCGCCTTCGCCTAACATAAGTACGCTATCTAGCTTGATTTCACTGCCTTCTTCGGCTGTGAGGGTTTCAACTCTGAGTTTGTCGCCCTGGTTGACTCGGTATTGTTTACCGCCGGTTTTAATGACCGCGTACATTTAATTCTCCAACTCAATTCTTGTCTAGGCCAAGGCTGTATAGCGCTTGGCATTTGCCATGTGGTGGCAGGCTATCGCGCCGGCCAAGCCGTTGCCACAGACGTGCAGTCACGTAACCGCGAAAAGCCCGTTAGCATAGCGCCTGGTTAATAAAAGGTCAATGTGCCGGAGGCAATTTTTCGACAATATTTTGGCCAACCGTAAAGTCTTTTGCCAGCGCAACACTCGCGCTTTTGCTATCGTTCAGGCAAATAGTTTGTAAAATCTGTTTCATGCCTAAACCTCTGGAATCCCCTGGCGACCTAGTCGCTAATTCCATGCAAGATGTCGATCAGCTTATTCGTAAAAGGCTGGCATCCGATGTGGTTCTCATCAATCAGGTGGCTGGCTACATAATTGGTAGTGGTGGCAAGCGCTTACGGCCAAGATTGGTCTTGTTATCTGCCGGTGCCTGTGGCCAACCTTTGGCTGGCAGTGTCGGGCTGCCTGCAACTGCAGATGACAACGTCATCACATTAGCCGCCATCGTTGAATTCATTCACACAGCCACCTTATTGCATGACGACGTTGTCGATGCCTCTGAGCTGCGTCGTGGCAATGACACAGCAAATTCAGTGTGGGGTAATGAGGCGGCGGTGTTAGTGGGGGACTTCCTCTATTCGCGTGCCTTCGAGATGATGGTCGATGTGGACAACATGGTTGTCATGGGGATTCTTGCCAGCACCACTAACCGAATTGCCGAAGGCGAGGTCATGCAACTGCTAAATGTGCGCGAACCCGAGATCACTGAAGAACAATACATCCACGTTATCGAAGCTAAAACAGCGTGCTTGTTTCGGGCGGCAGGCGAGCTGGGCGCGATAAGCGCATCGCAAACACAATTTCAGCAAAGCCTTGCTGATTACGGCATGTACTTGGGCACCGCGTTTCAAATTACAGACGACGTGCTCGACTATCGTAGCCAAAGTGACGAAATGGGCAAAAACGTAGGCGATGACTTGGCAGAAGGTAAAACAACCTTGCCACTTATCTATGCGATGCAACAAGCCAGTAGTGATAAGCGTGAAGTGATTGCCACTGCAATACGTGAAGCAGAGCTAGCAGCATTGCCGCAAGTGCTTTCAATTGTGAGAGAGACAAATGCAATAGAGCAATCAATTGCTAGAGCCAATATTGCAGTACAACAGGCAGTTGATTCGCTAAGCAGCTTGCCCTCGTCCGAGTACAAGGATGAGCTGGTTTCGATTGCACAGTACGCGGTGCAGCGCACTAGTTAAGACTGTTTAGTGTGTTGCGGTGCGCATGAACTTGCAGCCCTGCGTGTGCGGCAGCGTTGAAAGCCAGCTAACAGTATTAATAACAATAGATAGTCAACACGTCCAGACCCACTGCTACCCGCACCAGTGCCCACTTGAGCGCCGTCTGATTGTGCAATGGCTTCACCTGTTTCAGTTAGGGCGTCGATGCTACGGCGGTTGTTAAGTTGGTTGATGTCGCTGATAGCATCAAGCTCGATCGCGCTTACGATACGAAGCGTTGGCAAGTCTTGTAGGCTAACAACAAACGATAAGCTTTTACTGTTAAATGCAGGTATATCAAAGTGTTTGCAAAGTAGAGCCCCTTGATCGAGGCTGCAGTTATTTGGCACACTAGCTAAACTGCTTCCAGCAGGGAAGGTGGTTCTGGTTTGCACTTGGTGTACGCTACGTTGTGTGTCTGTGTTGTCAATTGTTAGCGTAATTCGACGTTGTAATTTATCCGTAGATACTGCAGTTGATGACACCTGCAATGCTAAATCGATGTTATCTAAGTTACAGTTTCGAGCAATCGCTGGTCGCATGTTATTTAAACTGCATGTCGATAATGTGGATGTGGTATCACCGTTTAATTTTTCTACCATCAAACCGTTGCCTTCGTTTGTCACGCTGCCACTGCAGCGTATATCATCGTCATGCAGAGCGCCTAGGTTGTGCGCTATTTCATGCGCCGCCAGTAATACATCAAATGCAAATGGTGTCGAGACGCTTAGGTCGTAGCCATCAGTGCGGCAGGCAGTATCGATCCAACCGAGGCCAACCACACTATTGCCATCGCGATGCCCACTAAATAAGTGGACAAGCGTCAGAGGTGTGTTCAATGATGGTTGCGTTGCGCGAAAGTTACGAAAGCCTTGCAGTACATCTTCAAGCTTGCCGTCAATTTCAAGCAGTGGGTCGTTGTCGAGTTTGTTAAGCTCGAGAACGGCATCAATACGAATGGCCAAGCCTAGCTGCTGCTGGTATATACCCTCTACACCGTTAATAATTTCCAGTGCTTTTGCTAAGCCGCGCCCTTGATGCCATAGGTCAAATTGTGTATCGATAGCAATACCAACTGTGATTGCACGCGTGACTGATCGGGGTGATTCGGCTCTGGCATTTATGCGTGTGCTCATGGCAGGATCAGGCTCAACAATTACCCACTCAGTCTGGTCATGATTCTCATCTTGAATAGTGTCGCGAGTATTCGCGTTAGGCTTAACTAGGGCAAGTTGGTAGAGATGATCATTGACCCAGATATAACCAGTAGGTTTACCGTCGCTGATGCTAATGCGCGCCCAGGATTGCTCATAGCCTTCTACTACACCTTGCAAAAGAATGGGCAGGTCAGCAGCGATACCGCCGGGCATATTCAAAAGTGTGGAGGGCGTAAGGTTTAATGTGAAATCTTTGCCCATCGCAGAAAAGCTGATTTGGGTTGGGCTGTCGTGTTGGCCTGTTGCCGGAGCGCTTCTCGTTTGATGGCCTGAGTTGTCTAGCATCATCACGGGGTGCATAACAGGTTCGGCTGCCGTATTTGCTAGCGGCAAAAGCAGCAACAAGAAAAATGCGCAGATCCTGTGTTTAAAACTATTCACGCGATCAGTATATCAGCGGTGTGCTTAAACGCCGATTCCCGGTGATATATTCAACCGTTTCAATAGGGTAGGTGTGTGGTAGTCGTGGTTTTTCTGATGCGTGTTATCTGCCCAGTAACAAGGCGTCGGGTTTGGTTTTGGTGTATTTGCCAGGTTGCAAATCCCAAACGGAGTAATCGCCAATGTGAGTGCGCACCAGACGTAAGGTAGGCAAACCGACGGCTGCTGTCATACGCCGTACTTGTCGGTTTCGTCCCTCAGTAATCGCAATCTCTAACCAGCTAGTAGGGATGTTGTTTCTGACGCGTATCGGTGGGTTACGTTGCCAGAGTGCTTTGGGCTGCTCGACCATCACTGCGCGCGCTGGTGCAGTTTTTCCATCCTTAAGCTCAACGCCAGTGCTTAGCTTTTTCAATATGGCCTCAGTGGCTTCGCCCTCAACCTGCACAAGGTAACGCTTCATGATCTTAAAACGCGGGTGGCTGATTTGTTGCTGAAGACGACCATCGTTAGTGAGTAGCAGTAAACCTTCACTGTCTCGATCCAGGCGGCCCGCTGCATAAAATCCGGGTTCGTTAATGTAGTGAGCTAGGGTTCTTCGTTCTTGTTCGTCGGTAAACTGACAAAGCACTTGAAAAGGTTTGTTGAATAAAATGATCTCGCTATTGTCATCAACATGCCCATCGGTCCCGACGGCGTTGCCCTTTTTGCCACTCTGCAACTCTTTTGGTTTGCGCGACCATTTTTTTTTAGGGTTTGATTTTTTTCGCTGTCGCATAGGTCACTTCTTTTGGCTTGCAGGCGCCGGAGTGCAAATGCGCTTTGCCAAGCTGTCGCTGCGTTGTTCGGTGAAGCCTGCTTTCAGTAAACCTTCAATTAAGGTGTGCTGATCAGGCCGCTTTAATTGTAACTCGGTGAGGCTGTTAGGTAATGCATCATCGTGGATTAAGCCGGTCAGTTTACGAGCCAGTCGAATGGTATCAGCGTGTTCGCTAACCAATAAGCTTATGCGCGGTGCGCCTCTAAACTTCATTTTGGCGATCTCTTCAGGCTGTGCCAACATGCTATCTATCGTGCGCCACTTTTTTAATAGTCTGGCTGCCGTGGCCATGCCCACGCCTGGAACTCCAGGGATGTTATCGACTTTGTCGCCGCAAATGGCGAGTAAATCGGCGATTTGTGAAGGCTCCGCTTTAAACTGGTTGCAGATATCCTTTTCGCTTAGTTTTAACTTCCTGGCAAAGTTCCAGTAGGTGTCACCACGAGCGATAAACTGAGCAAGGTCTTTATCCGCGCTAATGATCGTCACGGGCTTTTCTTGTTGATGTGCAAGCTGTGCCATGCTGCCAATGATGTCATCGGCTTCTACAGTGGGGCTGCCAAACGAAGGTATGCCAAATAATTTCGCGAGTTCAAAGCAACGCTGAAACTGCACCATTAGCTCTGGTGGAGCGGGTTCTCTATTAGCTTTATAAGCTGGGTAGATTTCCTTGCGAGCCCCTTTGCCGTTGTTTTGGTCGAATGCGCAAACCATATGCGTAGGCTGTTCGTCTTGAATGATGCGCGCTAGGGTGTCGGCAAAGCCGATCACCGCGTTGGCAGGTTCGCCGTGTGTGTTTTCGATACTGCCGGGCAGTGTTTGCCAAGCGCGAAAAATGTAGATACTTGAATCAAGCAGATACAGCATGGCTCTAGTCGCTATGGAGTTGCAGATTGGTGGCGTGATGTAACGTTAATGAGCCCTTGTTTTTGCGCCATTGGATCCAGCCGCGCACTGTTACACGTTGTCGCTGTAGTTTGCTCGCATGAATCTCGTTTGCTAATTTGTTTGTCATGCTCACGCGTAGCCCGTTGGCCAATTGCAGATGATGATACTTGTTATTAGTCGTTATGCTGCTCACATTGGAGGTGACCAACCTAAAACCACGGCGATTTTTATTGATTCGTTTATCTATAAGCTGCCACGGATGCAGTTTTTTCCATAGTCCTTGCTGCTTGTTACGCGCCTGCAATTCAAGCCGCTGGTAGTGCTCAGCGCAACTCGTATTGGGGTGCACCGCACTCGCGGCTGCTAAGCCATTGGATAACAAATGTTCGGCTAGGTTAGCGCCGTTTTGGCTAACCACGTGTGCCAGGACGCGGCCGTAACGATCAGTAGCGTTGATGCCGGGGATTAACCAGATTTTTCCATTGGCGGGTAATAGTGTTTCGGCTGCTTGTTTGGCTGCAAGCGCTTTGGGTTGTGGTGATGGGCGAGTTTCGGGTGTGTTGATGCCCACTACTCGCACCTTGCGCCCATCAATTAAGGCTAGTGTGTCTCCATCAACGATGTAATCGAGTGTGGCTTCTTGGCGATTTGTTGAGGGGAAGCAGCTGCTTGCTTGATCTTGGCTTGCAGCACGGGCCGGCAGTATTGTCGTTAGGGTGCAAACCAGAAGCAGAGCTGAGCGGTAGTAAGGTGTCATAACGCAAAACGGGCGCACCTGGCGCCCGAATTGATTTGGTCTGTTGTTCGACTCGGGCACATTCCGTGTGCCTGAGTAGCCCAAAGGCTATTTGCCGCCGAATCGGCGACGGAATTTATCGACCTGACCTGCTGTATCGAGTACTTTTTGCTTGCCGGTGTAGAACGGGTGGCAACTTGAGCATACTTCGATGCTTAGGTCTTTACCTGCTGTAGAGCCGGTAGCAAAAGAATTACCGCAGCTGCAGGTGACTTTAATTTCTTTGTAATCTGGGTGTGTATCTGGCTTCATGTCGGTGCTCCGGCTGAATGCAGTTAAAAATCGTTCGGAATATTAGGGGCACTTTGCTCAAAATGCAAGGGCAGCCGTAAAGCATAACAGGTCTAGGCCGTTAAATTGGCAATTAGGGACGAAAAGGACTCAAAACCTTGGTTACTCGACTGGTTCTCAAATTACTCCTAAAAGCCTGTGTGCCGCTGATTGCGGTGGTTGGCGTTATGTCTTATTTGCTCTATTTGCAGGGTGGCGACCCAGCTGCTGTGTTCTCCAAAATCACCTCTGGCATCAGTGGCAAGGCCCGAGATTCTGTCCAACAAGCAGGGCAATCCTTTGGTTCGCTAAAATCAAGCACGGCCTCGACATCGTCGTCCGTTGGTGAAGTGCATACCTGGGTCGACGAACATGGCGTGACTCACTACAGCACCAGTGCAAGAGAGGATGGTGATAGCGAGACAGTGCGCCTGAATCCCAACGCGAATGTCGTGGCGAGTGTGCCGACGCGCGAGCCTGCGTCTGAGCCCAAATTCAAAAAAGCGTTCTCTGACAGACTGCCCTCTACGGCCGATTCTGCTGATGGAGCGCAAGGTGATGAGCAAGGTGCGCTGATACCCGGAACAGACGGGCTGAGAATGCCGGTTAAGCTAAATCGTGATGATCTGACCAAGTTTCTTGATCAGTCGCAGCGTCCATCGCCTGAACGCTTGGGTGCTGAGTAGCCGACTTCTAGGTCGTTCCGGCATTCTTTGGCCGGGACCGATGTTCGAACAATAGGGCTCTGCAATCATGGATGTTCACATCGGGCTCTCCGGAACCCATCCCGCAAAAGCACCTGCACTCAGAACGCGATAAACCCTTCCATGGGGTTTCGCAACGGCGTCTCTGCCGTTGAGATCTGAGCGCAGGCGCTTTCACAGAATGGGTGCCTACTCCAATTCTGAATTATCCTCGCGTAGGCGACGGTCCCGGATTCAACTACTTACCATCAATAAGTGGAATAACCGGGTACCGCTTTGTAGCAGCCGGGTCTTCGATAAACATCTGCAATAAATCATTTAAAAAATTCATACCCTTATCAGTGGGCGCAAGTTGTAAACCTTCTTGCTGCAAAAACCCTTTCTCAATCGCTTGTTCGATTACTGGCTGCCAAGTTGTAATTGATACACCGGTATGCAATTGAAATAGTGGCAAGGCAAACCCTTGCCTCAGCCGAAACGCATTCATAAAAAATTCTATTGCGGTGTCGTCAAAACTAATATCATGTTGGCCGCCAATGCGCTTTGCGCTATTGGCTTTTTCCATATAGGTTTTTGGGTGTTTAACCTTCCAGCGCCGAGTGATTGTGCCTGTGCTAGCAAAGCTAATCTTGCCGTGCGCACCTGCTCCAATGCCAATGTAATCACCAAATTGCCAGTAGTTGCTATTGTGTGTGGATTCGCGTCGTGGCTTTGCATAGGCTGACACCTCATAGCGTTGATAATCCTCTGTGGCGAGCTCTTTTATAATGGCTTCTTGCATTTCCCACCTGCTATCGTCATCGGGTACAACAGGAGGAAAGCGTGCAAACAATGTGTTGGGCTCAAGCGTAAGTTCGTAGCAGGAGATATGCGTTGGCTGTAGGGCCATCGCTTGCCTGACATCCTTAATTGCGGCATCAATTGTTTGTTCGGGAAGGGCAAACATTAGGTCCAAGTTAAAATCGTCAAAGCCAGCCTCCTTGGCCATCGCCACGGCTGCGATAGCTTCTTCAGCATCATGTATACGCCCCAGCGCTTTCAATGCAGAGTTGTCAAAGCTTTGTACCCCAATTGACAAGCGGTTGATGCCACTTTGCCGAAACGCTTTAAACTTTTGCGCTTCGGCTGTGCCGGGGTTGGCTTCCATCGTCACTTCTGCATTAGGTGGCAAGTTAGTCAGTGATCTAATACCGCTCATTAGTGTTTCTATAGCGTCGGCGCTAAATAAGCTGGGCGTGCCACCTCCTATAAATACAGAGCTTAGTTTGCGGCCCCATATGTCGGGGAGCTCTTGAGCTAAATCATCCAGTACAGCTTGCATGTAAGCAGCTTCTGGTATATCAGTTTTGGCTTCGTGCGAATTAAAATCGCAATAGGGACATTTTTTTACGCACCACGGTAGATGCACATAGAGTGAGAGTGGGGGCAGCTCAGTGAAATGGCGACTATAGATCACTGAGGTGGTAGAGTGGACAACAGCTCGAGCATGAGTCTTACCGCTTTACTGCGATGGCTAAAGGTGTTCTTGGTGTCTTTGTCTAGTTGTGCCGATGATGGGCCGCTCATGCCTTCGTAACCAAATACTGGATCGTAGCCAAAACCGTTTTCACCGATGGGCTGTCGCAACACAACACCCTCCCAAACGCCTTGTGCAATTAGCGGGGCAGGGTCGTTAGCGTGACGCAAATAAACCATTACACAGCGAAACCTGGCAGTACGCTTAGCATCAGGTACATCTTTAAGCTTTTCAAGCAGCAGTTCGTAATTGGCTACATCGCCTGAACCTGCGTTGTTCATGGAGGCATAACGAGCGGAATATAAGCCGGGATCGCCGTTCAGGGCATCCACTTCAATGCCGGAGTCATCGGCCAGTGCAGGAAGCTTGGTATGTTGGCTTGCATTGCGTGCTTTGATCAGGGCATTTTCGATAAAGGTCAGGCCGGTTTCGGGTACGTCAGCTACGCCCAGGGATTCTTGTGCGGCCACCGATAGGCCTAAGGGCGTTAGTAGTTCATTGAGTTCGCGAATTTTGCCAGCATTGCTGCTGGCAAAAACGATAGGCGCTTCACTCATGATTGAATGGCGTTGGTTTGCATAGTGATTAGTTCTTGTATACCGTTTTCAGCTAATGATAATAAATCATCGAGTTCGCTGCGTCTGAAGGCATGGCCTTCTGCAGTACCCTGTACTTCTATAAAGCCACCGGCGTCATTCATAACAACGTTCATGTCAGTTTCGGCGTTCGAATCTTCAATGTAATCCAGATCGAGTACTGGCTGGCCCTTATATATGCCTACTGATATCGCGGCGATCATGCCGTGTATCGGATTGCTTTTTATCTTGCCCGCTTTTAGTAGGCTTTCCATCGCATCGTGAAGTGCGATAAATGCCCCCGTAATGGATGCGGTACGAGTCCCACCATCGGCTTGGATTACGTCGCAGTCAACGGTAATTGAGCGTTCACCCAATCCTTGTAAATCTACTGCTGCGCGCAGCGATCTGCCAATTAGGCGTTGGATTTCTTGTGTGCGGCCAGACTGTTTGCCAGCTGAAGCTTCGCGGCGCATCCGAGTGTTTGTCGAGCCTGGTAGCATGCCGTATTCAGCCGTCACCCAGCCACTACCTTTACCTTTCAGCCAAGGCGGAGTGCGTTCTTCGATACTGGCGGTACAGATTACTTTGGTATCACCCATCGCAATAAGCGTCGACCCGGCTGCGTGCTTGGTGTAATGTCTTTCTATGGTGACTTGTCGAAGCTCGTCAATAGCTCTACCGCTGGGTCGCATGTGTAATCCTGATAAATATTCAAATAAGTACAAAAAAGCCGCGAATACTCGCAGCTGTGGGCGGCAGATTATAACCTTTGCAGGTCGCGACAACACAATAATAACGGGAGATAGCTGCTATGCCAAAAAGCATGACAGGCTTTGGTCGACATTCAACAGATACCGCGTTCGGAGAACTAACCTGGGAAATCCGATCGGTTAACCACCGGTATCTCGAAGTACAGCTGCGGCTGCCTGACGACTTTCGTGCTCATGATGTTGCCATTCGTGAAGCTATAGCATCAAGAGTCAACCGAGGTAAGGTTGATGCATCCTTACGTTTGCGTGCTAATAGTGAATCGGTTAGCGATATACAAATTGATTCAGGTGCTTTAGCTGCGCTTACATCAGCAATCGCAGCAGTCAAGCAAGCCATTCCAGATTCGGCACCGATAAACCCACTGGATGTTTTGCATTGGCCAGGGGTGGCCACCAAGCAAGCTGAGCTCACCGAAGATAAATCTCGCGAAGTGATGGCGTGCCTTAACGCAGCGCTAGAAGACTTTCTCGCAACACGCGATCGAGAGGGTGAGAAAACCGCCGAGATGCTAAGTAGCCGAGCAGCACAAATCCGCGAGAGAATAAACGAAGTAAAGCAATACCGCCCAGCTGTTGTTCAACGCCAACAAGAAAAACTCAAGAGCAAGCTAAAAGACTTAGACTTAGAAGCAAACCCACAACGCCTAGAACAAGAAATGGTGTTCACCGCTCAACGTTTGGATATCGATGAAGAGATTGATCGGCTTGATGCACATCTTGATGAACTAGATAAAACCCTAAAGCGAAATGGCCCAATCGGACGTCGGCTTGATTTTTTGATGCAGGAGTTTAATCGCGAAGCCAACACGATGGGATCTAAGTCTTCGGACATTGATACCACGGGAGCGACGGTTGATATAAAAGTATTGATTGAGCAGATGCGAGAGCAGGTGCAGAATATTGAGTGACTGTTAATATGCTCGTCGCTTGTTTGTTGGTAGTCAAACAATATACATTTCGCCAGATTCAATCGTGGAGTTCAAGCTTATTCGCTCGTGTTGTTACTTCGCTTAGTGAAAGTCTTAGTGAGCTAGAAAAACAACCGTGGCTTGTTCAGTTAAAAATTTCGGCCAAAGGATATTCTAACTGCATCGGTTTGAGTATTGATACTGGTGCTCCGGGCATCCAAGGTATTTTCAAGAGTGTTGCTAATGTGGTAACTGATGCGAAACTCGCTTCTGCGCGATTTTCTCAGTAGGCCAATATGAAGCTCTGCGCCAGGAAACCATTCTCTGTCCAAAAATGTTTTGGCATGAGTGATACTTAGTCCAGCGCCGGCAATAAGTGCAAGGTGTTGTGAATTGCTCAAGTAAAATGGTTTTACAAGTGCATAGCTGCCCGTGAGGGTTCGCAGATAGAGCCCATCAAAATCTACTGTACCGTGGTTGAGGATATAGCGGCGGTAAAACCGAGTATCGCTTGGGCGAATGTCGTCGTAAGACAAAGAAAATATTAGGCGATCTTCAGGCCGGTTGTAAGCAACATCAAATCCATTTTGATTAGCCAGCTCGCTGTTTTCAAAACCGACAGAAAACTGAAATCGACGACGATGCACGCTGAAATCTGAGATTGACGCTACTACGGCTTGATTCTCAAGTGGTAGTTCGGCCGGTTCATTTTCCGCGTATGCGCCAATTGAGAGACATGTCGTGCATCCCAAAACAATGTATTGAAATGCGTTCATGGGTTTTCAACTTGCAGAGTAAATGCGACGGATGTGCTTTGGCTCTTAATAAAATCATCTACTGCCACCGCTACCAGAACAGATGCTTCGCAGCTAACAATACTTTTGCCCTGCAGCGAAGCCTCAGCAAAGAGGGTGTTTAATGGCACTGTGATCGAGGCGCCGGCATTGTTTGCAGCATTTGTTTGGTCAAGTGTTAACGGGTTTAGGCCTGCGCTTCCAAATACGTTTTCACCGCTAAGCGTAGCGCCAGCTGTGGTGGTGCATGTGGCAGAGGAGGGGATCAATTCCACGGTTTTTAAGTTTTCTACTGGATCACCAGCTTGCCAACTAAAAGTGATTGCATCCCTTGTGGTAAATATAGAACCTGCGAAATCAGCAATTAAGGTGGGCACAGCTGCAACAGTGTAACTGCGGTTCAAATTAATGTTTTCAGGTACTCCACGGCGGCTAAATTTAAGTGTGTAGGTATGTTGGCCAACGCCATCAAATTGCGTCTCATAGATTAGAGGTTCAGACCGGCGATACAAAATCTTGCTGGTGTTATCACGCGTTAAAGTGAAGTGGTCACTATGAGTTAGGCGAACATTGTCGTTCTGATTAGGTAGGCCGACTACGTTGGCGTTGGTGTTGTTGGTGCCGATGGATGCTGTTAACGTGGCTGTCGTTAGGTTGGTGTCGGCATCGGCTATTATTTGAACAAATGGCGTGATTTCCTCTGGCTCGTAATTGTTTGAACGCGGTGGATCACCGCAAGCTGACAAGATGGTTATCGCCAGTATGATCATTAAGCTTTTTAAATAGCGTTTCGATCCGGCTTGAGCGTTAATCGGCGAGCTTGAGTAGGCTTGCAATTTGGTTTCGTGGTAGGCCAATTTGGAAATCATCCTGATTTTTTGCTAGATTCACTCATATTACAGAAAGCGGGTTTGCTAATGCTTGTAAAAATACCATTTTTTGGTTTTAACGAGTAGTTTTCAATAAACTCACTCAGAGCCGGCTCCTCTAAACGCTATTTTTTGCAACTGCTCTATGGTTTGCCGCAGGGTGTTTTGCGTTGGGGTAGAATCCAAGCGATGAACGATGAGTCACAAAAAAGCAGCCGCATACGTCGCGTGCCAGAAAGCGAGAAAAAGGGCAGGGTGTGGCCAGACAAAAGCCAACAAGCATCAAATTACCCTGGCATGCTCAACCCAGATGTCAACAAGAAAGATCCGATACATTCAGTGCTAACTGCGTTACCGGTACTCATGCTATTGATCGGTTTGTTGTTTTGGTATCAAAAAGATCGCGCGCAGAAAAATAGCTCACCTCTGATAGCAGAAGCGGTTGAGCTCGTGGGTGAGTTCAATGGCGTATCAACAACGCAATCTGCTAGCGGAAAGCAATATTTTATATGGTTGATGCAAAGTGAATATCGCAAAACCATACGCTTAACCAAAGATCA
Organism: uncultured Granulosicoccaceae bacterium; assembly: GCA_937958675.1. Classification (GTDB taxonomy): domain Bacteria; phylum Pseudomonadota; class Gammaproteobacteria; order Granulosicoccales; family Granulosicoccaceae; genus Granulosicoccus. Next base: position 74,669 of record CALGND010000071.1, read on the forward strand.
GCATGCGCAGTATCGTGAGCAAGAGGTGGGTGGCGCTGTTTCAATCACCGCTGCACCTACGGTGAGTGGATCAGATACCTTGTGGCTTGTGGATATTCAGCCACGGTAGTTTGCGAGGATGGCCATCACGCGTGCTTCTGCTTAGTAAAATGCATCTTGATAACCAAACCTGGCTTGTTATCGTCTAGTTCAATTTCGGCTTTATGTATTTGCGCTACGGCTTTTACCAGGCTTAACCCTAAGCCGTTGCCTGCTGAGTTGCGTTCGTTCTCTAGCCTTACGAAGCGTTCAAACACACGTTCGCGTTCAGCTGGGGGGATACCAGGGCCGTTGTCGGCAACGCTAATAGTAAACGCATCATCATTACCTTCGATTCTTACACACACAGCGCCAGGCGCTGGTGTGTATTTTATTGCGTTATCCAGAAGGTTTGTTACCGCTTGGCCGATCAGGTGGCGATTGCAGAAGTAGCTAGGGTAATCCTGTATATCCGTTTCGACGATCATTTGATCTTCTTCTGCGACTGCCTGATAGAGCTCTGCAAGTTCTTCAACTAGGTTGCCAATATTTGCCTGTGACCATTCGGTGGAATCAATGCCCGCCTCAAGCCTTGCAATACTTAGCATAGCGTTGAAGGTTTGTATCAAGCTATCGGCGTCGTCAATGGCTTCACCCATAACTGCGCGATAATTTTCAGCGTCGCGTTCTTCTAGTAGTGTCACTTCAAGCTTGGTGCGTAGCCTGGTTAATGGGCTACGTAAATCGTGTGCAACATTGTTTGTAACCTGCTGCATACTTTTCATGAGGTCTTCTATGCGATTAAGCATTTGGTTAAGCTTAGTGGCAATCTCGTCAAATTCGTCGTCTCGCGCAGTTACTGATAATCTTTGCGATAAGTCACCGCTCATAATTTCGGTGGCAGTTCGGCTAACTGAGTCTATTCGCCTCAGCACGCTACTACCAATCCAGACGCCGCCAATCAACGAAAAGAACAACGTTAGTAAGGTTGCGCCAACCACCAATGCAAAGGTGTGATCAAGCAATGCTTTCTCATCGCTTATTTCGTGGCCGATAGTGAGTTTGAGGCCATTGGGCAATTGTGTTTCAGCAACGCGAACGGGGTTAAAAGCGCGTGGGCTGCCGGGTGGTAAGTCGGCCACGTCTCCCATATTGCGGGTGGTGTGCGAACGCGTGGACTTCACTCTTATCGGTGCGTCCTCATCGGTTTCTGTCGTGTCAGCCGCTTCATTATTAGCTAGAAAGTAGAAACGACCATAGGTGTCGATCTGATTACGGCGTTGAATCGCCTCGAGCAATTCCGGCAATGCGCCAGATTTATATAGGTTGATCAGGTAATCGGTTTCCAGGCGAAGGCGTGCATCAACCTGAGACTCGATTTGGTCTCTGGTGGACCAGTAGATAAAGCCAAGAGTAGCCGCTGAAAGGGTACTGAATAGAGTGGCGTAGATAAGGGCTAATCGAAACGCAGAGGTGCGAAAGAGCCTGCCACGATCAAAGTCGCGCAAACGGGCTCGAGGTGCTGTTGGATTGCGCGTTTCCATTGTTATAACAATAGCGGAATTATTGAGGGCCAGTTTACCAATTTAGGTAATCTGGCTAGCGCGTATACGGTTACGGGTTAGTAGTTGGGCCGTTGTGAACAAATACTGTTGACATGGATCCCCGCCTAAGCGGGGATGACATGAAATCCTACATGCTGGTTTCGAGGCTGTGTGAAGCTTCTTGCAGCTTGTATCCTGCGCCCCTAACTGTGTGCAGTAGTGGGGTGTCGAAGTCTTTGTCTATCTTGCTGCGCAGCCGACTAATCTGCACATCAATAACATTGGTTTGTGGATCGAAGTGATAATCCCACACATTTTCTAACAACATGCTGCGTGTCACCACTTGCCCGGTATGTTGCATTAGATATTCGAGTAAACGAAACTCGCGTGGTTGCAAATTAATATTGCTACCTGAGCGCGTGACCTTGTGTTTAATAAGGTCGAGCGTTAGATCGCCGACGTGCAGCACGGTGCCTTGTACACCAGTTTGTGCACGTCGAGTAAGTGCTTGTAAGCGTGCTGTGAGTTCGCTTAAGGAGTAAGGCTTGGTGAGGTAATCGTCGCCGCCAGCTTTAAGCCCAGTGACGCGCTCGTCAACATCATCCAGTGCACTTAAGATTAGTACTGGAGAGTTATTGCCCATGCGACGCAACTCTTCTATTAACGACAAGCCATCGCGCTTAGGCAACATTCGGTCGATAATATGGGCGTCGTAGGCATTTGCAACAGCCATTTGTAAACCTTTTTCACCATCTGCAGCGTGTTCCACTGCATGGCCGCTTTCTGTCAAACCCTTGACCAAATACGCCGCGGCTTCCGTATCATCTTCCACTAGTAATATTCGCATACTGCCCCCATTCTTAGTCTGTCGTACGTTTAACAAGCTTGTAATGCAACAGTGCATTGTGACTTGACTCTATACGTATCGATTCACGTTTATAACCGGAGTATACAACCCATGAGTACAAACGCTCTTGACGATGTCACTGTTAACACCAAAGTGCGAACTATGACCATTACGTCGCTTTTTCGTTCTTACACAAGAATATATCGAAACACCTTGTTTTTGATACTAATACTGCCCTTTCTTGCTGTTACGAAATCATACGCGGACTCCCTGCCTGATTTCAGCGCCTTGGTAGACCAAGAAGGTGACGCAGTCGTGAAAATCTCTGTATTAACCGAATCTACCAGTTTGGGGCGTAGCGGCATCCCAGGGTTCGATCTGGACCAGCTCCCTGAGCATTTGCGAAAATACTACGAACAACTTCCTCAAAATTTGAAACCAACCCCGCGTAGGGGCGGCGGTTTTGGTAGCGGCTTCATTATTTCAGAAGATGGCTATGTAATAACAAATGCGCACGTAGTCGATAGCGCAAGCGAAATAAAAATCGGTTTAAAAGATCGTCGCGAATATGAAGCAACGTTAGTTGGCCTTGATAAAGCCAGTGACATTGCAGTTCTGAAAGTAAACGCCGGTAATTTGCCCGTTGTAAAAATTGGTGATTCGGATGACATGCGCGTAGGTGAATGGGTGTTAGCAATTGGCTCACCATTTGGTTTTGAACAAACCGCGACACAGGGTATTGTTTCAGCGCTTGGCCGTAGTTTGCCCGACGAAACATACGTGCCGTTTATACAAACCGATGCCGCTGTTAATCCGGGTAACTCGGGTGGTCCATTATTTAATACCGATGGCGAAGTCATTGGTGTTAATTCACAGATCTATTCTCGATCGGGTGGTTATCAAGGTTTATCTTTTTCTATCCCTATCAATGTTGCTATGTCGATCGCTGACCAGCTTAAAACCAATGGTTATGCCACTCGCGGTTGGTTGGGTGTGATGATTCAAGACGTTAATCAAGATTTAGCAGAGTCCTTTGGTTTGAGTAAACCTGAAGGCGCTCTGGTTGCGCAGGTGTCCGACAACGGGCCAGCTGAAAAGTCCGGTATCGAAGCGGGCGATATATTAGTGCGCTTCAACGGCAAAAAGGTGCTCTCATCTAATGCCTTACCGCCTTTAGTGGGAGCAGTTAAGCCAGGAGAGACAGTAGAAGCTCTGGTGATTCGCGACGGTAAAGAAAAGATAATCAATGTCGAGATTGGAGCCTTAGAGGCTGACTTGCAAGCGAATAACGCGGTGGAGCAAGCTGGCAAGCCAGAATCAAAGCTTGGCGCTGTGGTCGCTAATATCAATGACAGTGAGCTGAAAGGGTTTGGTCTTGATAATGGCGTAATGGTTAAAGATGTATCACCACAAAGTGCGGCGTCTGAGGCAGGCTTACGCCCTGGCGACATCATCGTGAAATTTGATAGGAAGCCTGTTGAGAATGTCCGTCAGCTCGAGCAGCAGATAGCAAAGTCTACTGGTGGCAAAGCGACATCGGTATTAGTACAGCGTGAGGGTACGCCGATATTTATGGCGCTAAAGCTTGATTCGGATGGTTAAAATCGTGCTGAAGTCATTCCCGCGAAAGCGGGGATGACAGCAAAGCTTCAGCTACGCGAGGATGATTTTAGTTTTCGTCTTTACTTTCATCCTCGCCACCTACCATGACTTGTTCAAGTGTTAAACCTGTCAGCTTGCTGATTGTGCGCCAGATAAAGTAGAAGATGGCGAACATCATGATCATTGAGGGTATAGCGATAACCGGGTAGCTCAATGCGTTCATTTTTCCAAGTTCGATATTAAACGCTTCGGTTCCTGCAGTGCTAGTCACGATAGATTTAGCCAATATAAAATTCATCACAGCGGAAAAGAAGAACGTCCCAGCAAACAGGTAATTGGCTTTGTCGAGTGCGCCATCAAACTCAGGCTTTGATCCATTTTTTTGTAACGCTTCATCAACGACATCGATATTAACAACTGCAGGATTAAGCAGTAGTTTGTTTAAAAGAGGAAAGCCCATCTTCTTGGCCACTAGTACGCCTATACCAATTGCCAAAGGAATGGCCGCTTCTTTTACGGCTAACCACTTAGGGTCAAGCTTTAGCAAGCCAATACTGCCGGTCAGCAAAACGCTTATGACGCCTAATAACGCAACCCAGTTGCGTGTGCCATTGCCGATTAAATCGTACAGGCCGTAACATATAGGAAATGCTAGTGCGACGATTAAACCGCCAGTTGGTCCTAGGTGTTGTTCGCCACTGAACTTCATCAAAATGACGGTAGGAATAACGATGCTGATAATAAGATCAACAAACGGACGTTGTTTTTTTTCTGGCTTATTCACGTGGTTTATTGACGGCCGAAATTTAGCAGTAGTGGGTTGGTAGTAGTGGGAAAAGATGGACAGTAGTTTAATTATATTGACTTAAGATGATTTCTCTTAAGTAAAAAGGGCCGCCAATGTGGCGGCCCTGTGCTTTGGCTGACGAACAGCCAGAAGCAGCAGTTGTTCTAGCTATTAGGCTAGCCCACCGCTCCGAGCCAATCTGTCATGATTCAAAACACTTGATAAAGACATTTGATCACCTCCCATTAAGTTACTGTGTGAACTTAAAGAGTAGCACAATTGTGTTTAAGCGGTTTACGCGCCGTTCACATGAGCTCAGAGGCAGCTAGCTAGCTGCTGTTGGCACTTCTGCTTCAGCCTCAGCTGGCGCGGGTACTGATGCCGGTACTGTTTGTGGGGTCAGTGCTGGCGTGATTAGGTTTGGCTTGTGTAGAGTGCGGAAAACGCGCTGCCCACGCTCAACATTGATATTGTCCAGCGTGACTACACGGTTTGATGAACCACTGCCAACCTCGACCGTAACAGTATGCGTACCTGGCTCAACTGGAATAACTAACATGGATAGTTGGCCCGGTAGCGTCTCCCAACTTCGCGTATCTGGCAGTTCGGTTATGTAAAGTGCGGCAGTGACAAACATTCCCAATAGGGTATCTTCTTTGCGTGCCTCTTTAGCGATGGCATTTTTTACACCGGCTCGCACCACAGATTTAAGTGCGATTTTATTGCCTCGCTCGGAAAGTGATGAGCGCGCTACGGAAATGAGGTTAGTCGTAATAGGTGTGCTCGATACTGCTTCGCCATTTAACGATGCGTTTATTGCTTGGCTTATTTCCGGATACTCTGGATAAATAGGGAAAGCGATAAATTGATCGGTATCGATCGCAATACTGCCCGCTAATTTTGTCGGTATGCGTCCAGCATCAACGAATACTACGATAGCGCTATCATAGGATTCAAAATCTCTGCCGCTTGCGATTTTTTTCATCGCAGAACGTCGACCCAAACGCTTTGCGTTGTTCCAAGCTAATCGCGCAATGCCTTCAGAAAAGTCGGCGTCTTCGTGGAGCTTATTGTATTCAATTTGCGCGCTATCAAGCTGGTTGGCTTGTTCAAGCGATAAACCCACTAAGGCGCGGGTAAACCAGTCTTTTTTTAGTGCTTCGGTGTGGTTGCCCAGTAGCTGGATGGCTTGGCGTGCTTCAACGGCTGCTGATTCTGGTTCGTTTAATAATAGGAAGTTCATCATCTGAAGCGAATGAACCCATAAGCGCTCGCTAGATTCTCCACGATAGGCCGTTGCCCAATCGTTGGTGACTAGTGCTTTGGACTGCTCAGACACACTTATGAAATCGAGCTGTTCCAGCGTACTGCTCGCTTGAAGTAGCGCTCGGCTACTCTCACGGTGACGGCCTGCTGAAAACGCGATAGCGCCTCTATCAAATTCCACTAGTAAGCGGTTTCTTGAATCAGGGCTGACTTCGTCTAGAGTTTCGAGAGCAAGCTCGTGTTGACCGCTGAAATACTGTGAGCGCGCTGTTTGGATAGTGTTGGTTGATGCGCATGCCTGCAAAAATAGCAGGCACACGATCAATGCCCAATTACGCATCCTGGCATGTATCTTAGTGTCCATTTCGACGTTACGGCTATGCGCTTAAAAACTACCAACGAAAAATCGGCTGAGAAGACTCTCGTGCTATCTCAACATTATCAGCCCAACTAATCTCACCTGTTTCAAGGTTAGTAAGCTCTAGATTCATGCTGTAGAAAACCAGCCTCTTTTTATTTAAACGCCACTGTCGAGGCTGCTCTTTTTCGATCGAGCGCAAAGTGCCTGCGAGAATGTAGTCGGCGCCTAGCTGTCGGCCTATTTTAACTTGATCCGCTACGGCAACATAGCCTGCTTGCTGGTATTCAGTTTCGGCATTAACGTTTACACGCTGCTCACGGTTAAGAAACCGATACTTGTTCGCCTGGATCAGTTTTAAGCGAATATCATCTGATATGCCGCCGGTATTGATGTGCTCTGAAGTTTCGTTAGCAATACCGTAGGAAATAAGAATTGGTTTTCCAGCGCTGGTATTGATTTGTGTGGTGGTAAGTAGGCTACCTACCAGGTCATCAACGATAGCTTTCTTGTCTGAAAAATCGTAGTTGGCGTCGTAGTGAATTTCGCTTTCGGGGTCGATATTGCGAGTGGTTGCAGCGCAACCTACAATACCAACGCTGAGTAAAGCGACTAGTGCTAAGCGCATGGTGCGTAAGTTAATTAGTTTTTTCATAATGATTCCATATTGGGCGTGTTGGTACTGGTACGATTAAATTTTGTTCTTGGTTTAGTGCGCTCTTCTCTGAGCGATCCGTTTGGAGAGTCCGTTTGTACAGACCGTTTTGAGTCAAATATCTAACCTTGGTTCAATTCAGTAGTTAGTTCAGTATTCGGTTCAGTATTCAGTTAGCGATTAGTGCGGTTTGAATGGGGTACAACTACAGTAGCGTTATATCCCAATACATTAATATATGTTATCGGTAATAATGCCATAGGCTGATGCAAATTCTTTGTAACAAGATGTACGCTTAGCATAGGCAACTGTGGCGCAGTTCGCACGCCACCTGCGTAAGCGCCTAAGTGTGTAATGTCAAAACTGAACCTACACTGTACGAGTTCGATTAACAGCGTTGGTCCAACCTACCATAGCGGTATCGCGGCTGTCCGTACTCATATTGGGCAAATACTCCCGTTCTTGCTGCCATTGCTTAGATAAGTCATCGATCGAGCTATAGATGCCTGTTTGAAGGCCTGCAAGATAGGCCGCGCCCAGTGCAGTAGTTTCTGTTTGCATTGGGCGTTGTACAGGTATGTTGAGCACATTAGCCAAATATTGGTTCAGCCAGTTGTTTTTAACCATGCCGCCATCGACTCGCAACGTATCGAGTGTAGCGCCATCGTTTCGCATCGCTTCAAGTAAGTCGTGCGTTTGATAGCAAACCGATTCTAGGGCTGCTCGTACTAAGTGCGCTGGACTGGTGTCTCGAGTCAGACCAAAAATAGAGCCGCGAGCATCTGGGTCCCAGTGAGGTGCACCCAAACCGGTAAAGGCAGGCACCATATAGACGCCTTGGTTGTCGTCTAATTTACTGACTAAGGCTTCGGTTTCTTCAGCAGAATTAATAACACCGATACCATCGCGCAACCATTGCACTGCAGCTCCTGCAACAAAGATGGAGCCCTCGAGTGCATAGTGAGTTTTGCCATCTAGTTGAAAAGCAATGGTGGTTAGCATCTTGTTAGTTGACGGCAGCGCTTTTTCACCGGTATTAAGCATCACAAAACAGCCCGTGCCGTATGTGCTTTTAACCATGCCTTCACTAAAGCACACTTGGCCAATGCTGGCAGCGTGCTGGTCGCCCGCGACACCTGCGATGGGAAGGGCTACCCCCAATATTGATTTATCAGTTGTACCAAAGTCACTGGCACATTCTTGCACCTGCGGTAGCAAGCTTGCAGGTATATCCAAAATTGACAGAAGCGCGTTATCCCACTTTTGCTGATGGATGTTGTAGAGAAGTGTACGGCTTGCGTTTGTGGCGTCAGTTTTATGTACCGCTCCACCGGTTAGCCTCCACATTAAAAATGAATCCATGGTGCCAAATGCTAACTCGCCATTTTCAGCTTGGCTGCGAGCTTCAGCTACGTTGTCGAGTAACCAATTTATTTTAGTACCTGAAAAATACGGGTCGAGCACTAGGCCCGTAGCTTGTGTAAATGAGGCTTCGTGGCCTGCTTGCTTTAATGACTGGCAATACTCCGACGTGCGCCGATCTTGCCAAACGATGGCATTGTGGATGGCCTTGCCCGTTTTGCGATTCCATATGACCGTTGTTTCGCGTTGATTAGTGATCCCTAGTGCTGCAACGGTGCGGTTAGCGCTGGCTGCTTTTGCCAACACCGCCTGACAAGTATCCACCGTGGTTTTCCAGATTTCTTCAGGGTCGTGCTCAACCCAGCCCGGGTGGGGGAAAATCTGGGTAAATTCTTGTTGGGATACTGCGAACGCCGTGCCGTCGGTTTCAAACAACATGGCCCGCGAGCTGGTGGTGCCTTGATCGATGCTGAGAATAAGTGGCTGGCTCATAACTGACTCTTTATTTGCTGGGTCGATTCATGTCAATTCATGTCGATCCAAGGTGTATGTTGGGATGCTGGGCATTTTTGCCATATGCTGATTGACATTATACCGTTATGACCCCAGATACCAAGCTGATCGTCTATAGTGAGAGTTAAATTTTGATGGCGTAGTTATATGGGCGAAGTAACGTGAGTAACACGAGTGGAGTGACGACTCAATACGATTTATTGGTCGTAGGTGGCGGCATCAATGGTGCTGGTATTGCGCGAGATGCTGCTGGTCGTGGTGTAAAAACTCTATTGTGCGAGCAGGCTGATTTAGCGCATTACACGTCATCTGCTAGTACCAAGCTAATACACGGTGGCCTGCGCTATCTGGAACACTACGATTTTATGTTGGTGCGTCATGCACTCCAGGAGCGCGAAATTCTATTACGCGCAGCACCGCACATCATCTGGCCATTGCGGTTTATATTGCCTCACCATAAAGCGCTACGGCCGCGTTGGTTAATCAGGCTCGGATTATTTTTGTATGATCATATCGGTGGTCGAAAACTACTGCCCGCGTCGCACTCATTAAATCTTTCCACGCACGCCACGGGCAAGCATTTAAAAGCAGAATATAAAAGTGGTTTTGAATATTCTGACTGCTGGGTACAGGATGCGCGTTTGGTGGTACTCAATGTCATGGATGCGGCTGAGCGAGGTTGCGAGGTGCGGGTGCGCACTCAAGTTGTCGATTTGATTCGACACGAAGGTTATTGGGATATCAATTTACTCGATCATGCAACAGGTGAAAAATCAACCGTTACTGCACGAGCGGTTGTTAATGCCAGCGGGCCTTGGGTTGAGAAAACACTCGACCTAGACGAAGAACATGATTCAAAGCACGGCGTGCGCTTGGTAAAGGGTAGCCACATTGTCGTGCCGAAATTGTTTGATCATCCTTATGCCTATATTTTTCAAAACGCGGATAATCGTATTGTTTTTGCCGTGCCGTATGAAAACGACTACACGCTGCTTGGCACAACTGACGTTGAAGTAAGTGATGAGCCTGGTGATGAAGCGATCGAACAAAAAGAGATCGAATACATCTGCAGTAACGTTAGTGAATACTTTGAGATGCCAGTAACAGCAGACCAAGTGATTTGGTCATACAGCGGCGTGCGGCCACTTTATGATGATGCCTCCGAGAACGCATCGAAGGTTACCAGGGACTACAAACTCGATTTGGACACCAGAAAAAATGCACCGGTATTATCAGTGTATGGTGGCAAAATAACGACCTATCGTAAATTGTCTGAACAAGCCATCGATATGCTTAAGGAGCATCTTGGGATCAGTGAACCTGATTGGACTGCATCAGCTGCATTGCCAGGGGGCGACATCCCTGATGCTAATTTCACACAATTTTTGTCACAAACTCTAGAAAGCTTGCCTTGGTTGGATGCTGAGCTTGCGTATGACTACGCGCGTAACTACGGAACACGCATCAATCATCTGGTCAAGGATGCTCAATCAATGGCTGGTCTTGGCAAGCATTTTGGCGGATTGCTTTATCAGGCCGAACTGGATTATCTTGTCGAGCACGAGTGGGTGCGTACAACGGAAGATATCCTGTGGCGTCGCTCCAAAAAAGGCTTGCAGATTACCGCTGAACAAGCGGATGTGGTGGCTCAATACTTAACGACTCAGTACGGATTTAATCAAGAGGTTTAAACAGTGAAGATGAACTTCAAGGCCACATTGCTTGGTGTTCTTTTATTAGTTTGTGGCAACGTAAGCACCGTGGTGTTAGCAGGCGTACTGCCTGCATTTGTTAATGGGCAGGCAGTACCAAGCCTGGCCCCTATGCTCGACAAAGTCACCCCCGCGGTAGTGAATATCTCAACTCTAGGGCCTACCTCAGGGCGTAATGCGCTAAGGGATGATCCGTTCTTTCGGCGTTTTTTCGATCTCCCAGAAACCGATGCTAGCCCGAATCTCCAAAGCAGTGGTTCGGGTGTGGTAGTCGATGCAAGCAAGGGATACATTGTCACCAATGATCATGTCATCGAAAATGCGTCGCAAATTTTAGTCACGCTTGCTGACGGTCGAGACGCGGTCGCAACTTTAGTCGGCAGTGACCCAGAAGCCGATGTCGCCGTGATAAAAATAGAGTTGCCTAATTTGGTGGCGCTTGAATGGGCTGATTCATCTGCTTTACGGGTGGGCGACTTTTGCGTTGCAATCGGTAATCCATTTGGTTTAGGGCAAACCGTCACATCGGGTATTGTTAGCGCCCTAGGTCGCAGTGGTTTAGGCATCGAAGATTTTGAAGATTTTATCCAAACCGATGCGTCTATTAACCCGGGTAACAGTGGCGGCGCTTTGGTGAGTTTAGAGGGTGAGCTCATTGGAATTAACACGGCTATCGTTGGGCCAAGCGGTGGTAACGTCGGAATTGGCTTTGCCATCCCGGCTAATATGGCAGTCAATATTATTGATCAACTTATTTTGCATGGTGCCGTAAAACGAGGCGCCTTGGGTATCGCCGCTCAAGAGTTAACGCCCAAGCTTGCTGAGGCGTTTGGCGTAAAGGCTCGCTATGGTGTCATTGTTAGCCGCATCCGCAAAGGGTCGCCAGCGGATAAGGCCGGTTTGCAGCTGGGTGACGTCATCACAGCCATCGATGGTCGGCCGGTGCGTAACCTCAGCGCGGTAAAAAATCGTATTGGCTTAGTGCGCCTTGGGCAGCGAATGCAGCTTTCGGTTTTGCGAAACAACAATCTGATCGATATCAATGCTGTGGTTGAAGAATTGGTTTATATGAACCCATTGCTTGACGGTGTTGAGTTTGAATCGCTTATTAGCTCCAACGGAGGCAGTTATGTTGTCGTCAGTTCGGTTGCTGCAGGTTCTAAGTTTGACCGCTATGGCCTCGATGAAGGCGACGTAATTTTGTCTGTTAATCGTCGTAGAGTCGATACTATCGAGGAGTTGGAGCAAATGGCTGAAATCAATCAGCAGGAAATTCTGCTACTGGTGCAGCGTGGCCAGAGCACTCAGTATGTTCGCATCCGCTAGTTCGCTTATTAGTTCGTCTAAGTTCGTTTATATGAGTCGCTTAAGCCGGTGCGAGCTATCTATTAATCAGTACCTACTCGTTTAGCACTAGCTTGTGGCGAATAAACCACAATACAATAAGCGACGGTATCACCATCAACGTGGTGATAACAAAAAAGGTTCCCCAGTCACCTTCTAACCAATCGACTAGCTCACCCGAGGAGGATGCAAGTAGTGTTCGCCCCAGCGTTCCTATTGAGGCTAACAAGGCATACTGTGTTGCGGTGTAGGTTCTGTCCACCAGCGTTGAAATAAAGGTGACAAATGCAACCGTTGCAAATGCTGCGGCAATATCATCCACTAACACGGCCAGTGCAAACAACCATTCAGATTTACCCGTCCACGCCAATAGTGCGAACATCAAGTTTGTACAGGCCATAGCGATACCGGCAAGAAACAGCGCTTTTACCACCCCAGCTCGAATTGCAAACCAACCACCCAATAGTGTGAAAGCGACTGTTGTGATCCAACCAAGGCCTTTTGAATAAATGGCAATATCAGATTTTGAAAAGCCGATCTCTTTATAAAAGATGATCGACATCTTGCCCATAAATGCTTCGCCAATCTTAAAAAGGAAGATAAAGCTTAAGATAGCAATGCCGATAGACTTTCCGTTTTTGCGAAAAAAACTGGCTAGGGGGCCAATAACAGTTGCACCAAACCAGCTCAGCAAGCCACCCACGCCAATTTTGCCTTCTATGTTTTGTTGATCATCAAGCTGTGCTTGCACGCGCGCTTTAGACGACGCCTCGGGCACATACATTAAAAGGAAATTACATAGCAGAATGATGAACGTCACAACGATAAACGTCAGCTGCCAGTAGTCAGCTCTGCCGGCAGTTTCAAAAAAATCTGCCGCAAATAAGGTAATCATCCCGCCAAGTTTATACCCCGTCCACCAGCCACAAACCGCAACGGCTGCGCCGGCAGCCATTGCAGCATGTTCGTTTTCGTTTATTTGCTCGATTCGCAATGCATCAATGGTGATGTCTTGTGTGGCAGACGAAATCGCAATCACTAACCCAAAGAAAATAACCAGAGCCAGGTTGTCCACGGGGCTGATGAAGCTCCACAAAATGACACAGAATAAAATGATTATCTGCATAGTGAGTATCCATGATCTTCGATGCCCAAGTGAATCGGATAGTTTTGGGATCCGAATTCGATCCACTAGGGGCGCCCACCAAAAATTGATGGCATAGACCCCAAAGATCAAGCCGGCCCAACCAACCGTGCTTCGGCTAAGGCCATCCTCTTTAAGCCATAGTGAGAGTGCACTGCCGATCAGCACCCAAGGGAATCCGCTGATGATGCCAAGTAACAAGATGCGCCACATGCGTCGATCGAGATAGACAGAGAAAGACGTAGGGTTAGCGGATGAGGGGGGCGATTCTGATGTAGACATGGGTAGTGACCTCTGGCTGATGAATAGCCTGCCGGGAAGCTGCAGCAGCAGTTTACACGCTTTTTACGCCTCGATAAGCGCTGTATTCTTGATTGAGCTATTTCCAATCATCTTGCTTTTTCGGTGTTACCGTGCCCATGAAAAGGGATTCGTTTATCATTAGCTGATAGCATTGCGTTGTTGCAGCGCAAATAGGTCGACTGTCGCTGCCCATCGTCTAACCCAGGTGTTAAGCCAAAAAACAAAAGGATACAAAATGAAAACAGCGTCAGATTACCTAAATGAAGCCAATGCCGCCGTGCCAAAGATTGATTCAAAAGACGGTATCGCTAAACACGGCGGTAAAACAGTATTTATCGATGTACGCGATTCTGGCGATATTGCCGACAGTGGCACTATCGCAGGTGCATTGCGTATCCCGCGTGGTTTTATCGAGTTTGCCGCCGACGAGGCAACTCCTTACTTCAACGATGCCTTGAGTAAAGATGCCGATATCGTTTTGATTTGTGCCTTAGGTGGTCAGGCTGCCTTAGCAGGGAAAACCCTAGTTGATATGGGCTACAAAAACGTGAGTAATGTAGGCGGCTTCGCCGATTGGAAAGACGCCGGCGGACCAACCGAAAAGTAATCGTCGTGCTGTTACTCGTCCAACTTTTCCGCTCAGCAACACCACCTGAGGACCAACCTTAATGAAACAAGCTGAATTGGGTCGCTCCGGTATTCAAGCCTCGGTCGTGGCATTTGGTGCATGGGCGATCGGTGGTTGGAAATGGGGTGGCACTGATGCAAAACAATCTGTTGATGCATTGCAAAGTGCAATGGATGCCGGTATCAATTTGATCGATACCGCCGCTGTTTATGGTTTTGGATTATCAGAGCAGCTAGTGGGGGAGGCAATCAAGCACACGCCGCGTGATGAAATTGTTCTCATTAGTAAATGTGGTTTACGTTGGGATATCGAATCACCAACACTGCATGCCGAGTCAGACGGTAAGCGCATATTTCGCTCGCTTGCTGCGGAATCTATTGAGTGGGAGCTGGAGCAAAGCCTACAACGCTTGGGCGTTGATCATATCGATGCCTATCTTACGCACTGGCCCGACCCATTAGTGCCGGTAGAGGATTTAGTGGCAACGATGGAGTCATTAGTGACTGCCGGCAAGATTCGTACTTGGGGTATGTGCAACAGTAACCCTGCTGATATCGCCATTGCGCTTAAAAGTGATTCGTTTAGTACCAACCAAGAAAAATACAGCATGCTTGATCGGCAGCAGGATGCGTTAAATCTACCTAGCTGTGTGAAACACAATTTAGCGTTTTTAGCTTACTCGCCAATGGCAAAGGGCTTGCTGACCGGGCGCATTGACAAACAGCGCGAGTATTCGGCAGGTGATCAACGTATTGAGGATCCGCGCTTCACATTAGAGGCCTTAGATACATTACAAGAGCTGTTACAACCCGTGCAAAAGATAGCGGCTGCGCGCCAAATGCAAACGCATCATTTGGTATTGGCCTGGACGCTACAGCAAGCAGGTGTTAGCCATGTGTTGGCAGGTGCTCGTACCGCTGTGCAAGCTAAGAGTAATTCAGCAGCGGGTTCAGTTGAGTTACGTGACCACGAGCTAGCGGCCATCGGAGATGCTTTAAATGCTTGGCCAGGGTATGCGTTTGAGTCTTAGACAGGCGACTAGCGTCACGCTTGTGGCGTAAATGCGCGGTAGCCGTAGGGCTAAAAGCGTTCGCTAAGCACTGGGGAAAAGCCAAAAAAAAACCGCCCCGGTAAGGGCGGTTTTTTTGTTACAACGTTAAAGCATGGTTGCTGATCGAGCGAACCCTAGCTTTTGTTTATTAACAACCTATTAATCAACAACGTGATCATTGCTGATTAGGCCTCGGTAAATCAACGCACCGATAATGCCACCAACAATAGGCGCAGCCCAGAATAACCAAAGCTGTTCTACAGGTGCGCTAACTGATCCAACTCCACCATCACCAAATACAAAAGCGATTACTGCAGAGCCAGTTGAGCGGGCGGGGTTTACGCTGGTGTTAGTAACAGGAATACTGATCAGGTGAATCAACACTAAGCCCAGACCAATAGCAAGACCACCCATCGCAGGCGCTGCTTTCTTCGCAGTTGCACCCATGATGATGATTAGAAATACAGCGGTCATAACAACTTCACAAATAAGTGCTGCCATCATTGAGTACTTGGTGGGCGAGTAATCGCCAAAGCCGTTTGTGGCAAATGTGCCAGCTCCATCAGCAATGGAGAAATCAGCGTTGCCCGAAGCGATAAGGTATACAACAAACGCACCTAAAACACCGCCAATAACTTGAGCAATGATATAACCGGGTACATGAGCTGCTGGAAAGCGCCCACCGAAAGAAAGCCCTAGTGTTACAGCCGGATTAAAATGACCTCCAGAAACGTGGCCAACAGCGTAAGCGCCTGTAACAACTGTTAAACCAAACGCCAAACTAACGCCAACGAAACCTATTCCCAGGCTAGTGCCATTGTCACTTGCGCCCCAATTTGCTGCGAGTACAGCTGCACCGCAACCACCTAAAACCAACCAGAATGTGCCAAATATTTCGGCAAAGAGTGCTCTCGTCATAATTAACCCTACCTATGTTAAAAACTGAATGTAAAAAACGAATGTCTAAAGCTGTGGAAAAATCTATGAATCGAAAAACTACGTGTTATTCGATTAGTGATTCTGCTTCGCAGAGAACTAAACGTTTAGCCCTGTGATTGGCGGCTTTATCGTTTGATTGTCTTGCTCGGCTGTAACACAGGCTGAAGTATTACAGCTGATTAATATTCCGTGTGTATCCTTTTGTTAATTGGTTGGTAAAACGCATTAAATGCGAGTTCTACGCCTTTTGGTGGCATGGTTAGTAACAATTATTTTAGGTTTGTCTCAGGATTTTGTCGTAAGTGTGCGAATAGCTGTGTCATACATCGTGGGCTTCAGATAGCTGAAGTGATACTAAGGTGCTTAGCTTCAATCGTTAGAGGAGTGTTATTTATTTGACGATGCGGGTTACGGTTTGTAACAATTATTAAAAACACAGTATTACAGTAACGATGATTAGCCGCGAGAACCGCGTGTTACTAAAGTGCTTGTCAGAAGCCACAAATCAAGATGGCCGCAAATTAAACTGCTTATCAAATATAGGTGACTATCCGTAAGCGTGCCAGTGCAGTCTTAATCACTAACGCGTTGTGGTTTTTGCAGTACACCTCGTAAAAACATGGGAGCCACAAACCCAAGCACGGCTGCAATCCAAAAGCCGATGGCTATCGGCGATGAAAACAAATACTGCCAATCCCCGTCAGAAATAATCATTGCACGGCGTAGCGCGTTTTCCATATGGCCACCCAACAAAATACCCAGTATCACTGGAACAGTTGGTACATCCATTTTGCGTAAGAAGTAACCCAACACACCAAACATCACCATCAGCAGCAAATCAAAGTAACTGCCCGAAAGCGAATAAATTCCGACAAAGGAAACCATCGTTACACCTGGCAAAAGAATCCAAGCGGGTACTTGCAGCACGCGTACAAAGACTTTCACCATGGGTACGTTCATGAGTAGCAAAACGATGTTCGCAATTAACAATGAGGCAATTAAACCCCAGACGACTTCAGGGCGATCATTAAATAGAGTTGGCCCAGGAGTGATGTTGAGCGTCATCAGTAGTGCTAACAATACAGCCGTGGTACCTGAACCGGGCACGCCTAGTGTTAACATCGGCACCAATGCACCGCCTGCTGCTGCGTTATTGCCAGCCTCCGGTGCCGCAACACCTTTGGCAACGCCAGTACCAAAACCACCGTCTTTACCCGCAATGGCTTTTTCAGAGGTGTAGGCGAGAAAGCTACCAAGGGATGCACCGGCGCCAGGCAAGATACCCGCGATAAAACCAACGCCGCTGGCTCGCAGCATGGTCCACTTAGTTGAGAATATCGCTTTCCATGGCACTCGAACTTTATCGAGTTTGACACCGATGGATGAACCCTTGCCGTGGCCTTCAATAAAGAAGAACACTTCCGCTATCGCAAACAAGCCGACAATAGCCACCAAAAAATCAACGCCATCCATTAAGTGCAAATTATCAAAGGTTAGCCGCGGCATACCAGAGTTGTTATCCACGCCGATCATCGCAATGCCGATACCAATACAAGAGGCGAGTGCCGCTTTAGCTTGATTATTGGATGCCACACCTCCCAGTGTGCAAAACGCTAATAAGTACAAGGCGAAGTATTCCGCCGGGCCGAATAAATAGGCAATCCTTGCCAGTAAAGGGGCCAGTAATAACAAGCCAATCGTGGCGAGGAAGGCACCGACAAACGATGCGACGCCAGACAAAACCAGAGCGTCACCGGCTTTGCCTTGCTTGGCCATTGGATAACCGTCTAATGTAGTCATTAGTGCGGGTTCATCGCCTGGAATATTTAGGAGTATCGAACTAATACGGCCGCCATACATAGCGCCGTAGTAAACGCTAGTCATTAATACTAATGCCGAGGTCGCGTCTAAGCCCAATGTAAACGTGATGGGTATCAGTATCGCCACACCGTTGGATGGGCCAAGGCCGGGCAGTGCGCCAATAATGGTGCCGAGAAAGCAACCGATAACAGCCAGCATTAATGTGTAGGGTGATAGGGCAATGGAGAAGCCCATCATTAGATTGTTTAGAATTTCCATAACGGCGTAAACGGTGGTGGCTGGCGAGAGTTAGTTAATTCGGTAGTGCTTGCATTGCTGCAATTAGCTAAAGGCAGCGGGGAAAGGCACTAACCCCAAGCCAAGCGCATATTTAAATAAAACAAACAGCCCAATCGATAAGCCAAGGCCACTTAATATCGCTGCTAGTGGTTTAGGCGAAATTTGATAGCTCAATATGGCGGCGGTCACGGCGGTGGGTAATAGAAAACCAAATGGCTTCAGTGCGAAGGCATAAGCCACCAGCACGGCAACAGCAAACAGCAATGATAAAAAGGTTTTACCGGCTGGCCAGTCAGGCGTGGGATCGGGTTTAACAATCAGTACCAGTGAGGCAAGGGCTGCGACTACACCAATCAGGATAGGAAACGCCTTAGGGCCGACTGGGTCTTGTAAGAAGCTGGTTTGGATCTGAGTGGCACTCGCGATATACGCGAGTGCCACCATTAATGAAACCAGCCCGAGGGCACGGTCTCCAAGCATTACTGGATTACGCCGATTTCTTTAGATAGTTCACGGACTTCACCGACCACTTGATCAACGTAGCTTTGGAAGTCGCCGCCCACTTTAGTAAAAGGTGCTAAGCCGTTGGCTTCCATTGCTGTTTTCCATTCATCTG